>NZ_JAJDJW010000002.1:200433-326150 GCF_020567645.1 Enterococcus sp. CWB-B31
GTAATCGCAGGAGCAAATAAGTAGCACGATCTAGTTTTGTCCCTCAAGGTTAACTTGGAGAAGAACCTCAATAAGCGATCGACCTACAAGCTCTTCTGTCCTCTTTAATTTGACAAATCAGATAATCAAAATAAACTTATAAAGAATCATACTCTTCTCTGTACTTATCCCGAAATTCTTTGGGCGTAAGTCCATTCAGTTTTTTGAACAATTTTGAAAAATAATTCGTATTATTGTAGCCGATGGATTCAGAAATTTCATTAATCGTCTGCTGCGTGTGGAGCAACAAGTGTTGAGCTCTTTTAATACGAACCAAATTCAAATACTGGTTAAAGCTCAGCTCCGTTTCCTTTTTGAACAGCTGACCTAAATAAACTACACTTAGATGGAGGGTCTCTGCAGCAGATTTCAATGAGAGCTCCTTTGTATACAACTCATTAATGATCTCAATCGCGTGTTGAACTGTTTCTGAGTAGCGTTTACGGCTTTTTTGATCTCTTGTTTTAATTAAAATCGTATCAAAAAGCTGGCGCAGATCCATTATCGTATTACCTGCTCTAATTTCAGCAATTACCTGTTCGTAGTCATCGGATGAGAGAGCCGGCGATTGTCGATAAATATCTGTAAACAGCAGAAAAGAAATGTACTTTACCTGCTCCGGATCTGCTTGAGCCGACAACAGCTGCTCAAAAATCTTATCCAGCTCCTGGTGTATCGTTTTACGATCTCCAATCGTCAATGCTTCATTAAATGAAAGAAAAGGCAGCTCTGCTTCTTTATTTAATGTATCCGCTTTTAAAACTTTTTTATGTGGAAGAAGGTCAGGATAAAATGCCTGCAGAGATTGAATCTGTTTAATTTTTTCAAAGCTTTTATACAGGTTTTCCCAAGCTTCGATTGTTTCACTGATAATCATCTGCCAATTTGCTCCAGTAAATTGCTGTTCAATCATTCGAACACTCAACAGCAGCTTTTGACGACTTCCATTGTAGATTACAATTAGCTGATCCTCGTTAAATCTGCCATAAATGGTCATTGGCTGCCCAATATCCATAAAGTAGTCAGCCACTGCTTTGAGTACATCTGCCGGACCATTAAACAAGAGTATTGTATAAGGCGGTTCAACAGTACTTGGGAACTGCCTAAGCAATCCTTGAAATTCCCCCTCATTTAATTCATCATTCAGCCAAAGAATTAACCCTGTTTCCCGGTACAGCTCCTTTTGTTCCTTCTGCAGTTGTCGGTTCTCCAATTCTGAACGAATCTCAAGAACACTCTTCTTCAACTCTTCTTTATTTACAGGTTTCACCAGATAATTCTTTACCCCAAGCTGCATCCCTTTTTTAACAAAATCAAATTCCTCATATCCGGATAAAATAATTGTAAAAAAATCCTTTGTTTTTAGCTGTGTTTGTTTGACAAGTTCAATGCCGCTCATATCCGGCATATTGATATCTGTAATCAGCAGATCAATTTCGTGATCTTTTAAATAATTCAATGCTTCATCAGAGCTTTTAGCGGTCTTAACTACTTCAAATCCAAGTTCCGACCAATTGAGAATCATCTTTAGCCCTTCAAGAATCATATATTCATCATCCACAAACATCAGCTTATACTTCATCACGTTTCCAATACCTCCCTATTCTAACACAATACTTATTTTAACCCCTTCCCAAGGTACGGAATCAATCTGTATCTGATACTTTTCACCATAGAAACCTCTCAATCGCTCATGAACATTCTTCAACCCAATAGAATTTTGAAGATCTACTTCCTGATCTGTCATTCTTTCTAAAATCATGCTCAATTCTTCATTGTCAATTCCTTTTCCATTATCAGCTATCTGTATATAAATTTTCCCCTTCATAGAAAATGCTTTAATACTGATTGCATTATCATTTCTGCTGTAATCGATGCCATGGACAAAATAATTTTCAACAAGCGGCTGAATAACAAACTTAGGAATTTTCAAAGTCTTAAGATTTTCTTCGATCGTCACAACATAAGCAATTTTATCTGGATAACGCATCTGATACAAATAAACATATTTTTCACAGAAGTCCAATTCATTCTGCAATGTTGTCGTTTTTTCTTGTGTCGTGTTGTTCCGCAGCAAGGCTGAAAACGCATAAACAACATCAGCCAGCTCCTCTTGTTGGCGACTAAGAGCATACATCCGAATATATTCCAGCGTATTATACAGAAAATGAGGATTAATTTGAGACTGTAACGCACGCATATGTGCATCCCGCTGTTTAATTTCCAATGTGTAGATATCTTCAATGTAGTCATTAATACTCACAGTCATCTGATTGATTGCTTCCGCAATTTCTTTAAGTTCCTGTTGGACTTCTGTTGTGTCAATTTGTTCTTTAAAATTCCCCTGACTGACTTTTTTCGTAGCTTCCACAATATTTCGTACTTGAGAGGAATAACGTTTAAATGTGCGGTTTAACACTAAAAGCAATAAGGCAATAATCAGAATACCAAAAAAGAAAATCATTCCAGCAAAAGCGAAAATCTCCTTCCATATTCTTTGTTTGCTTAAAAGTATTAAAATCGTCCGGTCCTCCCTGCTGCTGACTGCCTTCACATAGTAATTCTTTTTCAAAAAATTCAGCGGTACTCTCCTGCCCTGCTGCATCTGCTCGTCGAGTGCAGTCAGCTGCTGTTCATTCATTTGTGTATTATTCTCGTATAGACGCTGCCCGCTGCTTGAATAGATGAAGCTGCTGATTCCTCTCTGTCGATTCTCCTCACTCTGACTGCCCAGAACCATCGAATCATCGAATGCAATAAACAGCTGACCAACAACCTGAGTCAGATTGCCGGGATTATAAATGGATCGAATCAGATACAGACTTTCATCCATAATTATTTGATTCCCCTGAAATTCTGTTCCCTGAGGCCGTTCCCTGTCAGCTTTTAGATAATATTCACTTTCTTCAAGCCGAATGGCAAGCTCGCTGATTTCCCCATAAGTATTAAATATTCTGGAAAGGGTATTGGGAATATAAATATTTTCTCCTGTTGTCCGATAGATTTCATTTGTATAGTCAAAATATTCAGCTGGGGTTAAATTCAAATAGTTTCTCACTGATTCAAACTGCCGATCTGAATTCGTAAATTCACCAAGTACTTCTGTCATCAACCGACTTTTTTCCTGCGTATAGCTATCCAGCTGCAGTCCCGTATTCTCAACTGACTGCCAGCTGCTGTGGAATTGTTCAATTCCAGTATACAAGCTGAGTGTCAGCATAATAAAGATAGAAACAAGAATCAGCAAAATACTATAGAGCTGCATCAACTGATTAATCAGGAAATCCTTTTTAAAAAAATCAGCAATTTTAGTTTTCATATGTTAACTTTCCATCGATCCATTCACGATTTTTTTTACTGGCAAATGACAGCCATAGAATAATAAGACTAAAACTCCCAAATAATATAAGTCCTTTCATACTCAATGTAAACAGAATAATCCCTGTAAGCCCGACAATAATTTTTAAAAAGACAGTGAAATTTAAAAAAATACTGATAAAAGACAGCTTGAAAAGATTGATAAAACTCAGCTCATAGGTTGACTCATTCATTAATACATATAGATAACCTACAGTCAGCAAAAGAACTGCAAACAGCAAAATAAAGTCAATTATCATCCAAATCAGTCCTTGCAGGCTGCTGGAGAGATAAAGGTTATAAAAAATAACTATCTGTATACTGAAAAACAAGTAAAAATATAGATTACCTTTGATAAAATTCACTTTCCAGCGCTCAAATGCAAGTTTCCAGGTTGTCTCCCTATAGCCCAGTTCATTTATCTGAACCAAATCACTGATTGTTTGAAAAGCAGGACCAATACCTAAAAAAAGCCCGCCAAGAAGTGTAAATGTAATAAAAATAAAATTAAGTTTCACAATAGCCCAAATCATTGAAAAGCCTTTTTCCAGTCCTGAACTGACCATGTAATTCCGCCCTTTCCTCGTTTCCCTTTGTTATTATAACGATACTGAAGCAAGGAACATTGCTCCTGTTTATGTAAGTGAACACAGGATAAATCACTCATACCTCATAGATTTATCCTGCGTTCGATATTCATTTAAAAAAATAGATGGAGCTATTTTTTTGTTTTACGAAATTCATCAAATTGCTGCTGCATTTCTTCACAAACTTTGTCCCAGCCAGCTGTTTTCAAGTCCTCTAAAAGCTTTGGTATATTCACTTCCGGATCAATTGTACCAGTCGCCAAGCTGGATTTGTAGCGATTCATTACATTGGCAATATTTGTAATTTCTGTTTTCACAGCATCTGTCTTGAAATTGAAGCCCAGAATTGGTGAAGATTCTGAAGCAGCTATATTTTCATCGCGCTCTTTGATCATTTCATCTGTAATAGTATCCTGTGTATAAAGAATCAGGTTATTTCCAGTGTTCCAGGCTGCCATATGGTTATTGGGCTGATAGCCGTCCAGCAGTTTGATTTTGTTGTCTTCTCCTTCAATTTTCTCCCAAGCTTCTCCCTCAACTCCGTAAACCAGTCCATTTAAAAGTTCTGGATCGCTATTTAACAGCCCAAGAAATTCCATTGCTTTTTCTTTATTTTTAGAGACATTGGAAATGACAAAATTCGCCATTTGAGCCTGTGCTGTTGATTTTAACGGAATTGTAATTGGTCGTGAAACCAACTCCTGTCCTGCTGCATTCGTTAATATTGTATCACCGTAATCCATCGGTCCTTGTGTTTCCTCACGCATAAACCATGTATTTCCTTCCAAAGGAAAGCCGGTTGTATTAGTCGCCGCATCTGCAGGGATCAACCCATCTGTGTACCATTGATGCATCAATTTAAAGTTTTCCATCTGTTCCTTATCTGCGTACTGATTAACAATTTTCGTTGTATCGCCATCAAGTTTTACTGCAAATGGATATTCTTTTCCAATAATATAATCGAAGTTTCCAGATAGTTCAAATGTTTGACCAATCGCAAAGGCAGGAATTCCCGGTTCATTTTTATGGAAGATTTTCAATACTTCCTCAGCATCTGCATACGAATGAACGGAGCTGATATCAATGTCGTATTTATCCAAATATTGTTTGTTAAATGTCAGCATTTGCTGTGCATAGATGTTCCCGTTAACTGGAAAAGCATACAATTTTCCATCTATTGAATTTCCTTTAATATAGGCTTCATCCAATTGTTCATAAGCTTCTTTTGCATATTCAGGCGCCAATTCTGTTAAATCAGTATACGCACCTTTTTGAGCGTTAGCTACATAATCAGAGGCAAAAGAAAGATCATAATTTTCACCTGAAGCGATAATTGTACTCATTTTCTGATTCCAATCTCCCCAGCTGATATATTGCAAATCAATCTTCGCACTAATTTTCTCCTCGATACGCTTATTTGCAATCTCCATCAGCTGATCATAGTTATCAGGCTTATCCCCCACCTGATACATCAGCAGAGTTGTCACACCATCTGCTTCTCCTGAAGCGTTATCATTTGAACCACAAGCTGCCAGCCCTACTGTTAAAGCTGTTGCTCCTGCAATTACAGCTGCTTTTTTCCACTTATTCATTTCTATTCCTCCTATATATTTTTATTCCTTCACACCGCCGATTGTTAAGCCGCCGACAAAATATCGCTGAAAGAACGGATAGGTAACTGCAATCGGTAATGTTGAAACAACAACAATGGCCATCCTGGCCGATTCACTTGGCAGAGCTGCCAGCCCTCCCTGAACCTGAGCAGCCATTCCTGTGCTTTTTGCCAGATAATCAAGATTATTTTGAATGCGCATTAACAACGCCTGTAAAGGAATCAGAGAATCCTTTTGAACATACAGCAAAGCATTAAACCAGTCATTCCAATAGCCCAAGGCAGCAAACAAACTAATCGTTGCAATACCAGGTACAGCTAGCGGCAAAACAATAGAAACAAAAATTTTTATTTCACTTGCGCCATCAATCCTTGCCGATTCAATAATACTGTCCGGTACTGTTTTTTTAAAGAAGGTCCTCATTACAAGAATATTAAAAGGACCTAAAGCCAGCGGCAGAATCAGTGCCCATATCGTATCCTTCAATTGCAGAAGATTTGTCATAACCAAATAATTCGCTACCATTCCCGGTGAAAACAACATCGTAATTAATGCAACCAATGTGAAAAAACGTCGAAATGGAAAATTTGACCTTGAAATGGCATAGGCATACAACGAAGTCATTGTTGCATTAACGAATGTTCCAAAAACTGTTACGAAAACGGTTACACCGAAAGCCTGAAAGATCTTACTGCTCATCTGCCCACTGAACAGGTAAGTATAGGCTGCTGTAGAAAATTCTCCTGGCCAGAAGCGGTATCCATTTTCTGCCAATGAAGTTTCACTTGTCAACGAAATAACAATAACAAAGAAAAACGGCAGAATACAGGAAATTGCAAAAAGCGCAATGACTATGCTGAAAATCAAGTTGACCGTTGAATTAAAGGAACGAACTTCAACTTGTTGTACTTTTTTCTTCTTCATATTAAAGTCCCCCTTAAAATAAGGCTGAATCCGGTTCAAGTTTTCGAACAACAAAATTCGCTGCCAGCAACAGACAGGCACCTACCACAGATTGATATAAACCAGCAGCAGCAGTCATCCCAAGGTCCCCTGTAGCAGTCAGTCCGTTAAAGATGTACGTATCTAAAACAGCAGTCACCTGATACAAAGCACCGGAGTTTTTCGGTACTTGAAAGAACAGACCAAAATCTGCTCGAAAGATTCCTCCAATATTCATAATCAGCAGAACTGACATCATTGGAATTAGTTGAGGGATCGTCACATTTTTAATTTGCTGCCATTTGCTGGCACCGTCCACCATTGCTGCTTCATAATAGGTCGGATCAATTCCCATGACAGAAGCGTAGTAAATAATACTGTTATATCCAAGACTTTTCCAGACATTCAGTACGACGAAAATCAGCGGCCACCACTTTGGATCAGCATACCAGTTAATTCCTTCTCCACCTGCATTTGTAATCCATTGATTTAAAATTCCTTTATCAGGACTCAAAAATGCATAGACAAAGTATGAAATGACAACCCAAGAGAGAAAGTACGGCAATAAAGACATAGTATGATAGACTTTCACTGCTTTCTTATTTCGGAGTTCACTCATAATAATCGCAAATGCAATCGCAAAAAACAGATTGAATGCCAAAAACACAATATTGTAAAGCAGTGTATTCCTTGTAATCAGCCAGGCATCACTGGATGCAAATAAGAATTTGAAATTTTCAAATCCAACCCACGGACTATTTCTCAAACTTGCAAGAAAACCATCCGGCGAAATATGGAAATCTTTAAATGCTACAATATTTGCGAGCGCTGGTATGTAGAAAAAGAATATAAACCAGATGAAACCCGGCAAAGCCATTAAAATAAGTGCTTTAAATTGCCAGATTTGCTGCCAGATGCTCTTTTTTCTTTTATTCATTTCTTTCGCTCCTTTCATTAATAAGGATAACGCTTTCAACAAAAGAACTTAAGAAACAAACTATAGGTCTTTCGAAACAAATTAAAGATGTTGTTCAAACTTATCTGCCGAACTATTTAGTAGTATAAGTCATCTAGTAAGAGAGTACGTGAAGCTCTGATGGGATAAATTGTTAGAATTTATTCCATATACAAAGAGACAACTGAGAATAGGACAGAAATAAAGCTCTGAACTCTCCTCGTATCCCCCCAATAAACGGCGGGACAAAAGGAGCTCCTTCGGAATTAAGCCAAAGTGTATTCATTCACAGCTATTCATTCTATGAATAGTGTTCCTTAACAATTTTCGGATACTCCTTCTTAATTCTCGGAGCTGATCGCTTTTGTCACAACCTCAACTAAATACAGAGGCATACAAATTCCGGACCATCGTTTATTCAGTTTTAGGGAATAAGACTTACTAATATCACACTCCCAGCCATCTTCTAAAAATACAAGTAAAAAAGCTTTATATATATTTCTGCTGCCTGCCTATTTTCTAAACTGCTTCCTTTGCCAGAAGCAGACAGCCGATAATCCCACTCTCGTTAGCAAGCTGCCAGCGAACAATATATTCATTTACTTCAGGAGTATCCATATATCCTGCCATCTGTTCAATGAACTGTCTACGTATCTTGTGAAGCAAATGCCCTTGATTCATGACGCCTCCGCCTAAAATGATTTTCTCTGGCGCCAGTGTTAACGTGTAATTCATCAATGCCTGTGCAATATAGTAGGCCTGAAGTTCCCATGCCGGATGTGCTTCCGGCAGATTTTCGCCTTTCATCCCTGTTCTGGTTTCAAGAGAAGGGCCTGCCGCCAATCCCTCCAAACAATCCCGATGGTACGGACAAGTGCCTTCATAACGGTCTGAGTCAGCACGCCGGATTCTGATATGCCCCATTTCCGGATGTCCAAGCCCTTGAAAGATCGTTTCGTCAATCACAACACCGGCTCCAATACCTGTTCCTACAGTCAGATAGATACAGCTCTTTTTACCTTTGGCTGCTCCTCTTTTCATTTCCCCGTAAGCAGCAGCATTCACATCTGTTGTCCAGGCAAAAGGAATGGAATAGCGACTCTTTAAATTCCCTAAAAGATCAAAGGCTGTCCAACCTTTTTTTGGAGTTGCCAGAATATAACCATAATTATCTTTATCCGGATTAATACCGATTGGACCAAATGAGCCTACTCCCATAGAGCACAATGAATACTGATCAAAAAAGGCATAAATCCGTTCCAACGTTTCTTCCGGAAGGGTCGTAGGAATCTCCAAGCGGTCAATAATCGTCAATGCTTCATCTCCAACGGCACAAACCATTTTAGTTCCTCCGGCTTCAATTGCTCCATAATACATTAGTCAGCCTCCCCAAAGCCAATCGTACGAATTTCACAGGGCTTCAATTGATTAGAATATTTCTGTTTCTGGTCTTCTTCCAGCAGATTCAACAGAAAAAGCTGTTCTTTATCTTTTTTGATTGTCAAATCAGCATGTTTATCAGATAGATTATACCCTCGAAGAACTAGCCGATTCTTTTCTTTACTGCGTTTTAAAGCTGTTACTGCAAACGTATCTCCTTCAACTATCAGATATTGATTGCAGCCAGGCAAGCTTCCTATTTGTCTGGGAAGCTGTTTTGTACTGAAAGGAATCTGCAGACTGTGAGCATGTCGATAGGTCTGGTAACGCTGATCAGGTCTTCCATGAAATTCAATTGCATAAGTAAATGTATGCTGCCCTATACACTGTGCTTCCGGAGTTGGAAACCAGCCCCAGTCGCCCAGCTCTCCTGTACATCGAAGCAGTGTCAGCGCAATAGTATCTTCAATAATTTCATATTCATTCAAACCGATATTGGATACGGTTACACCAAAATATGAATCGTGAAGGTTTACAAATGCATGCTGATGCTGAGGGTTCGCAGGGTTTTCCCAATGGCTGGATACCTTGTTGGGTCGTACAACTGCTTCATAAATACTGTCAGCTTCATGTGTTTCAGCTTTTATCCCTGTCGGAAAAAGAACACGCAGACGATGATCTTTCGCTTGATTGTCAATCGTTGTTTCGAATCCTACATGCTTATTTACACGATCAATTGTAATCAGCGTCTCAATAGTAAATGGCACCATCTCCTTTGAACGTTGTGCCTTTCGGTATCGAAAATCAACAACAGCTTTCTGTTCCTCTTCCAATAATTCATCTGCTGATTTGGGAATTCTCAATGTTTGAGTCAGACAAATTTTTCCGCAGATATCAGAATTTTCCATTATTTTAATGTTATGAGTAAAATTTGTTGAAAGAATTGCCTGATCTCCTTCAGGCTGCTTAAAAATATACTCATTGGCAATATCTCCCACATCTTCAAAGACCAGCAGGTTTTCCACTGTTTTTCCTGTTCCTCTATCAGTGATTGCTATACTGCCGTCTGCAGCAACTTCAACTTTTACCTGTTCGTTTTCCAATATCCTGCCATTTGCATGAACCAGTTTTACTTTTTCATTTTCTTTTTTTCCTTCTACAAGTGCCAATGTTTCCCATGAAAATTCTGCCATCTCAGAGGTCTCGACACTCACTGTCACAAAACGTTTCATAAAAGGAATACGAAACGCATCTTTTGGAAGTTCATAATCAAATAGAACTTCTTCAGTGGTAATGGAGGCATTCACTGTGTCGCCAAATTGATTTATCACATAGTAGTCTCTGGAAGGCTGATTTTTTAACATGCTGTATAACTGTACCGGCAAACCTTCTTTAAATGTTTTTCGCTCCAGCTCAATTTCCACCACCGCAATCCCTGCTCTTTTCTGACCAGATGTATTGAAAATAACAAAGGGTCTGCTGTTTTCCGGAAATCCAGAGGTATCCATTGCTTCTACCAAACTGGCTGCTGCTTCCTCTGCGAGATACTTTCCAACCTCATTCGCTTTTTGAAATCTCATCATCATTTCACGGTGCACCTCATCAAGAGAACAGCCGCAGATACTATCATGAGGATGATTCTGCATTAGTGTCTTCCAAGCATAATCCAAAGTATCATGATCGTATTTCCCGGTCAGCTCATATGCCATAGCAGCTAAAGGCTCACTAATATTTTCGAGTTGTCTTGATACTTGTGTATTCCATTGCTTGAGATAAACTCTGGAAGAAGCTGTATTCGCCAACGTAAACCAGCCATCTGTCTCCTGACTTGTCAATTCCCCAGTGACAGTTCCCAAGTCTTCTGGCAACTCTTTTTGTACTTCTTTCAAATATTCTGTAAAACCAGCATGAATAAATTCATAATCCGGAAAAAGTCTGTTCGCTGTGTGAATTGCTTTTGTAATATCCTTTTGAACAGGCTGATGATCAACTCCATTCATCATAAGATAATGTCTGGTTGAGCCGAATCTTTCAACTTCTGCCAGCTTTTGCTCCCAAAAAATTTTTGCTTCTTCTTCATTCACTGGTATTTCATTACCGTTTGAATACCAGTTGGCAAATAATAAACCAAAGATTCTGCTTCCATCCGGTCCTTCCCAAAACATTTCAGAGTACTGAGATGTAAAATGATCATCTGACAAAACCTCATTATCAAACCCGATTGGCTTTACGCCTCGACCAAAAGCCGCACTTTTTAGCCCAGCCTGAAGCATCATCTGCGGCGTCTGTCCCATATTTCCAAAAGTGTCTGGAAAATAGCCCAAAGCAACTGGTGTACCCCACTTTTTACTTTCTTCCATGCCAATCAGCATATTTCTGGTATTCGATTCAGAACTAATTAAAAAGTCATCCTGAAGAATATAAAAAGGACCAATCTGTAGTTTTCCTTCAGCAATTGCCCGCTGAACGGCTGCCCTTTTTTCCGGACGTACCTGCAGATAATCATCCAAAATAATTGTTTGACCATCCAAATGAAAACTTTTAAACTCAGGATCTGTTTCAAACAGCTCCAGCAAATCATCCATCAGCTCAATTAAACGCATGTGGTGCTGTTCGTATGGCAGATACCATTCCCGGTCCCAGTGACTGTGTGATACAATATATACTTTTTTCTTCATTCCCATCTTTCCTTCCAAAGGTTATCCATTATTTTTCAACTCGGATATCAAAATAATCCATCACTAACTCACAAAACATCATATTTGCCCAAGAAAACCATTCTCTTGTATACTGATTCGGATCATTCACATCAAAGCCTTCATGCATGAGGTGCGTTCCGGCATCGGTTGCTGTCAACAAATTAAGGATACGCTCCTTTTCCTTTTTATCCGAAACAGTCATACCTTCCATTGCCAGCGCAATAGGCCAGACATAATTTTCCGGTGTATGAGAGCTGCCAATTCCTTTGGCAAAAGCTCCTTCATAGTAATAAGGATTTTCTTTACTTAACAATGTTCGACGAGTCGCCTGGTAAACCTCATCTTCCTCAGAAAGATACCCCAAATAAGGAGCAGCAATCAGATTAGGAACATTACTGTCATCCATAACTGTCGCATTTCCTTTTCCATCCACCTCATAGGCAAAAACCTTTTCTCCTGCCTGATTCCTTGTGATTCCGTAAATAGTAATTCCCCGCTGAATCTCCTCTTTCAATATTTTTGCCTGTTCAACAACTTTTTTATCCTTCCGTACCGAGCTGAATAGTTCTTCCAGATACCCCAAAATAACCACTGCAAACATATTGGAAGGTACCAGATAGCCGTACTTGCAAGCATCATCACTTGGTCTGAAACCGGACCAGGTCATACCTGTTGGAAAAATCTCTGCACCTCTGCCGCTATTGATCAGCGTATCTTCAGTTCTTGACGTGTCACGTGTAAAGCGATAAGGGGAATTTGCATGATTTTGTTCGGTACGAAATACATGCAGGATTTTTTTAATTCCTTCGACAAATTCTTGATTAAATTGATCTGTACGTCCGGTATTTTTAAAAAGCAGGTATGCCAGCTGAACCGGATAGCAAAGTGAATCAATTTCATATTTACGCTCCCATACCCAGTCATTCATCTCCGTATGGTCAGTTTGATGGCCGGCACCATCTGCACTTTCATTAAAAGCATTTGCATAAGGATCAATATTGATACATTGAAACTGTTTTTTTACTAAACCACTAATCATATCTGCTAACTCTTCATCTTCTTTCGCAATCACTAGATAAGGTCTTACTTGTGCAGTAGAATCACGCAGCCACATCGCCGGAATATCTCCTGTTAATAAAAAGGTCGTACCATCTTCATGTCTCTTTACGGTAGTTAAAAGTGTATTGGCAAATGCAGCATTAAAATTTTCTGACCAATCCTTATGCTCTTCTCCGCATTTTTCTGTAATCTCCTTCATGAATTTCTCCACCGAACTTGGTATGCTTTTATATACCATTTACTGCTCACTCCTCGTTTATTGATATACCATTTAGATGTACTCAGTATAGCCGTATTTTCTATGTATGTCTATCTTTTTTTTAATTAAAAAGGTTTTCAATTATCCAGTGATATGTTATCATCAAAATATGATATATCAAATCAAGAGGTGTAATCGATTATGAAACAACCCTTATACAAACTTATTTATGGAGATCTCCGAAAATTGATTGAAACCGGAAGCCTGGCTCCGGAAAGTAAGGTTCCTACCGAAATGGAACTTTCTGAAAAATATCAGGTAAGCCGTATTACATCAAAACGAGCGTTAACAGAGCTTGAAAACGAAGGATACATTTATCGGGAGCAAGGACGAGGCAGCTTTGTAAAAAATCGGAAAAGTAAAACAGAACAAACAGGAAAAATTCTTTTTATTTTGCCTTTTGCCAACGATCTGTCTTTAGGTAATTTCAATGAAGGCATTTATCCAGTTATCCAAAAGCATGGCTTCGAATTACTGATGACGCCTTCTGATTATTTGGAACAACACACTGCGCAAATGATTATTAAGGAATTTGACGGACTGATTTACTACGCAGTCAATACTGAAACACAGCTCGACCTCCTTTTTGAGCTGTCTGTACTAGAGTTTCCAGTTGTCACATTAGACAAGAAACTATACGACTTTTCATTCCCAGCGGTACTGTCAGATAATTTTCAAGGTGGGCAATTGGCTGCTGGTCATTTAATCGAAAGTGGTCATCAAAGAATTGGCTATATTTTTGGAGAAATACATCATCCTCAAACTGTCCGACAACGCTATTTAGGTTATGTTGATGCATTAAACAAAAAGGATCTGACTTTTCGAACAAAGTTAAATGACACTGAAGCGGCGATCTCAACTGCGGTAGAGTACATTCGTTCCAATCAGCTGACTGCAGCTGTCTGTGAAAATGATTTAATCGCTATTGAACTCATGAGGCAGCTTAAGCAGGCGGACTATCAAATTCCGGCAGATTTTTCTGTTATTGGCTTTGATGATATTCAGGCAGCTTCTCTAGTTGAACCGCCGCTAACAACTGTGGCACAGGATTTCGCTGAATTGGGTCAGCTGGCCGGTTCTAAAATTGTTGCTCTTATACAGAATCAAACAACTCCTGATGAGAAGGTTCCAGTAAAGCTTATTTTACGGCAATCCACTATTAACGAATAAGGAGCTTAGTACAGCATGAAAATTTCAACAATCGATACAAGGCATGGAACAGACAATCAATACAGCTTTTCTCACGGTAATTGCCTGCCCTATACAGGTGTTCCTTTTGGTATGAATTTTTTCGCACCACAGACAACTGACCAAAAAGGGAGCTGGTGGTTTCATCCAGATGACCGTACTTTTCAAGGATTCCGTATTACCCATCAGCCCAGTCCCTGGATGGGCGATTTCAGCCATCTGATTCTGCTCCCTATAAGTGGTGAGCTTAGTGAAAATAATCTATTCCATGCTCAAAGCTCTTATCGTCCGGAAGACAGCACATTCAATCCTGCTTGTTTGGAAATCACAAGCAGCCGTTATCAGATTCATTCTCAGCTGATTCCCAGCATGTATGGCGCATTGCTCTCTTTATCCGGCATCCAAGAGCATGGCGGACTAGCTCTTTCTCTGCCTGGCCGTTATAAAATAAAAAAAATAGATAAAACGACTGTTTCCGGAGAAATCATTAATTTTTCCGGATGTGAAGATAAGAATTTCACTTTTTACTTTATCCTCCGCTTTGAAGATGACCTGACGATAATTGAAGGTCCGACTGAGGGTAAAGACGGCTTCGTTATTCTTAGATTTGGTGATGCCGCTGAGCAAGCAATCCAACTCGCCGCCTCTTTTATTTCTGCGGAGCAGGCTCAACTGAATTTATCACGAGAAGAAGACTTGTCAAAAGTAGATTTCCTTTCCCGGGCCCAATCCGCATGGGAAGATTACTTAAATAGGATAGAAATTACTCATCATGACCAGAAACAGGTATCTGCTTTTTATCATGCGCTGTATCGAACATTTCTATTCCCCCAAACCTTTTATGAATTAAATGAAAAAGAACTGCCTGTCCACTATGACACATTTAATCAAACCATTCGAGAAGGTGTCTTTTATACAAATAATGGATTTTGGGATACGTTTCGAACCGTGTATCCTTTATATTCCTTAATTGCTTCAGACAAGTACGGCGAAATGCTGGAAGGTTTTTTAAACAGCTATAAAGAAACAGGTTTTCTGCCTAAATGGCTTTCTCCTGATGAGCGCGGAATGATGCCGGGCACACTGATTGATGCAGTCATTGCTGATGCAGCGGTTAAAGGAATTCGTCCGGATTTGATGCCTGCCTTTTTTCAGGCAATGAAAAAAGCAGCGACAGATCAAAGTAATCACGAAAACTATGGCCGTCGCGGGACAAACGACTATTTATCCTATGGCTATGTTCCAAGCACGTATCACGAATCTGTCAATCACACACTGGATTATTGCTACAGTGATTTTTGTATACATCAAGTGGCCTCCCTACTTGAAGATCCAGATGCTGCAGATTATAGAAAACAGGCAAAAAATTATACTCATTTATTTGATAGTGAAACTGGATTTATGCGTGCAAAAGATGCAGACGGTCAATTTCGTGAAGCTTTTGACTCTCATTGTTGGGGAACAGACTACGCTGAAGGGAGTGCCTGGCAAAATAGCTTTGCTGTTTATCATGATTTTGCGGGTTTAATCGATAAATATGGCGGTAAAGAACACTTTGAGAAGAAGCTGATTGCGCTTTGTAATCAAAAGCCTTTGTATAAAACAGGAGGCTACGGCTTCGAAATTCATGAAATGAGTGAGATGGCGGCAATAGAGTTCGGACAGGTAGCACTATCAAATCAGCCAAGCTTCCACCTTCCTTATTTATTCAATTACCTGGGCAAGCCTGAAATGGCACAGCCTATGATCAAACAACTAATGAGCCAATGCTTCAGCAGCACTGCTCAGGGGTATCCAGGAGATGAGGATAATGGCAGCATGTCTTGCTGGTTCATCTTCAGTTCTCTAGGCTTCTATCCTGTTACTGCCGGCAGTGGAGAATATGTCATCGGTATCCCTTTATTTGATAAAGCTGAAATCCAACTATCAAGCGGCAATACACTTACTATTACAAGTACTCCTAATCAGATTCAGCAGCAGTTTGTTCATGAAGTGAAACGAAATAATGTCAGCCACCCTTCACTGTTCTTTGTACACAGTGATTTAGAAAAGGGCGGTTCTATCGATTATCATTTGGGTATCGTGCCTAATCCAAAAAAATATACAGAAGAACAATTACCTTTTAGCCTTGGATAAATACAGAAACAGCTGGGAAAGAAAAGTTTCCCAGCTGTTTCTGTATTTCAATTTATGATTCTAAAAAAGACTACGGACAAGCCACCCTTCCAGGTCCCAGTCCGTAATCTTCCACTCATGCTGCATTGTATTTTCTATTTCAGCCTATTACATCATGCCGCTCATCAGTCCGAGCTTAATATGACAGGGGTCACTAGCTTAAAAGACCATGAAATAAGGGATTCTAGCTATTAAATTTCATTTTAAGAATCCCGCTGGTAGGGACTAGCAGAAAAGTTTTGCCCTATAAATGATCAAAATAAGTTCAAGATGATTCATAAAACCCATTGAACGACACGTGTTTATCACGTATAATAATATGTACAAAGGAGGCTTGGAATGAAAACTAGGGACCTAGTAAAGCTATTCAAGAATAACGGTTGGTGGTTCTTGAGACACGGAAGCAATCATGACATCTACACCAACGGTAAAAAAACAGAAGAAATTGTTCGACATCGTGAAACAAATGAAAGACTGGCAAAAGCATTAATCAGGAAGTACGGACTCAAATAAGCCCCTCTGCTTCATTGTAAATTATACAATAATAAACAAAAGAAAGGAAAATATATTATGACAAATAAATTTGTATATCCAGTTATATTAAACTATGAAAAAGATAAATCCGGTTATGATTATTTTGTATCTATTCCAGATTTTGAAGGGTTCACACAAGGCAAAGATGTGGCCGATGCTATTTCTATGGCACGGGACTATATCGGAAATATGTTAATCGAATTTGAAAAAGAAGGGAAACCATTCCCTGAATCAAATGCTACTAAATATGACTTAAAAGAAAACGATATGGAAACCTTAGTGGATATTGATTTGACTCGTTTCAAAGCTCAATCTAAAAACGTTGTAGTGAAAAAAACTCTTTCTATTCCAAAATATTTGAATGAATTAGGCAACGAAGCTGGAATAAATTTCTCCGCAACTCTTACTGAAGCATTGAAAGAAAAACTAGGCGTATAAAAAAAGGAAGGTCCGGCATCACGCTGGTCCTTCTTTTTATTTTTTACAACCAAGTACATACAATGCTAACACACTTTACCTTTTTCGAAAAATATGTAAATAAAAAGACCATCTCAGACAAGATGATCAAATAAAAAGAAACGTTACTCAAATAAGCAACAATGAAAAAATAAAAAGTTATTGGTTAACTTCATATATACTTGACTGCCGTTCCGGAATTGAACAGAACCTAGGAATAGTTGCAGGTTTAATTACAAATAATCTTTACATTTACTTAAAACAAAAGTTTTCATAAGTCTGGCTCTCCTTTTCCCATGCACAAATAAATAACAGCACAAAAAGCACTCCATCCACGAAATTTCCCAGACACAGCGCTAAAATATTGCTTATTCAATTTATTCCCACATACGATTTTAGTTGTCTCACTTAATATTTAGAGCCCCAAGTAGGCAATGGGCTAGTTAATTAAAATTAGTTTTCTTGCTCATTTTTACTTTTGATTTCTTTAATAATAAATCTAAGGAAATTTTTTGCATTGTTTTCAGTCTTTTGCTTTAAATACATGTTTAGAACAATCAAACCTACTATAACAGCTGTAGAAAGAACAAAAATAATAATTATTATCCCCACATTTTTTGTCTCTTCATTAACATAATAATCAATTCCATTTTTTAAAGCAGCTAAAATAGAAGCGATAAAAGTAACACTTAAAATACTCTCAATTATTTTTTCTTTGTATATTTTACTTGAGTTTTCAAATTTTATAAATCTGTCAATCGAAACTAAGTACTCTTTAGTCGCTTCGTCAAGCAAATCTACAATTTCAATCACAGAACCAAGAAAATATTTTTCAACACTAGGTACTTTAAACTTTTTGCTATCTGATCTGCTCTCTTCTATAATTATACCCCCAGTCTCTTTAAAATACTCTTTCACTTTCTCATTTTGAGATAGTGATTTTACTACCAAGGTCGCACTCCCCACATCGTTATTGCTGACCCATTTAAATAACCCTGAATACATGTTGGTTAATTTGGTAATAGAATTCTCTGCAGAAATATCTACTATTATTATAATTATAGAAATAGCTAAAAGAATTGCTGACAAAAACATAAGAATTCCAAAAACCAGGATAAATTTTGTTGCAAACATTTTTTTGTCGATATCGTAAATAAGAGCACTAAAAAATAATGCATTGAAACAAAAAAGAATTACTCCAAAAGCTAACCTAAAAGCTCTAAAGTTAAAAATCCACCTAATTAGCTTAGAAATCAACCTTATAATCTCACCTATAATAGGTATCAATAAAATTTTGTCCCATACTTGCCTCATATATTACTCCTTTATTTCTTACTTTGTATGAATGATACACCATGTCTTACCTATTATAAACAAGAAATCACTTTTAGGTTGATAGAATATTAATTTTTTGCTTTTCAATCGCTTCCTGTAAGTATCTTTTTTTGAAAATATCTATCCAGTTATCATAATATGTATTTTTCCTTTTAGATCATCTAATCGAGTAATCCCACCTTTGGCTGTTAAAGCATCCATGGTTCTTTTAGCCGATTGTTGTAATTCCGGATTGGTTAACCTTATTTCCCGCTTACATAATTTTTTTTAGAAAGTTTTGCCCTATAAGCCGTTAAAAATAACAGAAAATTAAAAAGAACCCTGATTTCTCAAGGTTCTTAGAGGTTGCTTACATCATTCCGCCCATTCCCATTGAAGGGTCCATAGCCGGTGCTGCTGCTCCGGCAGGTTCAGGCTTGTCTGCAACAACTGCTTCAGTTGTCAGCAGTAATGCTGCTACAGAAGCTGCGTTTTGCAATGCAGAACGAGTTACTTTTGTTGGATCAACGATTCCGGCTTCCACCATGTTTACCCATTCACCATTTGCTGCATTGAATCCTGTTCCCAATTCGATATTTTTCAGTTTGTCTACAATAACAGAACCTTCATAACCAGCATTTTCTGCAATTTGGCGAATTGGTTCTTCCAATGCACGAATAACGATTTTCACACCTGTTGCTATGTCACCTTCAACTTCTACTTCAGAAACTTTTCCGATCACATTCACCAGTGCAGTACCACCACCTGATACCATACCTTCTTCAACAGCTGCACGAGTTGCATTCAATGCGTCTTCGATTCGCAATTTCAATTCTTTCAATTCTGTTTCAGTAGCAGCACCGACTTTAACAACAGCTACACCACCGGCTAATTTAGCTAAACGTTCTTGTAGTTTTTCACGATCAAAATCAGAAGTAGTATCACCGATTTGGTTTTTAATCAATTGAACGCGTGCTTCAATCGCTTCTTTCCCTCCGGCACCTTCTACGATAGTTGTATTGTCTTTATCAACAACGACTTTACTTGCATTACCAAGATTTTCAATGGTTGTATCTTTTAATTCAAGTCCCAGTTCTTCTGTGATCACTGTTCCGCCAGTTAATACTGCAATATCTTCAAGCATTGCTTTACGACGATCGCCAAAGCCTGGTGCTTTTACTGCAACAACATTAAATGTTCCGCGAATTTTGTTCAATACCAATGTTGGCAATGCTTCGCCATCCACATCGTCAGCAATAATCAGCAACGGACGAGATTGCTGTAAAATTTGTTCCAGCAATGGCAGAATATCCTGAATATTGGAGATTTTCTTGTCAGTAATCAAAATGTAAGGATTTTCCAAAACAGCTTCCATCTTGTCGTTGTCAGTTACCATGTATTGAGATAAATAACCGCGATCAAACTGCATTCCTTCAACAACGTCCAGCTCTGTTTCAATTCCTTTTGATTCTTCAATTGTGATAACTCCGTCGTTGCCGACTTTTTCCATTGCATCAGCAATCAGCTGACCCACTTTTTCATCACCTGAAGAAACCGCAGCAACCTGTGCAATCGCTTCTTTTGAATCAACCACCGTTGAAATATTGTGCAGTTCTTCTACTGCAGTTTTTGTTGCCAACTCAATACCGCGGCGAATCCCTAAAGGATTAGCTCCCGCAGTTACATTTTTCAACCCTTCACGAACAATTGCCTGAGTTAATACTGTGGCAGTTGTTGTCCCGTCACCAGCAATATCATTTGTTTTAGAAGCAACCTCTGAAACCAGCTTTGCTCCCATATTTTCAAAATGATCTTCCAGCTCGATTTCCTTTGCAATCGTCACACCATCATTTGTGATCAGTGGAGAACCGAAAGATTTTTCCAAAACTACATTACGACCTTTAGGCCCTAAAGTCACTTTCACTGTATCTGCTAAAATATCAACACCGCGAAGCATTGCCGCACGGGCATCTTCTGAAAATTTAATTTCTTTTGCCATGATTTTCCCACCTTATTTTATTTTTTTAATACTATCTTCTACTTAAAAATTTACTCTACAACTGCGATAATATCTTTTCCGGAAACGATTAAATACTCTTTTCCTTCATATTTAACTTCTGTTCCAGAATACTTTTCAAACATTACGGTATCGCCTTCTTTAACTTCTGCAGGAACTTTTGTACCGTTATCAAGAATACGGCCTTCGCCAACTGCGATAACAGTTCCAGTCTGTGGCTTTTCTTTTGCAGCTGAAGCTAAAACGATGCCTCCCACTGTTTTTTCTTCTTCTTCCGCGACTTCAAGAATGACGCGATCGCCTAATGGTTTTAACACAATAAATCCCTCCATAATAATAATTTTACATACATTAGCACTCTTGATAATCGAGTGCTAACTCACACTATTTATAATACTCATTTCTCTTCTGCTTTGCAAGTCTTTTGAACAGAAAATTTTACCTTTCTTATCTAATTCCCTCTTTCGTTATCTTTCAATTAAACTTTTCAGCAGCTTCATGATAAACTAGAAGAAGAAAAGTATCCTTAATAAAATAAAGAAAAAGGAGTTTATGCTATGAGACAGCGTATAATACAAACTGCTCTTTTAACAATTATTTATCTACTCGTTGCAAATATCGGAAACATTTTCTTTAGAGTAGACAGAACCATCAATTGGACGACCACTTTATGGGAAGCTTTATTTTTTGCGATATTCATTTTTCTATTTCTTGGCTATCGTGACAAAAAATAGAAGAACCTCTTTACCAAAGATTACTTTTGTATGATATACTCTTACTAATTGTTAAATAAGGGAGGATCTTCATGGCTAAAAAGAAAACCAGTATCACTATCACTTTGCTCTATTTCGTTATTTTTCTCTCACCGCTGGCATTGGCTGGTGCTTCTCAGCAAATCGTCATTTTATGGTCGACATTTGCGTATGTTCTGGGCGCTGCTGCAATGATTTTTCTTTATTTTAGAAATCATTCAAAAATAGAAATTGAGCAGGAAGGGAAATTAACTTCACCCGTATTTATTTTACTTCTGGGAATTAGCGGAATATTTATTGCATTAATTCTTCAAGCACTCATTATGGGGATACAAATGGCAATCACAAACACTCAGCCCAGCTCGGAAAATACAGAAAGCATCATCTCTGTTATTGTAGAAAATAAACTGTTTATCCTTGCTACGGCCATTGGCGGTCCTATTATGGAAGAATTTGTCTTTCGCCGTTCATTGATTGACTTGTTTACATTTCCTAAAACAGGATTTTGGCTTGCTGCTGTGATCAGCTCTATACTGTTTTCCGTGATTCATATGGATGGAAATTATTTTGTTTATTTCTTCCTTGGTTTATTTTTTACCATCCTTTATAAAATGACCGGAAAAATTTGGACTTCCGTTATTGCACATTGCGGAATGAATACATTAGTCATTATTCTACAGCTCATTGTTCATTATGGATTGCTGGACCTCCCACAATGATTTGAGAGCTGTTTTGTTATCTAAAAAGAAAAAGCAAACACCAAAAAAGGAATCTTTTCCAGAACATTTTTCAGTTCGGGCAACGACTCCTTTTTGTTTGCTTCATATTTGCTTTTGCAACACTAATTATTCTGATTCTTCCACATCAATTAATTTCTCATCATTATGCAGGAAATAAATCAATGTCTGCAGCTCATTGGTTAAATCAACATTTTGAATCAATACGTGTGACGGAGCTGCCAGACGGGCGATAGTAAAGTTTAGTATCCCTTTGATTCCGGCTTCTGCCAGCTGATTTACTATATCCTGAGCTTTACGTGCAGGCAGTGTTAAAATTGCAACTTCAATCTGCTGCATTTTAATTTGCTCCAGCATATCTTCAATCGGGTAAACAGGTACACCATCCACAATTCTTCCGACAATATCCTCATTAATGTCAAACGCACAGCTCACTCTAATGCTGTTGCTTTGATGAAATTTATATTTCAGAAGTGCGCTACCCAAATTCCCCACACCAATCAGTGCGACATTTGTCAGTTCATCATCATTCAGTGTTTTACCAAAAAAATTCATCAAATTTTCGACATCATATCCGTAACCTCTTTTGCCCAGTTCTCCAAAATAGGAAAAATCACGACGAATGGTTGCACTGTCAACTTGGACTGCTTCACTCAGCTCAGTTGAAGAAACCTTGTTCTTTCCTGCATCATACAAAATTCTTAAGTACCGATAATATAAAGGGAGCCTGCGTGCAGTGGCTCTTGGAATCGTTTGATCTTTCACATTCATACCTCCAACTATTTAAATCTCCTCTAATAGTAATAATAGCAGTTACTCTGAACAAAAAGCAATGTTACTGCTCATAATTATTTTTTATTTCATACTATAATAAAAAAAATACGAAACAGCTGTTTCATCAAACTGAATTTTTCGTTATTTTATGCTACACTGATAGGGATTACTACGAAATGAGGACAGCATAATGATTTTATTACAAGCAAATCAGATTGCCCGCTATTTTGGTGCTGAGACTTTGTTTGAAAACATACAGATGGAAGTGGCGGACAACAGCCGAATTGCTTTAGTTGGACGGAACGGAGCCGGCAAGTCCACACTGCTGAAAATAATCGCCGGCACAGAAACTCCTGATGCCGGAACAATTTCCAAAAGCAAAACCTCAACCTTGGGATATTTGGCCCAAGATACAGGACTTGATTCTGAAAAGAGCGTTTGGGCTGAAATGCTGCTGACATTTGCAGCAATAACTGCAATGGAAAAAAGAATGCACGAGTTAGAGCAAATAATCAGTGAAACAGATCCCGAGAGTTCAGACTATCCGCCTATCCTAAAAGAATATGATCGTCTGCAGCAGGAATTTGCTGATCAAAATGGCTATGGCATAGAAAATGAAATTCGTTCTGTCCTCCATGGATTTGGATTTGACAGCAGTTTTTATGATCGCTCCATCAATTCTCTTTCTGGCGGACAGAAGACACGTCTGGCGTTGGCAAGAATGCTGCTGCAAAAACCTGATCTTCTAATTTTGGACGAACCAACCAACCATCTGGACATCGAAACCCTGTCCTGGCTGGAAAACTATCTGCCGAACTATTCCGGTGCTTTACTGATCGTTTCCCATGACCGTTATTTTCTGGATAAAGTTGTAACTGAAATTTATGAATTAAGCAGAAGAAAGATGCACCACTACAAAGGTAATTATTCAACCTATTTAAAACTGAAGGCTGAAAAGCTGGCGAGTGAGTGGAAAGCATTTGAAAAACAGCAAACTGAAATTAACAAGCTGGAAGATTTTGTTGCCCGTAATCTTGTCAGAGCCTCTACAACCAAGCGTGCACAAAGTCGACGTAAAGTCCTTGAAAAAATGGACCGTTTAGATCGACCTCAAGGTGATGAGAAATCAGCGCACTTTCTTTTTGATATCGAAAAAACTTCCGGCAATGTTGTCCTTCAATTGGAAAATGGAGCAATTGGTTATGCTGAAAAGATACTTTCTGCCCCAATTAACATGGATATTCGCAGACAGGAAGCTATTGCTTTAGTTGGACCTAACGGGATTGGCAAATCCACGCTGCTGAAATCAATTATCGGTGAGCTTCCGTTTATTAAAGGCTCTGTTTCTCTGGGAACAAATGTCTCAATCGGCTACTACGATCAGGAGCAGGCGAATCTTCATGGAAACAAAACGGTTCTTGCAGAATTATGGGATGAGCATCCGACAACACCTGAGAAAGATATCCGTAATGTACTTGGAAGCTTTCTGTTCAGCGGAAATGATGTGGATAAAACCATTCCTTTGCTCAGCGGTGGAGAAAAAGCCCGAGTCGCTCTGGCAAAACTGTCAATGAATAAAGAAAACTTTTTGATTCTTGATGAGCCGACCAACCATTTGGATATTGACAACAAGGAAGTACTCGAAAATGCACTGATTGATTATGAAGGAACCTTGCTTTTCGTTTCTCATGACCGCTATTTTATTAACCGGATTGCAACGAAGGTAATTGAACTGTCAGAAAAAGGCAGCAAGCTGTACCTTGGTGACTATGATTATTATCTGGAAAAGAAAAAAGAGGAAGAAGAGCTCGCTGCTTTGGCAGCTGTCAAAGACCAAAAAGGGGTAACCATTCCGACGAATAAATCAGATTTTTATCAAAATAAAGAGTCTCAGAAACTCTTAAGGACTCTGAAGAGAAAAATTATTCAGATTGAAGAGATGATGACTGAAGTGGATAAAACAATTCATATACTTGAAACAGAGATGAGTCAGCCTGATTCAACTGAAGATCATGTCCTTTTAATAAAACTAAATACACAGCTGGAAGAGGCACAAGCGAAACAAGAAGAGCTCCTTAATACTTGGGAAGAGTTGAGCCTTGAGCTGGAGGAAATGGAGTCTTGATTCCACTCTGAAACATACTAAAAATACTGAGGTTTAAGCAACAGCTGTCGAGCAGTTGTATCCAGAAACTTCAGTATTTTTCTATAGCTATTTTCTTTTCAGCAGATTAAAAATTAACAGCTGTATTTATTTTCTGATCAATCACCAAGTCAAGCAGCTCCGTTATTGCCTGATTGATCGCATCCAGCAGCTGTATCGCTTTTTCTGTCAGCTCTTTTCTAGATGAAATGGTCAGGGCAATACGATTTTCAAGAATACCGTAATACAAGCCAAAACCATCCTGTTCTACTGGTCCAAAACTAAACGATTCCAATAAGTCAGAAGGAATTCCTGTTGTAGAAATAAAATTTTGACTGATTTTTTGAATACCGTCAGAAGAGAAAAAATACTCCGCTTCCACCTTTGCATCAGTCATTTTCTGCAGTCCGAAAAGATGTCGTTCCACCCCCAGCCCTTCTTGGCACCTGCTGATACGCTTGGAATGAGCTTCTATACCACTCATAAACAGCTTATATAAACTCAAATTATCCTGAGCTGATTCCTTCTTCCTGTTGACAAATGCTTCAGCAAACTTCTTTTTTTCAAAACTGACAGAACGGGCACACTCGGTCCTTCCCTGATAGAATTCTCTCATAGCAACAGGCTCATATACAGATTTCAACTCACCGAATACTCTCTGCTGAGCAACTGCCAATGCCATGTGAAAAAGAGCATCCGGACTGATTTTAAATGCCTTTATTTGTTCTTTTCCAACATAGTCCAAAACTAATCGTTGAATACTGCAGGAATTATTTTCAGCTTCTGTCAATTCCTTACATTTTACCAGCTCTGCGCTGATTTCATCAGTCAAATGCCAGTTCAATCTTACTGGTATATTTTGTTCAGCGAGCTTTTGGTCAGCAGCAGCTTTACTGAAATCAATAGAATTTAACTGCTTAAATACTTGGGTCAGCAAATTCATCGCCGGAACGCCATCAACCGCTGTATGCTCCATATTAAAACCAATCCCGCCATTCTCTGTAATGATTGCCTGGATAGTTTTCGTATAAAACTGATCTTTTCCATCTAGCAGCATAGTTGAAATCCGCCCATTTTCCATCATATCATCACCAGCATTAAAAGACAGCATAAATAAAGAATGTTCAATCATTGCCAGATTCTCAGCATTTTCCGGATATTTTTTTAACAGCCGATAGACATGACCCGCCTCGTTTCTTTTAACCCCTGTAGAGTAAGCTAAATTCTTTTCGGCTTCATCTGAATAATTATCCTTAGTCAGAATGAAATGAATCATTGCTAATATTGAATCCTGAGAATGCATCTGTCCGGCATCATTAATGACCTCAAGTTGATAATAGCAGCCGTCATTTACAACTATAACATGCCTGGATGGTTTTGCTGCTTTATAGAAAGAATCACCAAATTCACCCGGAATCCGGCAGCTGCCATAAAAGTTCCCATAAAATGACATATCCAAATGCTCATTTTTACGAGTATAATCCAGCGGAAAACGCTCTTCATAGTAATCTTGACAATTTTTTACCAGAGAGCAGATGACACCGGCAGCCTTCTCAGCACGTGAAGAAAGATGCTTATGGTATTTGGGATTGATAACTAAAGCAAAATTAGATTGGGTTTGCAAATGTCCCTGCAAAGCCAAATAGTTCTCCTCCCAGAACGGAGCAAGCCAGCTGTCTGTTCCTTTGTCGCAATATTCATTCAAGCGTGCTTGAAGTACCATTCCCTCTGCTTCAGCAAACTGCCGGATAATTTGTCTAAACTCATCCATCTCTTCATCCGTCAAAAACGGAGCCGCCCATTCGACAGCTTCTTCCAGTGTATCTTCCAACGCAGGAACAGGCAGTTTCTTCAATAGAGGACGCAACTCTTCTTTATATCGTTTCATTTATTCAGCTCCTTCTTTTGTAAGTATTCATTCAACTATTTATTATACCAGTGAATCCTCTATTCATGACAGTCACAGTAAAAAAGAATCACATCAAAAGTACAAAACCGTCTGTTCTTCATTACGCAGGCTCTTGTTCATTTTTTTAAACTACAAAAAATAAACAACCTAAATATTAAAAATACTGTGTATCTGGATTGCTTCTTCCTTAAAGAAAAAATCAGCCTGCTGGGAGCCTCTTGTTATTTATCGCGTTGTTTCCACTGGATGACTCCCTTTTCACTTCATCCTTACTTGACAGGAGGAGTTTTTTTACTTTGCTTCAATTCTTTTCATTTGTATTTTTTCATGCGTTTGTCATGAAAAAGAGTCATTTCCATTTCTGAAAAATCTTCCAGAAACAGAAATGACTCTTTTTATTTTTCCCGTGTATCAATAACGATTGTGACTGGTCCGTCATTGATTAGAGAAATATCCATGTTGCCGCCAAATTCCCCGGTTTCAACAATAATACCAGCGTCTCTCAGCTGCTGATTAAATGCTTCATAGAGAGGAACAGCCTGCTCAGGTCTGGCAGCCTGAATAAAGCTCGGGCGGTTTCCTTTTTTTGTCTCTGCATACAACGTAAATTGAGAAACACTTAAAATACTTCCCCCTATTGCCTGAATATCCAGATTCATTTTTCCTTCTTCGTCCTCAAAGACACGAAGCTTGCTGATTTTACGTACCAGATACGCCACATCTTCCATAGTATCCTCTACATGAATCCCTAAAAGGATCATAAATCCATGATCAATTTTCCCGATAATAGTACCTGTCAGTTCGACATGAGCTTTTGAAACTCTTTGAATAACAGCCTTCACATTGTCTCCTCCTACCCATTGGTCCGACGAACGCTATAAACATCCGGAACATTTTTGATTTTGTCTACTATTGTTTTTAAATGAGACAGGTTCTGAATTTTCACCGTAAGATGAATCATTGCCATTTTATCCTTAGTTGGCTTCGCTTCTACGCTAACCAAATTTTTGGTCATGGAACTGATCGCTTGTAAAACATCATTCAAGAGACCGCTGCGGTTATAGCCATAGATCTCTAAATCTGCATTATATTCCTTATTCAGATTCTCAGTATCTTCCCACTCCACCTCGATCATACGTTCAGGGAGCTCCTCCTGATGCTGAACATTCGGACAGTCGGCACGGTGAATAGACACCCCACGCCCTTTGGTGATATAGCCGACAATTTTATCTCCCGGTACAGGATTACAGCAGCGGCTTAGGCGGATCAGAAGATTATCAATCCCCTGAATAACAATTCCGCCTTCGTGTCGAACTTTCATCTTATCAGACTCTTTTTTCACAGGCTGAGTCAGCAGTTCTTCTGCTTCCTGCTTCTGCCGTTCCTTTTCCTGCTCTTTTCGTTCTTTTTCAGTCAGACGATTGGAAACCACTTGCGCGCTGATTTCACCATAGCCCACAGCAGCATACAAATCATCTTCCGACTGATAATTGAATCGCTCAACTGCTTCGGAAATTTTAGCTTTGCTCATAAATTCTTTTGGTGTAAAGCCATGCTCTGTCAAGAATTTACTGATCAAGTCATGCCCTTTAATAATATTTACTTCCCGATCCTGAACCTTGAAAAATCGTTTAATTTTATTTCTGGCTTTACTGGTTTTTACCATTTTCAGCCAGTCACGACTGGGACCAAATGAATTAGGTGAAGTCAGAACCTCAATAATATCCCCGTTTTTCAGCGTATAGTCCAGTTGAACCATTTTGCCATTTACTTTGGCACCAGTTGTTTTATTCCCAATCTCAGTATGTACACTGTAGGCAAAATCAAGAGGTCCGGAACCTTTCGGCAGTTCAGTTACATCACCTGTCGGGGTGAAAACATAGACTTTGTCACTAAAAATATCGCCTTTGACACTTTCCATAAAATCAGAAGCATCATAACTTTCGTCTTGAAGCTCCAAAATTTCATGGAACCAGCTAAGTTGTTTGCTTTCTTCATCTTCTTCGACTTTATCTGTTTTTCCTTCTTTATATGCCCAGTGAGCGGCTACCCCAAATTCTGCAATCTGATGCATCTCATGCGTCCGTATTTGAACTTCTATAGGATTTCCTTTTGGACCGATAACTGTCGTATGGATAGACTGATACATATTGGCTTTTGGCATAGCAATGTAATCTTTAAAACGTCCCGGCATTGGTGTCCATTTTGTATGAATCGCTCCCAGCACAGCATAGCAGTCTTTAATGGAATCAACGATGACACGTATAGCCAGTAAATCATAAATTTCCGTAAACTGCTTCTTTTGATCTTTCATCTTCCGATAAATAGAGTAAATGTGCTTCGGTCTTCCATAAATCTCTGCGTAAATTTCTAAATCTTCTGTAGCTTTTTTAATATCTTCTACGGCCTCAGTAATATATTCTTCTCGTTCTTCTCTTTTGGTCTGCATTAAATGTACAATCCGGTAATACTGTTTGGGATTGATATAGCGCAAGGCTGTATCTTCAAGTTCCCATTTAATACGGCTCATCCCTAAACGATGAGCCAGCGGTGCATAAATCTCCAGCGTTTCCTGAGCGATTCGTCTCTGTTTGTCATCCCTCAAATGTTTCAGTGTACGCATATTATGAAGTCTGTCCGCCAGCTTAACCATAATAACCCGTAAATCCTGCGCCATAGCCAGCAACATTTTTCGGTGGTTTTCCGCCAGCTGTTCCTCATGAGACTTATACTTGATTTTACCAAGCTTTGTCACCCCGTCAACCAGCATAGCGACATCTTCGCCAAATTCATTTTTTAAATCTTCCAAAGTTACGTCAGTATCCTCAACGACATCGTGAAGGAACCCCGTTGCAACGGTATGAGGGTCCATATGTAATTCAGCAAGAATGCCCGCCACCTGTATGGGGTGAATAATATAAGGCTCTCCTGATTTTCTCACCTGTCCTTCATGCGCACTTTCAGCGTATTTGTAGGCTTTCTCAACAAAAGCAGTGTGCTGGTCTGACATATATTTTGACACAATGCTTATTACTTGCGGACCGGTTACGATTTCTTCCTTTGACATCGCCCTCACCCTTTCTCTGTATTTATTTTCAACAGACTGCTGCTGCAGTAGTCTGCACAATACAGTCATTGTCTATTGTCAGTTTATATTTTTATAGTTTAACATTAATCAGAGTAAAAAAAAGCCCGAGAAACAATAAATTTTTGATCTGAGCTGAGATTTTTAAAAGAAAGCAGATTAAAGAATGAAAAAATGAATAGACATACGCCCCTATTTTATTCATCCTTTCGCAGCACATTCAATTCCAAAATAACTTTCTATAAAAAATCGACTCAATCCATCAAGAATAGAAATTCGGAAAAACAGTTATTTCTTACAATATGAATATTTATCGTTCAAATCATTCATCTTCAAAAAAACAAACAGCAATTTATCAAAAATTTGTTGAACAATTTTCGTAAACTCCTGCCTGCTTCTCATAACTGACTACTGTCCTTGCTTCTTAAGCAGTAATCATTATACTTAAAATTCTCAATTTTGTCCGCTGCTCACTTCTTTTTCAGCAGCGGCAGAACCTCTCTGGCGTTGTTGATTCCAATCACATCTGCACCTGATTGAAGTAAAATTTCTATCTCCAGTAATGTAGGTGAATTCACATTTACCTGAACTCTCAGCTGGCGTTCCCTTGCGGTACGGAAAATACCCAGATGAAATAATGCATCTTCAACAGATATGCCTGTTCCCAGCAAAATTTCCTTAACATTGACACGTCCAATCTGAAAAGCGATTCTGCTGCGATCCTCCTCTGGCATCTCATCGATATCAATGAAAAATCCTAACTGTCCTTTTCCAAAAGAAAGCGGCTCAAGCATTTGAAAAGTTTGCTTGCTTATCGGCAGATTTTCCAGTGTTGCTGTAATATAGACTTCAGCTGCGCCGTTTCTGTATATTTCACCCGTTTCAAACGCTTGTTTACCCAAGGTTCCAGCGCCCAATGGATAATCTGCAATACTCCCGACCTGTATTGTTGTTCCTTCCAAAAGCTGCTTTGTTCTGGTTATCTGACAGGGCAGCACGATAACAGCTTTGATGCCAAACTCCCTGATAAACAAAATATCTTCCTTCAACTGCTGATCAGTCATAGATGAATCCAACAGCAGTACAGATAATTGTTTTAAATCAATGCCCATAACAACCCCCCTACACCAGTAATTCAAATTGATAGCTGACAGCACTCAGTGCATAAAGCGGTGCAGTTTCAGCTCTTAAAATCCGAGGACCTAATCCGCAGAGAACCCCTCCATTTTGTTCAAATAGATTGATTTCCTCCGGTGAAAAGCCGCCTTCCGGACCAAAAACAATTAAAAGTTTTTCTCCTGGTTTCATTTTTGTCAATGTTTGTGCCAGCGTGCTTCGTTCTCCTTGCTTCGCTGACTCTTCATAGGCAACCAATACTTTCTCATAGATAGAAAATTGATCAATCAATTCTTGTTCTTTTTCAACTAAAGTGATCTCGGGAATCCACTGTCGGTGAGACTGCTCTGCTGCTTCCTGTGCAATTTTTTCCAGTCGTTTTGCTTTATTGCCTTTTTTCTTATGGTCCCATTTTACAATAGAATTTTTAGCTGGAAATCCGATAAAATGATACGCCCCAAGCTCAGTCCCTTTTTGAACAATCCACTCAAGCTTGTCGCCTTTAGGAAATCCGCAGGCGATCGTTACTTTTATTGGAAGCTCCTTAACCGCTTCTTCTTTGGAAATTTCGCTGATCTGGACTTCCGAATCACTGATCTCTGTTATTTCTCCCAGAATGACAATACCGTCTTCAAAAACAAGAAAAAGTTGATCTTCCGGCTTCATGCGCATCACTCGAACAATGTGATGATAATTTTCTCCGTTAACTGAAAACAAGTTTTTCTCTTCATAGGTCTCGTTTATAAAATAACGCTGCATATTATTCTTCCTCTGATTTTTTCAAAATAATCGCATACCAGTCGCCCTGTTGAAATATCTGGTCCGCAATAAACCCTGCTTCACTCATCTGTTCTAGTACCATAGCCTTTTTCTCGTGGATAATTCCTGAAACAATAAACGTTCCGTTTGGCTGCAGCAGACGATATGCATCCTTAATCATCAATACAATGATATCCGCCAAAATATTGGCAACTATTACATCCGCTTCAACACTGATATCCGTCAGTAAATTATTCGCCGAAACATGAACATTTTCTGCAATTGGATTCAACCCCATATTTTCTTTTGCAGAAGTAACCGCCACATCATCTAAATCATATGCATACACAGATTCTGCCCCCAGATATCTGGAAGCAATACTCAGCACCCCTGATCCTGTTCCCACATCTAAAAGGGTTTCTCCTCCTCGAAGAACAGTTTCCAGCGCCTGAAGAGTGAGTCTGGTTGTCGGATGCGTTCCGGTTCCAAATGCCATCCCTGGATCTAAAGTGATGATTTTCTCGCTGTCATCTTTGGGCTCGTATTTCTCCCAGCTTGGAACAATTGTTAAATAGCGGGTAACACGAACAGGATGATAATACTTTTTCCAGGCAGTTGCCCAATCACTTTCAGCTACTTCACTGACAGTTAGTTCATTTTTCCCAATTGCCAACCCAAAATTGGGCAGACGCATGATATTTTCTTTGATAAACGGAACAACTTCAGGTAAAAAAGTAGTTTCCGGAAAATAAGCCATCACCAGAGCACCTTCTTTAATATGAGTAAAGTGTTTTTTATCCAATATTTCACCAAACAAATCACTCTCAAAGTTTTCCACATCAAGCGCATCCTCAATCGCTACTCCGCTGGCTCCTGCTTCCATCATAATATTTGAGACTGCTTCAACCGCTTCACTGGCAGTTTCAACTTTTACTTCTGTCCATTTCATCGCTGCCCCTCCTTAATAGCTTGGATAAGGCAGATAGATTTCCAAATCGGTTCCTGCCTGTTTCAAAATATTCTTATATTCTTCTTCATCCCAGATCAGTTCAAAGAATTCTTTATCCGGATTATTTAAAAACTCAAGCAAATCATCCAGACCATCTGTCAATACATCATTTAAATAGACCAATACACTGTCTATTACTGCTTTGCTGATCCCTTTCTTTCCATCAAATGGGATAACCGCTAAGAAATCTTCAGGGTTTGGCTCCTGCTTCCCTTTTTCAGTATTAAAAAACAATATCCCATCTTCAAACTCAATGATTTCTTCTTGTGATGAAATTCCTTCTGAATCGTCAATCGCTTCACCCGCATTATTTTCCGCAAACAGGCGTACCATCAGTTCAATGGTATGATTTCGTGTATCCCAATCAATTGCTGTGTCAAATTCACTGAGCTGCTTATCTATCTGTTTATCCAGATAATCCAACATCGTTTCTTTTTTCATCTGTCTATTCTTCCTTCCAACCTAATGTCGTTAAATCAACTGCATCTTTTCTCTGTAATGAAATATAGGGGTTTCCTGCCACTGCAAAACGTAATGGGCTGTCTGTCCAGATTCCTTTGTTCGGAATACCAATACGTGGTAAAGCAAGAATTTTTTTCGGATGCTTTCTTTTTTCCGGAACCAGATGGAGAGAACTGTTAAAAATGGATTGACCATATAAGTCTCTTTTAATATCCAATGCCTTTACCAGTTTTCCGGGACCATTCGTCAACTCGACCCCTGTTCTGCCGCCGCGGAGTCTTTCCATTTCCTCCAATCCCTGTGCAGGCTGAATTGCCCGAATCATCACTCCCTGAGGATGACCCTTGTCTCCGGTTACCATATTCAGAATTAAGTGTGTATGCATCGTATACAAATAAATCGTTCCAGGATGATCATACATTGCCTTCAGCCTTGGCGTGTTTCGCATCCCAAAGCTGTGTGCCGCCTCATCTTCAGGGCCCAGATACGCTTCGGCATCCACAATATATCCAGCCAAAAGACCATTTTCTGTCTGATGTTCCAAGTACATTCCTAAAAGATATTGTGCGATCTGTTCTGTTTTATGCGTTTTAAAATAATTCATCGTTTCATTCATAGTTACACCACTTTCCATCATACACAATCCTTGATAAATAAGCTATGAAAACAGCTGCCCAATAGGAGTAAGCCTCCGTTTCTGAAGAGCATTCAACTTTTCATCTGCTTCAAAAGATTTCAAAATTTTAAATCCTTTCAGTTATTCCTCTCTAAAGAATAAGCAATTTTTCTAAAAGATTGTTCATACTCACAACAGTTATTTTATCAAATTTTCTTTAACATTGTATCACAACAAAAATACGAATGTACGTTCTTTACAAAAAACATGATATACTAGGATATGTCTAAAAACTCTAAAGACGAATGTTTTCAAAAAAATAGATCTAGACGAATTCCGTGACAATTTTCGGAGAATACTTCTTATTATCATAAATCACTGCGATTGATTTATCAAAGCAAGTCTTTTCGTGCTTTGAGCAACCACAGGAGCACTTACATGACCTTCTCTGCGACGAGTAATCGCAGGAGCATTTATACGTTCTTAACTGCGACGAGTAATCGCAGGAGCATTTGTACGTTCTTAACTGCGACGAGTAATCGCAGGAGCAGATGATACCCTTGTGACAAGCATTCGAAGAAGCATAGGAGTAATCTCTTAATTTCAATTCAATGCATTGATTTTATTTCTTAAAATCAGTCCTATTCTCAGTGCGCCTACCATTCTGCTAAATGCACCTGCATCAGTAGAACTGGCAATTCTGATACCCCGATAGTTTTCAGACACGCCTTAAATATGAATAGAGTAATAATGTCCCGAAAATTTTAAAATGAACAACATACCCGGAATCATCACAATGATCCAGATGCATTTATACTAAAAATAGATTTGATAAACTCAGAGCTAAGGAAAGGAAGATGACTCATGCAAAAGCCTCTTGCCTATCGTATGCGTCCCAGAAATACAGCCGAAGTAGTTGGACAGACCCACCTAGTAGGAGAAGGAAAAATTATTCGCCGAATGGTTGAAGCCCGAATGCTTTCATCCATGATTCTTTATGGCCCTCCAGGTACAGGGAAAACTAGTATTGCCAGTGCAATTGCCGGTTCAACAAACTATGCATTCCGCATGCTGAATGCCGCAACAGACACTAAAAAAGATCTGCAGATTGTGGCTGAAGAAGCAAAAATGAGCGGAACTGTCATTCTCCTGCTGGACGAGATCCATCGCTTGGATAAAACGAAGCAGGATTTTCTCCTGCCACATCTGGAAAGCGGACGAATTATTATGATTGGAGCAACAACAGAAAATCCATATATCACCATCAACCCTGCGATTCGAAGCAGAACACAAATTTTTGAAGTAAAACCACTAAATGAAGATGATATAAAAACAGCGATAGAAGCTGCACTAAAAGATAAAGAGCGGGGGCTGGGCGACTATCCTGTGGAGATTACACCGGAAGCTCTGCAGCATCTTTCCAGAGCTACCAATGGAGATTTGAGAAGTGCATTAAATGGACTGGAGCTGGCTGTTCGATCAACGAAAGAAACAAAGAATAAAATTGTTATTACGCTGGCAATTATTGAAGAATGTGTCCAAAGAAAAGCATTAACACATGACAAAAACGGCGATGCACATTATGATGTAATCTCAGCATTTCAAAAATCTATTCGAGGCAGTGATGTAGATGCTGCTCTCCACTATCTCGGCAGACTGGTGGTAGCAGGAGACCTGCCGATTATTTGCCGCAGACTGATGGTTGTTGCCTATGAAGATATCGGGTTAGGCAACCCGGCAGCAGCAGCAAGAGCTGTTACAGCTGTTCAAGCCGCTGAAAAATTAGGCTTTCCTGAAGCAGTCATGCCGCTTTCAACAGCAATTGTTGACCTTTGTCTTTCACCAAAATCAAACTCAGCCAATGCTGCGCTTGGAAAAGCAATAGCAGATATTGAAGCAGGACTGGCAGGAGAGGTTCCTGATCACTTAAGAGACAGCCATTATTCAGGTGCAAAGGAATTAAAACGCGGAATCGGCTACCAGTATCCTCATGCTTTTGAAAATGCATGGGTGGATCAGCAGTATCTTCCTGATAAAATTAAGAATGCTCACTATTATGAGCCTATTGATACTGGAAAATACGAACAAGCACTCCATCAGCAGTACAATAAAATCCAAAGAATGAAAGAAAAAAATTCCTGATTTCAATAGGCAATCTCATTGCCGTATAGATAAAGCTATGCTATTATAAAGATGGTAAATCTGTGATGTGCGCGTTGTCTCTTTTGTGTGTTGACCGAACATTTTTATTGATATCTTGGGATCCGACTAGTATCTAGATGGGTAGCATGCCTTTTCATTTGGTAGCTCAAAATCGCAGATCGTGGAACCCACCTGCTAATTGCGGGCTCAATACTATAAGACAAGTAACGGCATCGACGGATTTTCCTTTTTTTAAACAATTGAGGATGCAGCATTTATCTGAGGATTGATGTTGTATCTTTTTTATTTACGGAGGTAATTATGCTCATTCAAATTCTAATTATTGCTGTTGCTCTTATTTCCATTTTCATTGGGATCTATATCAAAAAAAGCTCTGCTGTTCTTTCATCACTTTCACAAAAAGACATCCCCGCTGATTTTTTTCAGCGATACAGTCAGCTTTTTTTTATTTTAGGTGGTGCCGGGATTGTTATTGCTCTGTTTAATAAATTTTATTTTTCTCTTGGTTATATCGTTATCCTGCTGACAGTGTCAGCCGTATTTGGGTTAGCTCTCTCAAAAAAAATCTGAGGGGCTGCCCTTTTTTATTTAATTTTTCTTTGTTTTGTTCTACAATGAAATTGTAAGGATCAAGAATACTATTCAGGATAAAGGGAGTGGTTAACTTGTTACAAAATTATAATAAGATTATGGTTGCTGTTGATGGATCAGCAGAAGCAGAATTGGCTTTTAAAAAAGCAGTCAATGTTGCAGTAAGAAATAAAGCAGAATTGCTGTTGGCTCATGTCATTGATACTCGTGCATTCCAGTCGGTCTCTGCCTTTGACGGAATGCTCGCCGAACAAGCCACTGAAATGGCTAAACAAACATTGGAAGATTATAAGAAACAGGCCGAGCTTCACGGCTGTAAAAAAGTGTCCACTGTCATTGAATACGGATCGCCCAAAGCTATTATTGCAAAACAACTGCCTGAGGACAACGATATTGAATTGGTACTGATTGGTGCAACTGGTCTAAACGCTGTTGAACGATTATTCATCGGCTCCGTTTCAGAGTATGTTATCCGAAATGCTCCTTGTGATGTACTGGTTGTGCGAACAGATTTGGACAATAACATTCCTCAAGAAGAAGAAGCTAAATAGCTAAGGCTTTAAAAGACTGGCTTTACTGGGGACGTTACCAGTAAAATCAGCTTTTTCAAAAGAAAGACATGAAAGCATTTAAAATCAGCTTTCATGTCTTTTTGAAACTTCTGTTAAATTTAAATTAGCCGCGCAAACGTTCCACGTCACGAGCAATCATCAGTTCTTCATCTGTAGGAATCAGCAGTACTTTCACTTTAGAATCCTCTGTTGAAATCACAGCTTCTTTCCCGCGAACATTGTTCTTCTCCGCATCAATTTCACAGCCGAACCAAGTCATTCCCTTAATTACTTCACTGCGGACATGGGAATCATTTTCGCCAATACCCGCTGTAAAGACAATTGCATCGACACCATTCATCACGGTTACATAGCTTCCGATATATTTACGGATACGATCAGTGAATACTGCATAGGCAGTTTGAACTGCTTCTTTATCCAAATTAGCTTCCAAATCACGCATGTCGCTTGAGATACCTGATAAGCCTAGAAGTCCGGATTCTTTATTCAAAATATTGATCATTTCCTTGATATCAGTCAAACCAAGTTTATCCATCAGATAAGGCAGTAAAGACGGGTCAATATCACCTGAGCGGGTTCCCATTGTTACACCTGCAAGTGGAGTGAAGCCCATTGAAGTATCCACAGATACTCCGCCGTCTACAGCAGTAATGGATGCTCCGTTTCCTAAATGACAAGTAATAATCTTCAATTCTTGAATTGGTTTACCCAACACTTCGGCTGCACGCTGAGAAACGTATTTATGGCTTGTTCCATGCGCACCATATTTACGTGCTGCATATTTTTCATAATATTCAGTAGAAATACTGTAAAGGTAATTGTGTTTAGGCATTGTTGTATGGAAAGCTGTATCAAATACCGCTACACTGATAATATCAGGCAGAATTTTTTTGAATGCTCTGATACCCATTGCATTTGCAGGATTATGCAGAGGAGCAAGATCAGCTAATGCTTCAATTTTTGCCAGTGCTTCATCATCAATAACAGCTGAGTCTTTAAAATCTTCACCGCCGGCAACAACACGGTGTCCAACTCCGGTGATCTCATTGTAGTCAGATAAAATATTTAATTCGATCAGTTTATCCAACAACATTTTCACTGCTACATCATGATCGTTGATATCAACGATTTCTTCATATTTTTGGTCTTCACCATACTTGATAGTAAAGATAGAATCATTTAAACCAATACGTTCAACAATTCCTTTGGCGATTACTTCTTCACTGGGCATAACATACAGCTGCCATTTCAAACTTGAACTTCCGGCATTAATTGCAATTGTTTTAGACATGATATTCTCCTCTTTAAAATTAGTTAGATATTATTATAAATATAAATTTGAAGATTTCCAGGCTTCAAATTGTTGAAAAAATTGAGTGATTTTTTGAGAATCTTTTAGCGAAGCCAGCTTAACAAGCAGCACTTCTTTCGCCTGCCTGCTGTTTTCACCTTTATTCTGCACCATGAGAATACTCTTTCTTGACTGCTCAGACTGGAACATTCCATCAGGAAGTTGAATAAATCCCTGCAGATAAACCTGCTCCTGAATCCACTTCTTAAGATGATCACTCTGTTCAGATTCAAACAAATTTGAAGGAACTAAAAAGAGTCCGAAGCCGCCTGGTTTTACATATTTCATTACCTGTTCCATCAGTAAATGATGCGCATAGCTGTGTCCCTCAGAAGCAGAAACTGAAAAGTCCTTTACTTTGTCATCATTTGGATAATAGCCAATCGGTAAATCACTGACAGCCGTATCCACCGGTTCAAGCAGCAAATCCTGAATGCCATCCTGATGAAATAATTGTACCTCTGCGCCTGTAAGACCACTATTTACAGAAGCAACTGAAAGCAGTGTATCGTCAATATCTACACCATATCCAATAGCCTGAGCATTTTCGACTTTCAGATTTAATAAAATTGTTAACAATAGATTCCCCATACCTGATGCAATATCCAAAATCTGCAGCGACTCTCTGTCAGGATACAGTTGTTCTACGAGATAAACAAATAAAAAACCGATACTGTCAGGCGTTAATTGATGATTCGCCTGTATTGGTTCCTCTTTATTTCCCTTCAGCAGCAATAGTTGGCTTAGGCGCCGCAATTCCTCAGGTTCTAATTCAATTTTTTCCAGCTCTTTGTAAATTTTTTCCAGCTTGAGAACCGTTTCTTTTTCAGGTTTTCCATCAAGAATACGTACCTGAAAATTATCCAGAATATTGTCTCCGTTTTCTATATAGGCATCCAAAAAAGAAACATCTAAAGACCCTTTTAATAGCTGAATTGCCTGTTCCATTTGCTCGAAAGCTTTTTCCATCTTCTCAGAAAACAAAAAAACACCTCAACTTTATAAAATATAACAACTTTTGTATCTGTTTCATTTTATCGAAAAAACGCATAATAATCAATCAATTTCACAATAATATTTGGAAATTCGCTTTTATCAGCAAAAACACTGTTAACTTATGACAAATAACCGATTATTTCACTATTCTTTTAAATACTGTATCAGTCATTTTAAGCACCTGTTTGATACACATTTCACAAATCGAGTTCATTGTCTGCTTTATGATAAAACATATAATTTATTCCAGAAACATTCACCGTTATTTCTATCATACCGCTACTGTACTGATAATTAAGATTCCCAGCTGAATAATGAATCGTTTCATCAGTCTTCAAGGTATGGTTATCGCGCACCTCTGCCAAAAACATGCTCGCCATAATTTTTGCTTCGTAAAAACTTTCAGTATGCTGAGAGAAGCTCTTTGTCAGTTGATAATCCTCTATCATTAAAAAGAACAGCAAGCTGAACAAATTCAAAAAGAGCAGCACGGTTATGAAGGTACTTCCTTTATAATATTCTTTTCGGGATTTTTCCATTTCCTCCTCCTCAAATAATGAAACAACCGACTTTATTTTTTCCATTTTCAAACAATATTTCAAGTTCTATCTTTCCCTCCTGCTGTCGGAATTCTGCTTTTTCTATTTTCATCAATAAAGGCTGATAGCCTCCATTTGCTGCCTTAATTATTTTGTTCTGTTTAAATTCAACGATAACTGGATAATCCGCTTCTTGATGATGAAAATATATCTGCTCCTTCGTTACAGAAATCAGTTCAAGGTTGCTCATTTCATTTTCCAATTGGATTAAAAAGATATGCCATTCCTTTTCCGAGGTATTATTTATTCTGTCCGTCAGTACCTGAGCATTTTTCAAATAGCCTGAACTTACCAGACAGATAAATGAAAAGAAAAAGAGTGCCAAAAGACACTCAAATAGCGTAAAGCCTGCATACTGTTCCCAATTTCTACTGTCTTTCAATAGTAAAAACATCCTTTCCATTTTCCACTGTTGCAGCTTTTATTTCTCCGTCCTGCTCAATAATTGTTACGGAGTATTCCTTTTTCTCCCTTAACACTTTTCGAACAGCGGAACCTCCATAATGCTCGTATTCTTTCATTTCTTCATACAAAACTCGTTTCATTGCCAAGCGTTCTTCATAAGGTTTCGCTTTACTGAACAGAACAGTGTGAACAGATAGATACCCGCCGATAACTACGGTAAGGATCGTTAATGATACCAAACTTTCAATGAAAAAGTACCCACTAAAATTCAGAAATTTTTTTAACATATTTTCCACTACCCATCTGAAACTGAAATTCAATCAGCTGATTCTTTCTGCCATATTTAAAACTGTATTTTGAAAGGTTGCCATTATTTCCCGTTCCTTTTTTAAATATAATTTTCGCAGGACCTGTTGCTGCCAGTGCCTCCGGCAATAAAAGGGCTTCTTCTTTACTTCCGGTAACAAAACGAAACTGCTGTTCTTCCAATGAAAAGTACACCTCTGTGTCGACAGCGCCCACCACCGCCATTTGTTGTGTATACAAAAGCTGCTTTTCAAAGCTGGAAAAAAATTGAGCTGTAGAAAAGTTGCTTATATTCTTTTCTACCAATAGACTGGACAGGCTGATCAAGGAGACAGCAACAACAAATACCAGCAGTGTTTCTATTAATGTAAACCCCGAGCAGTTATTTATTCGCCTTGTATCTGTCATACTGCTCCTGTGTAATATACCCTTCTGATAACAATGCTTCTACTGTCGGAGACTGATCATTTTCCAGCCGGTAAACATCCATTTGAGTCTCGACAACTTTTACAATTGCAGCATTGCCTTTCTTGTCGATACTGTCTTTTTGCTTTGAAAGATTGGGTGCAAAAAGAAGAATCAGCACAGAAATAATTAATAGAACAATGAGCATTTCTAAAAGTGTAAAGCCCTTCAATTGCCTCTGTCTGCATTTGGATATCTGCTGGTTGCGCAAGTTAACAGCTATTGCTTTATTTCTCTTTTTCATAAATTTTCTATCCCTCCGTAAATTGGCAGCAGCATCGCCGCGTATATGCTGACTACTGCCAGTGCAATGATTAAAAATATAATCGGCTGAATCCACTGAATAAGCTTCTCTATTCTGATAAAGAAATTTTTGCGACAAATACTGCTGTAAATCATTAATTCTTTTCCCAGATTTCCTTTTACCTCACCTTGTCTGATGATCATTGACAACTCTTTAGCTAAAAAGGGGAAGCCATCCAACTGATCATAAACAGGCAGCCCTTCAATCAGCCGGTTCTCAATAACTACAGAAAGCTCCTTCATAAGAGAGACTGTCATAAGTTCTTTCATTACACTGATAATTTGCTTAATCTCCATCCCTTGAGAAAAAAGCTTCCCCCATTCCAAGGCGAAAAAAGCTGAAGTATACTGGATATAATAGGAGCGAATCACAGGGATCCGTGCAAACAACTCGGAACGTTCAACCATTGTTTTCCTCCGTAAATAAAGAATCAGACATATCACAGAAAAAAAGCTGAGCAGCAGAAATCCGCTGATATAGTAAGGACTCTCCCGTACAAAGCGAATACCCGGATTATCAGCTGTAGCCAAACCGCTCATTTCAAGCTGCGGCAGTAAAAATTGACGCATCCCTAACAAAGCAGAAAAGAGAAAAAACAATAGAATTAACGGATATATTAAGATTTTTGATAGACTTTCCCGTTGTTTTTGCAGAATATTCATATGCTCTTCAATCCCCTGCAAGGTTGTTGAAAGGTCGCCATGCTTTTGAGCGAATTCTATTTGAGTGATATTTTCAGCTGGAATACCCAAGCGAAACAATGCAGCTGCCAATTCTTCCCCATTTTCAAGTTCTCCGATCAGATAGGTCAGCAGTTTTTCCGGAAAGACCTTTGCTTTCTTCATAAAAACAAAGCTTTCATTAATCGAAAAGCCATTTTTAAGCAGTTCTGCCAGCAACTTAAAAAGTGCAGCCGACTGCTTTTTAGAAAGTTTACTTCCGCTGTTCATTCGAAAAAGTGATATCATCAATATAGCCATACGCCCATACCTTTCTCAGCATGTCATTCCATGCTGTTACATTTTTTTCCGAAAAATAATATTCCATCAGTAACGCTGAAACTTTTTTCTCTCTTATTTTTGCAGGCAGCAGTCTCTGATAAATGACACTTTGCAGACATTCCGCCAGTTCTCTTTCCTTTACACCTAATTCGATCAGACGCTCTGTCACGCCTGCTATTCCTCTGCTGTGAATTGTTGCAAAAACAGTATGTCCGGTTAGCGAAGCTCTGATGGCAGCTTTTGCAGTCAATGAATCTCTAATCTCACCAATAATCAAAATATCAGGTCTATGCCTCAAACAAGCCTTGATTAACGCATCATAAGTTAAATCAATTTTTATATTCGTCTGCAGCTGAAGAAAACGCTCTTCCTCAATCTCTACAGGGTCCTCAATACAGATAACTTGATGACTCCCGCGCTTTTCTTTAGCCAATTTATACATCAAGGTTGTCTTTCCAGAACCGACAGGACCGCAAAATAAATGAAGTCCTGATGATTTTACAGCTGTTCGAATTTTTGAAAGCTGCCACGGCAGTAAATAGTGTTCTTTGCTGTCACCAAAATAGTGAAGAAAACGAATAACCAGACTTTCCCGCTGCTTAAAATCTCCAACTGTCGATAACCTCAACCTCCTTTCCTGATTATCAACCAAGTAAGATACGGCACCCACCTGAGCCTTTCTTTTCTCACCTACATCCATCTGACCAATAAATTTAAAATGAAAAATCAGTTTTTCTCCATACTCTTTTGAAAGCTGCTTATATCTCATATTAGACTGAGCTGTTCGAAATAAAATATTGTAACGATCTCTTTCAGGGAGAATATAAAGATCCTGAGCTCTGTTACGTATCCCCCATGTAATGAGTTCTTTTGAAAAATCCTTAATATCCATCGCATCCTCCTCACAACTAAAATACGAAAAAAAAACTGAAAAGTTTTCCACTTTCCAGCTTTTTTCTTTTAATCTGTATAAAATGTCCAAGAGTTTCTACAACGAAAGATTTGAAATACTATATAGCATCTATATATAACTTAAAGAATTTCATAAAAAAATAGTTTTAGTTACTTATGTACTAATTCATCAGAAAAAAAATAATAGAGCAGATATCATTTCAATGATATCTGCTCTATTATTAAGAGTTTTAATGCACTATCTTCCCCAAAATAGTTTATTGCTTTTGATACAATTCATTATACTAAAAAAATCATCTTTGTGACTTTCAAAAATTATTAGTTTTTTTAAAATTTTTGAGAAAAAGAGGTATTTATCCGAAAGGGTCAGATAAATACCTCAGTTTTATACTAAGATAAAACACTAGATCTCTTTCAGTTTAACAAATAGTTGATTGAATATCCTCTCACTTTTTTTATGAAATATACCTTTTTTTGATAAAAGAAAAAATAAAATTCAACTATTTAAGAGACAAGCTGCATACACTTATTGACCGTTTACTGTATTTCAGACGTCCGAGACTCTTCCATTCTTTTTCACAAATAAGTTAAAATAACTAATTAAATCCTGCATGGTTGTTATTGTCCATAATATGCATTTTTTCCATGCTTTCTGAAATAGTGCTTATCCAGCAAATACTGAGGGATCGCTTTGATCTCTGGGTTATTGTTCTCCGTTAGAGTGCCCATCTCTGCAATTTCATCCAAAACGATACTGATTTCGACTGCTTTTTGTGGTGATACTCCCCAAGTGAAAGGTCCATGACCATATACAAGAACGCCCGGTACAGCCAAAGGATCAATCTGTTGAGTAGTAAAGGTTTCAATAATTACGTTGCCGGTTTCAGTCTCATAATTATTTTTCACTTCTTCTTTTGTAAGCTGTCGAGTACAAGGGACAGCTCCATAAAAGGTATCAGCATGTGTTGTTCCATAAGCAGGAAGTTCACGTCCCGACTGAGCCCAGGTTACAGCATTCTTTGAGTGAGTATGGACTACCGCGCTTATTTCTTCAAATTCTTTATATAGAACCACATGTGTAGCCAAATCTGAGGAAGGCTTCATTCCCTGTTGAACAACTTGCCCTTCCAAATCTGTTACAACCATATTCTCAGGAGTCATTTTGCTGTATGGAACACCGCTTGGTTTAATAACGATTACGCCAAGCTCACGATCAATCTCACTGACATTTCCCCAAGTCAGCTTTACCAGTCCGGCTTTAGGTAGCGCCAAATTTGCTTCAAAAACTCGTTCCTGTATTTTCTTGATTCTTTCATTACACAAGATATCCAGCCTCCTTCAAATAAGGTAAAAGAAACTCTTTTGCCTGCTGTATTTCTTTTTCAGGATTGGGGCTTGTCTCACTCCACATTTCAATTAAAAAAGGACCATTATAATCCAATCGTCTCAGCGTTTTCAGACAACCACTAAAATCGACACAGCCTTCTCCAAATGGAACCTCTTTAAATTTACCGCCAAACCCCTCTGTGACTGCCAGCGTATCTTTTAAATGAACTGCAGAAATTTGGCTGATGCCTGCTTCCAGTTCATAGCCGACATCGTTCTCAGGCCATGCTGAAAGATTGCCTAAATCAGGATAAACCTGAAGATAAGGGGATGGAATCTGCTTTTTGATTTTAAGAAATTTCGAAATAGAGTTAATAAATGGATCATCCATAATTTCAATAGACAGGACAACTTCTTTGGCTGCTGCCATGCTAACTGCCTTTTTCAAGTTTTCAATGAAATAGTTTCGGGAAGACAATGCTTTTTCCTCATAGTAAACATCATACCCGGCCAGTTGAATAGTTCGAACGCCTAAATCAGAAGCCAAATCTATTGCTTTTTTCATAATCATCAATGATTCTTCACGTATCTCCTCTTTTTTTGATCCAAAAGGAAAACGCCGATGTCCGCTTAAACAAATGGATAAAATTTTGGTTCCCGTTTCATGAATTGCATCAATAACTTGTTTTCTTTCTTCTTTTGACCAGTCAAGTCTGGCTAAGCGTTCATCCGTCTCATCAATGGACATTTCAATAAAATCAAAGCCCAGTTTTTTTGTCAGCGACAGTCGTTCTGCCCAGCTGATATCCTTTGGCAAGGCTTTTTCATAAATGCCTAGCGATGTCATCTTTTCACCCCCAAATGCATTTTATTTCATCTTTAAATGCCTGTGCTGCAACCTGGGGATCATAGGCCGAAGTAATTCCTCGTCCGGTAATAAATGTATAAACATCTACTCCTTTAAACAACTCAAGTGTCTCAACATCCAACCCGCCGGTTACAGAAACCCTAAATCCCATATCAATTAACGTTTTTACTTTTGACAGATCTTTTTCTCCCCATGTTTCTCCTGCAAGCAGGGCATCTCGACTTTGATGATAAATTGCCTGAGAAATTCCGGCATCCAGCCATTTTTGTGCCTGCTCATAGGTCCAGTCCCCATATAGCTCTACCTGGACCTCCTTAACTTCAGCTGCTGCTGCTTTCATCGTAGGAATTGTTGCACAGCAAATCACCGTCATCCAGTCCGCTCCTGCATCCGCACAGTTTTTAGCGACTGTTCCTCCTGCATCCGCGCATTTGGTATCTGCTACAACCAGCTTTTCCGGATACAAAGCACGAATGCAGCGAATGGCTTCTTCACCTGCCTGCAAGCATAAAATCGTTCCGACCTCCACAATATCCACTATTTCTCCGACTTTCACTATGTCTGCCAATGCACTGGCTAAATTAGAATGATCCAGTGCTATTTGTAAATTGGGTAAACTCATTAATTTGCTTCCTCCTTATTTTCCTATTAGTATGATAATTTGAACTTTATAGATTTGAAACATAAAAAAGGAGGCAGTCTAAGATACTTCATTTCTATACTGCACTTTTTTTCTGACTTCCTTCTTTAATCTTTTCAGCAGTAAAGCAGCTGATTGCCGGCAGCATTGTAGTATACTTGACTCCTTCATATCTGTTCAAAGTACTTTCATATAGACCAGCACCAGCTGCTTTCAACTTCTGTTCAGCCATATTTCCTATAAGTTTTTACAGGAATCGTTCTCCCAAGTCCGTTTCCTTCACTTTTTCCTGTACTTCTTTTGCTGACATCACATTTTTAATTCCAATGACAGTGATACCTTTTTCTTTTGCATTATCAAACATATTCAAAAAGTTCATTGGTGTAAATACAACATCATATTGAGCAGCAGAGCTTTTCCCTTCTGCAATCGAACAATGGTGAATTTTCGTTATTTCAAATCCCAGATCCTTCAGACCTTTTTCCACACTCTTTTTCATCATTAAGCTTGTTCCTGATCCGTTTGCACATGATACTAATACTCTCATAATAAAATCCTCCTAAATTATTTTTTTCTACTGAGCTTAATTAAACAGCCATTTTTTTTACATATTCATCATAATCTTCTGTAATCAGGAAATAGCCTTCCGGATTCGCACGATACTGGAATTGAGGAATTGCCAGAAGAATCAGTACAACAATACCAATACCAGCATATCCCAGGAATTTCATGATGACAGTGAATGCAGGCCAGACTGTTGCCCAGTCAAACATTCCAAGATAACCTCCATATTGTGCAAGTCCTACAAAAGAAGCAATCAGTGCTGATCCAATTACCTGAATAATTCCTGACAGGAACGGGAAAATGCACGCCGCTTTTACTCCGCCTCGATGATTTGCAAAAAGTGCGATTGCTGCATTGTCAAAGAACAATGGAATAAACCCGGCAATAACAATAACCGGCGACTTGAATAAAATCATTAATCCGATTGTTAGAAATTGTCCCAGTGCTCCAAAAAGAAAACCAATCGTTACCGCATTTGAAGAACCAAAAGCCAGAGATGCCGATACGTCAATTCCCGGAACAGCTCCCGGCAGAAGTGTGTTGGAAATCCCCTGGAATGATTCTGTCAGTTCATCCACAAAGGTACGAACTCCCAACTGCAGAATAGCCAGATAAACAGCAAAGTACAGAGAGGTTTGCAGAATGTAGAAGAAAAAGCTTTGACCTTCAACCATAAATTCTGCTTGAATCAGATAATCCTTGCCAAGTACCAGCATAATAATTCCAAAAAAGAATAGCATCAAAATGGAAGTGGAGACCATATTTTCATTAAAGATAGAAAGAAAGCCGGGGAATTTCATATCCTCAATCCGTTTATTCTTTTTCCCTTTTTTCATTTTCTCAGCCAGTCTGGCAAAGATATAAATTCCAAACATCTGCTGATGGGCGATCGCAAATCCGGCACCCTCCGTTAATTCCTGTGTAATTCCAACGGTTAGATTAGAACCGACTGCCCAGTAGCAACCAAGAACCAATCCCATAACCAGAAGCATTTCCACACGTCCCAAATCAGGGAAACAGAATAGCAGCAGCCAGAATGCGGTTGCAGCCTGTTGAATCTGAACGTTGCCTGTTGTAAATACTGCCCGCAGCTTCGTATATTTTTTAAAGCGTACCAGCAAAATATTCATGACAAAGGCAATCAGCAACAAGATCATCGTATCACTGAAAGTCCGTCCAAATGTCTCTTCAATCCCTGCTGTCACTGCATTTTGACCGAAATAAGGGTCAATAACCATTGCATCCAGATTAAATCGTTCTTTTAAACCAACTAGAATAGGGCGGAAATTATTAACTAGCCCGCCGGAGCCTACGGTTAATATCAAATATCCAACTGTTGCTTTTAAAAAACCGGCAACACTTTCATAAAATGGTTTTTTCAATAACATGTAACCCAATAACACTATAAATCCAATAAGAAATGCTGGCTGTGTCAGGATGTTTGCAGCAAAATAATCCCAAATCCCTAATAAAAAATCTAAAACCTGTTCCATTCTATCCTCTTCTTTCTTATAATTGATATTTCTCCATCACATCTTTATAATCCGACATTGTTTCAATTGCAGATAAATCATCAATCAAGCCGTCCACCATCAGCATTTCCGATAATTTTGAAATATTTTGAACATGTTCCTCGCTGTTTTTTGCTGCCAGAGTAAAAAACAGGCTCGCATTTTTTTCAGCATTTCCCTCTTCAAAAACAATCTCCTTCGGCATTTTTGTAAAAGAGATTGCCGTACCAAATACTCCTTCACTTTTTTCTGATGAATGAGGCATTGCGACACCCGGAACAATGACAATATAGGGACCAAATTCTTTTACACAATCAATGATTTCGTCTATATACGTCTGATTAATGATTTCTTTTTCCAGAAGATTTTCGCAGCTGATTTTAACAGCTTCTTCCCAATTCTCAGGTACTTTTTCACTCAATCGAATCAAATCATTTTCATAAAAATAACCAAGCATGTTGAATCCCCTTTCATTTTTGATAAATCATTTATTAACCTTTTTAGTTCTGATTACTTACACTCCAGTTGACTCCGTGGATATCGGAATCAACTGCAGCTTATCCTGCTAAATTTCCAGCGACTTTTCTGACGATTAGAGGAACGATGGAAACGGTGTATCATTTTCCACTGTAAATACATCATCAAATCCACGATAGAAATTGAACTCAAGCTTGTCCTTATCATTCGGATAAGTGAATTTTCCGCCAACCTGCCAGATAAACGGCTTAAACTGATAATTCAAACGATCTTTTTTAAATTTCCAGATTTCAGTAATTTCTTTGGGATCAGCCATGAAATTTGCCCAAATATCATAATGCACCGGAATCACTACTTTGGCATTCAATGATTCTGCCATTCTCAGCATATCAACTGACGTAACTTTATCTGTTATTCCTCTTGGGTTTTCTCCGTATGCGCCCAGACAGACATCAATTTTATGCTCGTTCCCGTGTTTGGCAAACATATTGGAATAATGGGAATCTCCTGCATGGTAGATATTTCCTCCGGATGTTTCAAATAAGTAGTTTACTGCAATTTCATCCATATCCTGAGGCATTTTTCCTTTCAGAGTCACTTCAGGATTTTCGCATGTCACTAATGCTGTACGATCGAAGGCTTCCAAAGCAACCACCTCAATATCTTTGACTGTCACACGATCACCCGGTCTTACCACAGTCGTTTTTTCTTCAGGAATGCCCCAATTCAGCCAGGTATTAACAACCTCCTGGGGACCGATAAAACGAGCTTCCGGACAATTTTGATGAACAGCAGCAGCTGTGTTAATATCCAAATGATCAGAATGAATATGTGTAACAATCAGTGCATCTACATTTTTTACCGCAAAGGGATCAATGACAAACGGCTGTGTTCTTAAGTTTGGCTGCATATTTTCACAACCGCTCATTCGCATCATTTGATGCCCTTTTTTCATTTTTCCATCTCCATGGCTTCGTTTACCTGTCCCGCACCACAGATCACAAAGAATATTTGTTCCTTCATGCGACTTAAGCCAAATACCTGTACAACCCAACCACCACATCGCCACAGTTCCTGCCTTAACTGCTTCATTTTCTATTTCCTCGTTTAAGTAAGTTCCCCATTCCGGAAATGTGCTTAAAATCCAACTCTCTTTTGTCACATCATTAATTGTTGCCATATGCTACCTCCATTTTGCTTTTTCTGTTTCGTTTACATTTTCATTCTACAATAAATTTAACCGTTTTCAATCCATTTATACGATCATTAAACATTTTTAGGATCATTTATATTGATATACAATTATTTTTAGATCGTTTAAGCATTTTAATGTTGATTTAAGAACGTTTTGTGATATTATTGCGATGAGGTGATGGAAATGAAGAAAATATTTTGGTCTTTTTTTTATACTAGTAAGAAGATTTTACTTTGGATTATTTATTTGATTTTCACGGTATATATCATATATTTAGTCAGCAATACAGATGGACTAGGTGCGAAGATTATTTTTGGTTTGATCGGCAGTATCGTTTTGACAGTGGTCCTTCTTTTTGAGTATTTAAAAAGAAAATATGAACAGATGATTTATGCTCTAACGATTGATTGTGATATTCCTCGGGCTGAGAACTTGAAAATGGTGCTGGAAATAAAAGATATTTTTAACGGTTTCAAGCGTTCTATGTATATTTTTGATGCATTACTTCTTCTTGATAAGGGAGAATACAGAAATTGCCTGGAACACTTAGCAAAACATGAAAGGTTTTTCCGTTCAACCTATGACTATCTTTTCATTTACTATCATACACAGCTTCATTGCTATTATTTTTTAGAAGATTATGAGAATGCAGAGCATATTTTGAATTCAATAGTAAAACTTAAATCATTGAAAAAGAAGCAGCTCAGCGGACTCTATTCATGGCATGAAATTGAAGGAATCAAGTTCTATTTACAGGGAAGAAACAAGAAGAGCCTTGAAGCCTTTAGCCAAGTAGATACAAGTCGCCTGAACAATCGGGAACTCGCTTACCTGTTTTATATGCAGGGATGCAGTCTTATTAAAAGCGGAGATACATCAGAAGGCAATCACTTCATTAACAAGTCACGGTCTGTATGCAAAACACTGTGCATAAATATAGTTTAATGCGGGGAGAGAATAGACATGAAAAGTTCGTATAAAACAATTCAGAACAGACGAGATCAGATTTTTGAGATAGTAAAGGAAAAAGAAATAGTTACTGTCAGAGAAATCAGTGATATGTTAGCTGTATCAGAAATTACTATTCGTCGAGATTTGAATGCTATGGAAAAAATGGGCTTGATTTTAAGAGAGCACGGAAAAGCAAGGATTCTTCAGAAAGAGAACGGACAGGTGTTTAACAAGGAACTGGAAAGTCTAAAATGCTGTATTGCCCAAAAAGCCGCAGAGTTCATCAAAGATGGAGATACTCTTTTTATTAATACTAGCTCCACTGCTTTGGCTGCCATAAAAAAACTGGAAGAAAAGCGCGTGACAATCGTTACAAATAATGTGAAAGTTGCCAACATTGATCATAATCCCAATTCAACAGTCATTCTTTCGGGAGGAGAAATTCGATTTCCAAAAGAAGCACTGGTTGGCGATATTGCCATTGAATCTTTTTCAAAAATGTCCTCCGATATTTCCATTATCGGCTGCTCCGGATTGAGTCTTGAAAATGGCATCACTACGCCTGTTCTGCATGAAGCAAAAATCAATTCTCTGATTATAGAAAGAACAAGAGGACCAGTAATTGTAGTAGCAGATTATCGAAAAATTGGAGTTTCTTCTAATTTTACCAGCGGGAACATAAAAGATATTGATTATTTAATTACAGATTCTTTTGCCTCACCTGAATCTCTGAATACCATTGAAAAAATGGGAGTTCGGGTGATACAGATTGAGATATAAAGCAAAGAGGTTGTGACAGCTCTTTGCTTTTCTGAGGAGGAATGCAAGTACTTGCTTCTTCGATTGCTCATCGCATGTCTGAGGGGGCTCCTTGCAAGGCAGGCCAATACTTTTTCAAGTAGGTGCACATTTGTATTGAGAATCGAACAATGTGAGACTCGTAGAGACAGAAGTACCCAGTTTTAAGAACTAGGTAAGTACTGTTTAACGCTAGTATGAACTAAACTACGATGAGTGTTCTGTAAGAAAGCCTCGGGCAAGCCCGAGGCTTTCTTACAGAATAGTGATTCTCAACAATTTCTAAATGGCTTTGCCATTTAGAATTGAAGGCTCTCGCTCCAATCCTCAAAGTATATACAGACTGGAACACCGTTTATTCGGTTGCAAATATCCAAGACAGACTACTGTCACAAATCCTCTTTTTGATTCTAAAGTCAGCCAAACTTCCCCCATTCATTTCTTTTTTTGCAGGTCGTCTGTTTTTCTCTTTTCTTCAAAAGAACATCCATTATCAGCCCATTTCTTCACGCTCTCTACTACTATATCCTGCCAAAATCTTGTATACTAAAAAAAAATAAGGAGGGACGCTTGTGAGTGAAAAAATTGTTTTACTGCTTTTAACCGATGAATGGGCAGATTGGGAAGCCAGCTATGCAATTTCCAACATCAATCATACTGCTCCATACAAAGTTAAAACCCTTTCTATAGATTCCGATCCCAAAGCTTCAATCGGCGGCCTTAGAGCAATGATTGACCTGACAATAGACAGCTTCGAAGATTTTGAAAAGACTGCACTTCTGATTATTCCCGGCGGTCTTTACTGGAAAGAGTCTGTGGCGGAGCATAAACAAATCAGCACATTCATTGAAAAAATCAGAACACATGAAATACCCATTGCTGCTATTTGCGGGGCAACCATTTTTCTAGCCAGACATGGTTTTCTGGATTCCGTTGATCATACCGGAGATGAATTTGCTTACTTCAAAGATGAGAAACCGGCTTATCAGGGAGCTGATCATTTTAAAGAAGCTCAGGTCGTCGTCGACCAAGGATTTATCACAGCTAATGAAACCGCAGCAGTAGATTTTGCCCACGCCATTTATACATTACTTAAAATTGACACGACAGAAGAAATTGAAGCTTGGCGGGATAATTTCAAGTTTGGATTGGTTCGTTAACAAAAAAATAATTGGACACCAAAAAAAGACTCCTTCTGCAACAAACTCAAAAAGTTAGATTTTCGGTCTAACTTTTTGAGTTTGTTTTATTCCAAAGTCTTCTTTTTTCTATTTTGCTGTTACTTTCTTTTCTTTTTGGATTTGCTTGCTTCTCAGCTGTCCGCAGGCTGCATCAATATCGGTGCCATGCTCCTTGCGAATCACGCAGTTTACTCCGTTTTTCTTCAGAACATCATAGAACGCCAATACATCTGCTTTATCACTGCGGCTGTATTGGTCATGTTCGCTGACTGGATTATAAGGAATCAGATTGACATAGGTTAATTTCTTCTTATCCTTCAGAAGCTCTGCCAACTGACGGGCATGCTCCGGGCGATCATTTACATGGTTCAGCATAATATATTCAAATGTAATTCGTCGATTTGTTTTTTCAAGATAATTGTCTACTGCTGCCATCAGCTTCTCTATTGGGAAGCTTCGGTTAATTCTCATAATGGACGTTCTAACGTCATTATTCGGTGCATGAAGTGAGATAGCCAAATTTACCTGCAGACCATTTTCTGCAAACTCATTAATTTTAGGTACAAGACCGCTAGTTGAAACTGTAATATGGCGTGCACCAATTGCCAGTCCTTTTGCATCATTAATGACATGCAGAAAATCCATTAAGTTATCATAATTGTCAAATGGTTCGCCAATACCCATGACAACTACATGACTGACACGTTCTTCTTTCTGGCGTTCATCAAAATAATGCTGAACTTCCATAATCTGCGCCACTATTTCCCCGGCAGTCAGATCTCGTTGTTTCGTCAGAAGTCCGCTGGCACAAAACGTACAGCCGATGTTACAGCCCACCTGAGTTGTTACGCAAACAGACAAGCCGTATTCCTGACGCATCAGGACCGTTTCAATCATATTTTTATCAGGAAGCTCAAAAAGATATTTAACTGTCCCATCTTGAGACTCCTGAATAATCACCTGACGCAGCGGATTAATGATAAATGCTTCTTCAAGAACTTCAATCAGCTGTTTGGATAGATTCGTCATTTCACCAAATGTTCGAACCCGTTTTATGTATAGCCATTCCCAGACCTGAGTTGCCCGAAATTTTTTCTCACCATGTTCTATAAACCAGTTGATCAGTTCGTCTTTTGTTAATCCATAAATGGAGATCTTTTCCACCTGTTTTCCTCATTTCTTCTTAACTTCGTTTCATTACTATAACTCATTCTTACAGTCATTGCAACAGAAGCTGCTATGCTTTTCACAAAGTTCTAATATTAATAAAGTCAAATTGGCTGCCTACGCACTAATACTATAGAAAGCTGATTGAGCGATGCTCGTTGCCATTATATATTGATCTATATGGGTTGATACCGGACAGGATAAAGAAGGGATATCTCTTCCTTATCCTATTCATGAAATATGTTGGTTTATGGGTCCATGAAAGGTCACAACAAGCTATAGCTCTACTTATTCCATCATGACTTAGACTTCAAAGTTATCGTATTTCCCCATTCAAACTAATATTTTGCGTAATTTATGCATCAAAAACCGAAACAGTTACAAGTATAGCTTCTTTTATTCCAATTGCCAGAAGATAAGCGTCTCTCATATTTAACTTTGAAAGTAAAATGACAGTGATTTGAAAGTTTTAGTAAGCTAATTAGTATTATGATAGGTATATAGAAATAACAGCGCTGAATTTCTAAATAAAATGAAAGGAGAAATCAGTATGACGACACAAGCTCAGGGTCTTCAGTGGATAAATAATTCCATTGGAAAAACCTATGATTTTGATGGTTTTGCTGGGGCACAGTGTTTTGATCTAATTAATTCTTATGCCTTTGAACTCTTCTCAACAAGTTTTCCAGGAGCTGGAGCAATTGATTTATTAAGTACTGGTAACAGGGCTGGTTTTAAAGTGATAAATCAGACAGTCAATAGTTATCCGAAGCCAGGTGATATTTTCATTATGGAGATATACGGTAGTCAATGGGGACATACAGGTCTCATATTATCTGCTGACACGGCAGGTATGTGGGTTGTTGATCAAAATTTCAAAGGTACAGCACCAACAATCAATTATCCGGCAGAAAAACGATATATTAAATATTTAGAATCCTACGGAAAATTAGCAGGTTGGATTCATCCACCATTTAGCAGTTCACTAGAGGAAGAAGATGGGACAAAAAAGAACACCAAAATGCAATGCTTTTTTAGAGTTACAAATGAGTCGTTAGTCCACTATTTTGATGGAAAAAGATTGACTCCAATCGGGAATCCCGATGAAATCAACATTTTAAACGATATTTACAAAGCCAACAATGGAAAAGCAATGCCAAGCTTTGTGCTAGATAAACCTTGGTTTGTTCGGTTATCAGATGTTGCAAAACGCAATGTGCTCATATAGAGACACAATCAGAAAACTTTCAATAAGTTTTTTGCATGAAAGGATAAAAAAGATGGCAAATGAAAACATGAAACCGTCCTCAAAAGGAAGGGATTTGATTAAGAAGTGGGAAGCTCTAAGGCTGAATGCTTATCAGGACTCTGTTGGAGTTTGGACAATAGGTTATGGGCATACCAAAGGAGTCTATGCTGGATTGGTCATTACAGAAGCACAAGCTAACGTATTTCTGGATGAAGATATGCAAAACCATGCTGTAGGTATCTTTAACTACGTAACCGTTCAATTGACACAGAATCAATTTGATGCCTTAGTCAGCTTTCACTTCAATCTAGGAGTAAATATTCTTAGTGGTTCTCAACTGTTGGTTTATTTGAATCAAAAGCAATGGCAGTCTGCAGCTGCTGAAATGAAAAAATATGTTTATGCAGGGGGCCAAATCCTAGAAGGTTTGGTCAACCGAAGAAAAGATGAGGTTGATCTGTTTTTAAAAGAAGAACCTGAAACTACGAAAGGAGAGATTACAATGCAATGTTTTTTTAGAGTTACAAATGAGTCGTTAGTTTACTATTTTGATGGAAAAGGATTGACTCCAATTGGGAATCCTGATGAAATTAATATTTTAAACGATATTTACAAAGCCAATAATGGAAAAGCAATGCCAAGCTTTGTGCTAGATAAACCTTGGTTTGTTCGGTTATCAGATGTTGCAAAACGTGCAGTATATAAATAATAACTCATAGTTATATACTAAAAATAACATTAAATCAGTAGAGTAGAAAACTGATTTCAAACACCGAGCCTCGGCTCGGTGTTTTACTTTCAGCTCCCCCTCATCAAACCGTACGTGAAGTTTTCCTTCATACGACTTTCCAACATTCTTTGCCTTGTGCATTACAGTTTTACTCAATTGCTAGTTTCTTTAATTTCCCCTCTAGTGGATTAACCACTACATGTCATTTTCTATATTTTTTTTTCGTTTTGTGTTGTAATGAATGATTAATAACTCCCTGATGTACCTATCAATCTTCGCCAACCATTTCTGGGCTTTCGTGATAAAAGATATACCCTAAAGGTCTGACACATATTCTTCATGGCTTTCTTGTTAAGAACATGTTCCAGTATATAAAATACTTTTCCATTTTTCCCCCTTTTAGGAAACTTCCGATGATGAGACCTAAAAAAAAACAGAATAGACGAAAAAGAAATTCTTCCGTCTGCTCTGCCATTTTTAAGACTGCACCAGTTTATATACTTTATTAAAATAGAAAATTCTTGCAATCATATAGTAGACAATCTGTATGAGAACAAAAGCACCCAATACCTGCCAGCCTGCCAGCTGCATACTCTGACCAAAGATATGGAACATTGCAGTCAGTGCTACTGCTCCATGTATCACGGAAACAATAATTGGCGTAAAAAACAAAATGCCTACTTGCTGATTAATCATCTTCTTCAGCTCTTTTTTCGCCAGTCCCATTTTATAAATCATTTTAAATTTCTCTACATCGACATCCATGTCACTGTATAAGCGGAAATACAAAAAGCTGCCTGCAGATACAAAGAAAACAATTCCGATAAAAATCCCGACAAACAAAATAGGTTTATAACCGTCTATTATTGATTGTGTCATAGAGGTTTTCGCAGTAAAAAGATAGTTGCCTTCCTGCGTTTTCCCTAATGCAATCAAGTCCTCTCTGGAAGCATCTTTTGGCTGCCAGACAACACTTTTAGTATAGGTCATTTTAGCAAAATTCACTGTATCAGGAACCACTACCGTTGCATTAAAAGCTGGTAAAATTTCCTCTTTTTCACTTTTAGACACAGGCAGGATCTGCTGTCCTGCTATCTCCACCTGTGTCAGCTTTGTTGCCTGATTCCCTGTATTAAACTCACTTTTAAATTCCAATTGAACGGCCTGTCCATTTGTCTGGATTTGAGGTTTGTCTGCAACTTTAGCCAGCTGATTGTAGTCGCTCTCTGTAATATAGTTAATCTGATTCTGATCTGTGTAAAGCCTATACTCTGCCTGATCAACCTGGATTCCTTTTTCTTCCAGAAGTGCTGTAAATTCATTGCTGGTCGGTATAATTTTAATTTCTTCTCCAGAAATTTGAAATTCATAAGGAACATTAGCTGCAGACTCCAGAATCATTTGCTGAAAGCTGTAAAGAGTCCCGATTGCCGCAAAAGCAACAGTAGAAATGACAGATACAAGAAAAAACGAACGTGCATTGTCTTTCATTCTGAATGACAAATCAGAGAAAATCACCATATTGGTCTTTTTCCAAAAGATTTTCTGATTTTTTTTTAACTTCTCAATGCTCCAGACACTTAATTGGTTAAACAAGAATCTAGTTCCGACAACAACTAGGAAAATAACTGGGATCATTACAACTGGAACCATCATTCCCGGTACAAGCAATGCAACTGCATAGCCAACTCCAATCAAAACAATTGCCAATATTCCTTTTAGTAAAGAGCCTTTGATCATTCCTTTACCTAAATCGCCTGCTTTCAGCAAGGTTTGCAACTTAAGTTTTGGCAAACGAAACTGGATGAAAAAAGCTATCATAAAAAATAAAAGTGTGAATGCCGCAATCGTAATCAGCATTGCCTGCAACGGAAAATAGAAAGCCAGCTGTACATGAATTAAATGATTGCTGATCAGGAGAATAATCTGAGAAAATCCAATTCCCGCAAATCCGCCGATAAATGTTGCAAAAAAACCAATGACCAGATTCTCAATAAAGATCATCCGCTTCAGCTGTTTCGGACTCATTCCCTGAATCATTAATAATCCAAATTCTTTTTTTCTGGACTGAATAAAAACATCCATCGAATATAAAACAAAGAAAAACGAAAAGGCATAAATAATAATTGCTGCACCAAGCATCCCCTGTCTTGCACTCGCATTCAGTCCATCTGATAAAGCAGGATGAAACGCAAAACCGGTAAATGTAAAGAAGACCATCACTGCAAACAATGTACTCAGGAAGTAAGCCATATACAGCCTTTTATTTCTTATTGTATTGCGGATAACAAATTGACTAAAACTCATTTTCAACACCTTCAATCTTAGCCAAATTTACCATAATCTCATTGTAGAACTGCTTCTGACCATTCATCTGCCTAATTTCACCAATCAGCTGTCCATCTTTAATAAAGACAATTCTTTGACAGTAGCTGGCAGCCAGCGGATCATGTGTCACCATTAGAATTGTCGCTTTTTCTCTTTTGTTCAGCTGTTGGAGCAGCTTCATAACATCTTTGGAAGACTTAGTATCCAGATTCCCTGTCGGTTCATCTGCAAGCAGCAGCTGCGGCTGATGGATCATCGCTCTTGCCACTGCTGCACGCTGTGCCTGTCCTCCGGAAATTTCAGCAATTCTCTTTTTGAGCAAAGGCGCAATTCCCAGCTGTTCTGATAATCTGCTCAGTTTTTTCTTCATCACCGAAATTTTTTCTCCATCCAAAGTCAGCGGCAGTACAATATTTTCTTCCACTGTCAAGGTCGGCATCAGGTTAAAGCTTTGAAAAACAAAACCAAGTTCTCTTCTTCTGAATTTAGCAATAGCCTCCTGATTCAATTCATTTGGATTTTTTCCATTTAGTTCAATCGTTCCTGAGGTTGGCTGATCAATTGTTGCCAGTAAATTCAAAAATGTACTCTTCCCACTTCCGGAAGGTCCCATAATTCCTATAAATTCTCCATCCTCAACAGTAAGATTCAAGGCTTTTAAAGCTTTATATTTAATTTCATCTCCATAGGTTTTACTTAGATTTTTTACTTGCAGCATTTTTCTCACTCCATTTTCTTTTTCCTTTCATTCTATAGGAGACACTGCTTACCAGCCATTGAAACAAATAACAAAGGACTTACATTTTTGTCATGTAAGTCCTTTGTTATTTATGCTTCATATTCAATCACGTAAGGATGCATGGCTGTGTTATAAACAGCCTCAGAAAACTCAACAATTTGGTCGTTCTTACCAAATGATCGGCGGATTCGTTTCAGCCCTGACGATTCAGCTGTATTCAAGATTTTTTGCAGCTTGGGAGTCAACGGGATAATTTCAAAGCTATCCTCGAATCGATAAATCTCTATATGATGCTGATCAAGAATCCGATAGAGTGATTCTGTTTCGAATTGTTCTACAGTCACATCCGACAGTGCTCTTGGCAGCAGATATTCAAAATAGATATAGGGCTGGCTGTCAAGCAGATAGAGCCTTGAAAACTTCACTGCGCTGTTTCCCAGTCCTTTGTATGCTTCCATATCTTCTGACAAAGTCACAAGCTCAAGATCAAAGTTCTTTTTAATAATATCCAATCCTGAATCATGGAGATATTCTGTAAAGGTTCCTGCTTTTGATAATTTGTTGTATGGACGATTACTTAGAACAGTCGTCCCTTTTCCACTTTTCTTTTCCACCAGCTCTTCATCTGCCAACATTTCAATTGCCCGACGAATCGTAATTTTACTAACCTCAAACAATTCTTCCAGTTCTGACTCTGTCGGAAGCAGAGAACCAACAGGATATTTGCCATTTAGGATATCCGCTTTGATTTGTTCTGCCACTTCCAGATATAAGACGCTTTTTCTCTTCATATCGCTCACCCTTATCCCTATTTTATCTATCTGTTCCCGCCAAACAGCATGCAGCTCGTATTTTTTCCTTACAAACTATTCCAAACAAGAACTAATACCTTTTTCTTTTTTCCAGACACTTCTGTTGTTTCTTCTCAAAAAATAAGCTGCGTTTCCTCAGAGCTTCTTTCACTGCGCTCGTGCTTTTTTCAATTCTCAATTCCTCGTACTGTTCCGCCATGACTGCCTGTGCTTTTTGTAATAACAACTAGTTTTTTTTCTTCTCTTTCTGAATCATTCTTTGTACATGCTTGAGATTCAGCCTTTTCTTTTCTGTCTTTACACTTGTTATCTGACTGTGCCATGATTCTTCCTTCTTAAAATGAAAAAAAGAACAACCGACACCCCAAGGAGGAAAGGTTACTGACAATTTATGCTTTTGGACTACCAACCAAAATATGTTTTTATGCTCTTATAAACATGATACCGCAAATAGAGCGGAATGCAATTCGATTAAGGTTGATTTCTCTAAAAAAAGAAGAAATATTTTATAAAAAAGGAAAAATCAGGTAACTTAGAAATATCTAAACAGTCTATCTTACTGGTTTCTAAACAGTCTTCAGACTGTTTATTTCTATCTGTATATCTTTCATTTTATTTCAGGGAGATATCTTTTGTTCAGATCAATCGAGCTGTTTATAGAATGGCATGATATCTACATACGAGCCATTCGAAAGCTTAAAGCCATTTGGCATAGCTCCCAGTGCTGTAGTCATATAAATGAACAGCTCCCTTATTAGCTGCTGCAATTTATACTGCTTCCCTTCTGTTTTTTAGTGTAAAAGAAGAGACCACGGAAATTCCTCCCATGGTCTCTGATACAACAATTTCTCTTAATTAATAATCTTGATCATGTTCAGGCGGTTGAACCTCTTCCTCTTCTTCCACTTCAACAAAAACTTTTCTTGGTTTGCTGCCTTCAGACGGACCGATAACATGATTGGCTTCCAGCTCATCCACCAGACGGGCTGCCCGATTATAACCGATTCTGAACCGGCGCTGCAGCAAAGAGATACTTGCTGTCTGCATTTCAATCACAAGTGCTTTTGCTTCTCCATATAGTTCATCCTGAGGATTTTCACTGCTTCCGGAAACAGCTTCTTCCGTAGGCATCATATCTTCCTGATAGTCTGCCTCCTGCTGCTCCGTCACAAAGCTCACTACACGTTCCACTTCGTGATCCGAAATAAATGCTCCCTGCACGCGTATTGGTTTATTTTCCCCCATAGGCAGAAACAGCATATCTCCGCGTCCAAGAAGCTTCTCTGCACCGTTACTGTCAATAATCGTTCGGGAATCTGTCCCGCTGGAAACCGCAAACGCAATTCTGGACGGAACATTCGCTTTGATAATTCCTGTAATAACGTCAACACTTGGCCGCTGCGTAGCAAGAATCATGTGAATACCCGCTGCCCTCGCCATTTGTGCCAGTCGAATGATTGCATCTTCCACTTCATTGCTGGCCACCATCATCAAGTCAGCCAATTCATCAACAATCACAACAATAAATGGTAAAATCGGACGGTTCTCGCCATCCTCGAGATTTTTCTGAATCACCAGCTCGTTGTAGCCGGATATATTTCTCACACCCGCTGCTGCAAATTTTTCATAACGGAATTCCATCTCCTGAACAACCTTTTGTAAAGCCTGTGCTGCTTTTCTGGGGTTTGTAACCACTGGCGTCAGCAAATGCGGAATCCCGTTGTAGACATTCAATTCCACCATTTTGGGATCAATCATCATCATTTTTACTTCGTGAGGCTTTGCTCTCATCAGAATGCTGGTAATAATCCCATTAATAGCTACAGATTTACCACTACCAGTAGAGCCGGCAATCAGCAAATGCGGCATCTTTGTCAAATCAGCAGACTGTACAACACCAGATATGTCTCTTCCCAAAGGCACTTCCAAAATTTTATCCGGATGACTTGGCTGAGCATCAATCACATCTCTAAATGATACTGTGCTGACTGTACTATTGGGCACTTCAATTCCAATTAAGGATTTCCCCGGAATCGGCGCCTCCATCCTTACATCTTTCGCGGCCAATGCCAAAGCAATATCGTCTGTCAATCCGACAATTTTACTTACCTTCACACCCACAGCAGGTTGAACTTCAAACTTGGTAACAGCCGGACCCAAGCTCGCCTTGACAACTTGAGCGTCAACACCAAAGCTCTTGAATGTCTGCTCCAAAACAGAAATATTCTTTTCAATCTTCTTATATTCTCCACTCTGGTCAGCAACAGGTACTGAGTCAAGAAGAGTCGAAAAAGGCAGTTGGTAGTCGCGGTCTTCTGCTTCAGCAGCAATATCAAAGTCAAGATCACCAGCCTCTTCCTGTTCGTTATAGTGTATCTCTTCCTGAGAATAATGCGGTTCAGACCTTTCCTGTTCCTGACTCTGAAAGCTGTCAATTGGTACCAAGGTCAACTGCTCAGGCTCCTGTTCAGGATAATCGTACTGCTCTCTTTCAGTTTGCGCCAGATGCTCTCCCGGCGTATGCTCTCTGACCTGATTCTTCTCAAGCCACTGTTCAGCCATCTCTCTGGCTCTTTCCTGTTTTTCTGCTTCCTTCATTTTTTTCTGTTCTGCACGCTTCTCTGCTCTCGCAGCCAGATGCTCATCACTTTTTGCAAATAGCGTTCCCAGTACCTTGCGAAATTTCTGAATACCATCCAACAGCTGCTGAATTTCCAGCATGCTGATCAAATAGCTGCCGGTCAATATCAACACAACAGCAACAGCATAACTCCCAAGCTGAGCAACCAGAAAATGGGTAACAGTGTACAAGCCGGCTCCGATCATTCCTCCGCCGATATTTTCAGCAATGGTGCTTCTGCTTAGATCCATTTTCAAAAAATCCCAGGTAGTATTAATAATATTAGGTGATCCGCTGCCAATATTTCGAAACCAGTAAACATGCAGGAATAGCAATACTCCTAAATATATCAGCAGCCCGCCAATAATAGGACGAGCGGATTTAATTGGAAAATTTTCTCCGAAAAGGACCAGCGAAAACCCATATAACATTAACAAAACTGCAGCAATGGTAAAGGTATTCCCCACTACCAGACGCAGTCCGTTTGCAATCAGTATCCCCAAGTATCCCAACTTTAGCAACCCCAGTAAACTAAAGCAAATAAAGAAGATACCAATAAAAATGTAACGCAGCTGTTCTTGCTGCTTTTTCTGTTTCTTTGTCTTTTTTTTCTGCGCCATTTTTTCCCCTCTTTTCAACAAATTCCATTATACCTGAAAACGAGCACGATCAAAAGTATCCCTATTCCTTTTTCAAAATTATTCACAGAAACATGATTTTATTCAGATTTACAGAGAGTTCCTTCTTAACATTCCCTTTATCAAATAGTCTAACTCTAATAGAAATATTCTCTCATTGAAGAAGCTTCTCCCTGTTTATACTGCCTGAAACCAGTAATCTGCATTTCTCATTTAATATTAAAGAAATATAATTGTAATATTTTTGACACGCAAGTAATATTATGTAATAATTTTTCTTAGGGGAAGTTAATATTATGGAGGGTACTGGTTATGGGAAGAAAATTATTTTGTGAAATCTCACCGACAACATACAAACTATCAGTCTATAAAAATATTATCTCAAGGCATTTTCAGGATAAACTGCAAAAGCAACGATTCGCTTCAAAAAAAGAGGCAGAGAAACTGCCTGTTTGTATTTATAAACATAGTTCGTTAATTAGAAGAAAGCTTGGAAATGTCGATCAGCATCTGCAGGATAACAAAGCGGTTAATTTGGCACTGTCAACCCCAAAGGTTTCAGGAATCCTCATCCGACCGGGCGAAACTTTTTCATTTTGGAAGCTGGTAGGCTCGTGTAAGGAAAAAGACGGCTATCAGGAAGGACTGATGATAGGCAAAGAAGAAGCGATCAGCGGAATAGGCGGAGGGATGTGCCAGTTTACCAATCTAATTCACTGGATGGTTCTTCATACTCCGTTTGAAATTGTGGAACATCATCATCATGATGGGGTGGATCTTTTCCCAGATTATGGCAGAGTCATTCCTTTTGGAACTGGAACATCCATTGTTTACAACTATATGGACTACCGTTTCAAAAATTCTTCCGATCAAACCTATCAGCTTATTACTTATACAGACGACACTCATCTTCACGGAGAGCTTTATGCTGAAAAAGAGCAGCCCTACAGCTATCACGTAAAATGTGAAGATGACTATTTTAGCAGAGAACAGGGAATTGTTTACCGCAACAGCAATATTTATCAACAAGTCATTGACAAACAAACAGGAAACGAAATTAAAAAAGTACTAATTAAAAAAAATCATGCCAAAGTTGTCTACCCTACAGACCATTTAACTATAATAGAAAAGTAGAACAACCGATAAATTATTTACAGCTTAACAAATTAATAGCGTGAATGGGACAGAAATAAAGTTCCCAACTCTCTTCGTATCTAATCCCGAATAAACGGCGAGACAAAAGCAAAAATTCTTTTTGCGACGAGTAACCGCAGGAGCAACTCCTTCGGAATTAAGCCAAACTATCCTGAAAATATGAGGAGCTCCAGGGAGGTATCAATTCACAGCTAGTCATTTTATGACTAGTGTTCCTTGACAATTTTCGGATATTCCTTCTTAATTCTCGGAGCTGATCGCTTTTGTCCCGACCTTGTTTTTTCAATAATTAATCAAAGCAGCAATGTTAACTCTTAATGGTAAAAATCAAAACGTCCTTTAGCCAATACTTCTTTTACTCCGCCCGTTTCAAATAGGGAGCGATCCATAATGGCTTTCTTAACAAATGAAGCAGGATAGCCTTTAATTTCCATTTTGCCAACCTCTCCAAAAGCATGGGTGTTTCCGATAGAGCAAACAGAGCCCAAAGAATGAAAAGTAAATGGCTGTGTTGATTTTCCTCTAAGCTGAGCTTTAATATTCTTTCCGGCGCACTCGCCCATTTTCAGTGAAATTTGAGCGGTTGTCGGATAAGGTCGTTGACTTTCTTCATCCATTACTGCAGAACAATCTCCGATAATGTAGACATTATCACGTCCGGGGTAAGTTAAATCAGGATTAACCATTACTCTCCCGCGTTTTTCTTCAAAGCCCGATGCGCCAATAACATGGCTGCCGCTGACTCCTGTCGTCCAAATGATGGTTCCGCCATGTAATTCTTTTAAGGTATTGTTTTCTTTGTCATCCAAATAAACAACCGATCCTTCTTTGATTTCCTTAATCGGTTTGCCTGTTAAGAACTCAACACCCCAATCTTTCAGCTTATTGATTCCATAATCAGAAAGTTTTTCACTAAACATAGGCAATAAGCGGGTAACAGCTTCAACACAATACAGTCTAATTTTTTCCGAATCTACACCAGCAGCCTCAGCCAGCTTTTTCTTTCCGTCTGTCAAAGCACCCAGCAATTCAATTCCTGTAAACCCTGCCCCGCAAACAATAATTTTCAGCGCATTTTCATCCTGCATTTCTTTATAGCTCTTCATTTGCTCCTCAATATGCTGATAGATTTTCTCAGCAGTATCCACATCAACCATTTGCAGCGAGTATTCGTCGACACCTGGGATTCCGAATGATTCAGATTCAAATCCTAAAGCTACCACCAAATAATCATAGGATAATGTCTTTCCATCTGCTAATTTTACCAGCTGCTGTTCAGTATCAATCGCACTGACGGTTCCCTGTATAAAGGTTGTACATGAATTTTTTACAACATCTCTGATCGGGTAAATGATTCTTTCGCTTTTTTGCGTACCGGCTGCTACCTCATGAAGATCTGTTGCTTCGTAATGATACTCATTTCGGTCCACCAAAGTAATTTCTATATCGGCTGCCTCTTTCTGCAATTCATGCAATGCTCTTAAACCAGCATATCCCGCACCTAAAATAACGATTTTTTTACTCATTTTATTTATCCCTCTCTCTACACGTTTATTTGATCATTCATCACTTATCGGCTGCCATCTTCTTTCACAAATATCCAAACCTTCAAATTCACAGCCACAAACCTAGCGCAAAAAAGAATACTTGAGCAAATGCTCCGACTGCCAATATTTTTACTGCACAGCTAAACGTTTTTGACTTTATCTGTTCTTTCAGAAAGCCGCAGGTCTCTTTCCAAACAAAAGGAATAACTACCACCGTCAGCAGTAGAGTCATCGGTGCCAGTCCTGCAATAACACTGTAAAAAACTGCAGATAAAGCAATCAACAATAATAAAACAAATAATGTAAGTGATTTTTTTCTTCCTAAATAGTGCACCAGTGTAAAGCGGTGATTTCTTTCATCCTCATCTAAATCACAGATATTATTTGCCAACATTAGATTGGCAATCAGACACATATTCGGAAGAGCAATCACAAACACATTGAACAAGCTTTCTCCTGTCCATTGAAAAACCTCAAACGTATTGATATAAACACAAATCAAAAGAATCATAAAGCCCATCGTAAATCCTGAAAAAAACTCTCCCAAAGGTAAACTGGATAACGGTCTAGGTCCTGAAGAATAAAAAATGCCGACTAGGTAACAATAAATTCCCATCCAAAGCAGCGGCCAGCCGACTACTGCTGAAAGTAAAATACCAATCACTGCCGAACTGCAGACCATCCATTGAATCCATTGACGAATCATTGATAATGACAATCTTTCTCTACCAATAATGTTCGTTTTTTCTTTATAATCATGTCCCTCTTTAGCATGAAGATAATCATTATAATTATCCAGAATATCTACAGCCATGTTAAAAACGATCATTGCTACAAAGTAGATAAGTACATACAATACGTGAACCTGACGATAATGATACCAGCTGAAACACAGACCTAAAAGAAATGGCAAAATACTGGCAGTTTTTGCTTTTAATTCAACTAGCTCAAAAAATATTTCTCTATTCAAACTATACTCCTATCTTCAGCTTTTTATCAAAAATTTGCTTTGCAAAGTTTTGATAAGATTTACTGTATTTATTTTGGCTCTTCGTATACAATCAATAGTATTGAGCTATTGAAAGGATTATTTATGTTATGGAAAAATTTTGGACATATTTCCCATTGATCCAGCAACAGTTAGATGAAACGCGGTTGCTGATCATAGAAAAAGTCAACAGTCGCAACAAAGAGATTAAACAGGCTTTGGTTGAATTGACCAACTCCGGCGGTAAACTACTGCGCCCGGCTTTTTTCTTTATCTTTACCCAAATGGGAAATGCCGATCAACAAGACCGCCAGCAGCTGATTAAAATTGCTGCTTCACTTGAGATTTTGCATATGGCAACGTTGATTCATGACGACATTATAGATGATTCTCCATTACGTCGGGGAACACAAACCATTCAATCACGTTACGGCAAAGACATTGCAGTATATACAGGGGATCTGCTGTTTACAGAATTCTTTGATTTGCTTGCTGATACTATGAAGGATTCTAAATATCTTCAAATTAACGCCCATTCAATGAAGCGCCTGCTGCTTGGCGAGCTAGACCAGATGCATACCCGCTATAACCAAAATATCACGATTACCGATTACTTACGAAGTGTAAATGGAAAAACGGCTGAGCTTTTTTCATTGAGCTGTCTGGAAGGTGCACACTTTGGTCACGCGTCTAAAGAAATTGAACAGTTGGCTAGACGAATCGGGCGTCATATCGGAATTGCCTTTCAGGTTTACGATGATATTCTTGATTATACAGCGACCACAGAAACGTTACAAAAACCGACAATTGAAGATATTGCTCAAGGTGTTTATACACTGCCGCTGATCTTTACCCTGCAGGAACACCCCGCTCTCCTTGCCCCTTACTTAAATAAAAAGGAGCAGCTGACTGCTGAAGAAGCAGCAGAAGTCGCCTCGATTGTTCAACAACTGGATGGAGTGGAAAAAGCAAAGGAATTCGCTGATCTGATGACCGAAAAAGCCAGACAGGATATTGCCAAGCTGCCAAAAAGCACCAGCCGTAAACAGCTGCAGAAACTGACTGAACTATTACTAGTCCGTAAGTACTGATAATGCCTGATAAAAGCATGAGGTATAAACAACTCTCATGCTTCCAGGATTGAAGCATGGAAGGGCTTTTTCTTTGAATACTCAGCGCATGTATGAACTTGCTCCTACGCTTCTTATCGAATGCTCGAATCATACAAAGACTGGAACACCGTTGATTCGGTTTTAGGGATCTCAGACATACTTTTGTCACAGTCCCTAGTGAGAACCACAGAGACAAAAACTAACAGAGCTTCTACTGGTCCGCAGTCATTAATATACTTGGTAAATACGCAGAGGGGATGTGACAACGCTACGTCGCATCCCCTTAAGCATTGACTAGTAGATGATACATGGTACCTGTCTTGTGCTAGAAGCTGGATGCTTATATCTCTGCGATTAGCTGTCTCCTATTTAAGTTTGAAGAATATCTGCACATTCAGCAGATCGTTGTTTCACATACAACTGTATCTTTGTATCTGAAATAAATTCTGACAAATTTATCCCCATCAGTACTTCGCATACAAGCAGCCTCTTAGCAATGAACATAGCTGTTTGTTCATTTATGCATTGGTATGTCTTATATGCCCCTCAAATATACGATGAGCATTCATAGAAGCGTAGAAGCAAGTGACCCCTTCAGCCAAGCAAAGAGCTGTCACAATCTCTTTTAACTAATGCATTGCTTAATAGATAGATTGCCTGTACCAGCAAAAGAGATGGAAGTTCCATTTCTTTGACTGTAAACGTCGTTATGATTTGAAGCAGTCAGTATACTAATTTAAGCCTTGATCAATTCTATACAGCATTTGGAAATGCCGGTTTCCTGTCATCAATTCTTCAGGTGTTCCGCTCATCATCAACTGACCATCCTCAATAAAAATTATCCGATCCATTTTTTGTACACTCTGCAGGTGATGTGTAATCCAGATGATCGTTTTATCCTCAAGTACATCAAAAAAGGTTGTTAACAGTTTTTGCTCTGTAATTGGATCCAGTCCTGTTGTCGGCTCATCAAGCAGAACAACTGGCGTATCCTGCAGAAGAATCCTGGCCAGTGCAAGTCGATGCCGCTCTCCTCCGGAAAAGCGGAGTCCGGCTTCATCCACCATTGTCTGCAATCCATCAGGCAGCTGCTGAACCATTTTCTTAAGTCCAACTAATTCCAGAACATGCCAGACCTCTTCTTCACTTGCTGATTCCTTACCAATTCTAAGATTATTGAGGATCGTTGTATGGAACAGATACGGTTTTTGTTGAATTACCCCGATATATTCTGTAATAGAATCCCCTAGTTGGTCTGCCGGCACACCGCCAATCAGCATTTCTCCCTGAGTCGGCTGAAGGTCCCCTCTTATTAAAGAGGCCAGCGTACTTTTCCCAGAACCACTGCGCCCTAAAATCGCCAGTTTCTCTTTTTCTGGAATCTCAAGCGACAGATTGCTCAGCACAGTCCGTGAAGCATTCTGATACGTAAAGGTCAGCTGTCGGGCCTCTATCTTTGTTGAATTCGGGTTTGACGCAGCGGCTTCTTTTGCTCCTTCCACTTCCGGAAGCTCATTCAAACGTGAAATGGAATCTTTATAAATTGTCGTTTCCTGAGCCGCATCCGACAATGGAGCAAACGCATCAATCAAAGGAAAAACAGTTAATACAAATGCTGCTATCCAATTAGCGGCACCACCATGATTTCCTGGAAAGCGAGTGCCTGCCCAGATTAGCACAGCAAGTGCAATCATACCAAAGAACAGCTGAAACACAACATCTCTTCTGCGATCAAACTTCTTAATTTCTCCATCAATCTCACGCAGTTCCTTTTCCTTCTCTTCGTAGGAAAGAACAAATTCCGAACCCCGCTGACTGAAAACCCAATCAGAGACGCCCAAAATATTATCCGTCAAAATTTTATACAATTGATTTTTTGTTCCTTTCTGCCGCTCCTGTCTGGCGCCGTTCACCAGTACAGACAATATCGGCAGGAGAACAACCGTTACGCCTAAAAGAAGAAGCATACAAAGAGCAAACCACCAGGAAAAGAAGCCCAAGCCAATCACAATGACTACATACAGCAATCCTGCAATAATCATTGGAAAGATTGTTCTCAAATACAAATTCTGCAAATGATTGATATCTTCTGAAAGCAGCCCCAGAATATCTCCGGTTTGATAATTTGATTTAAGAAACATTGCATCTTTTTCCAAAATCCGATACAGCTTTAAACGCAGATCAGAAGTCATTTTCAATACCCAGTTATGGCTGACCAGGCGCTCAACATAGCGGAAAACAGGACGACTGATACCAAACGCTCTTGTCAAAACAATCGGAATATAAATCAGCAAAATGTTCTCAGGCAATGAAGCTGCCCGGCTGATTAAATAACCTGAATTGAACATCAGAGCACCAGCACTGAAGAAGGTGAGGAAACCTAAAAAAATTGCCAGCATCAGCAGTCCTTTATATTTTTTTAAAAACGGTCGAACCCACTGATCCTGCTGCCCATTGTCAGTCATTGACAGTTTCATTTGCTTCCCCCCTCATTTCTTTAGTCAACGCTACGTAATACCCTTCTTTTTCCATAAGCTCATCCAGCGTTCCTGCTTCAACCAGCATCCCTTCATCCATGACTAAAATATAGTCCATCTCTTTCATCCAGTGAAGACGGTGAGTGGCAAAGAAAACCAGATGATCTTCTATTAACGGCAGCATTTTATCTTTAATCTCAACTTCGGTTTCAATATCCAAATGTGCAGTTGGTTCGTCAAATACCAAAATACGGCGTTCCTGATCCAAAAATGCTCTTGCCAAGGCAATACGCTGCGCCTGACCACCGCTGAACATTCGTCCGCTTTCGCCAATAACCGTCTCTATTCCTTCCGGAAGCTCCGCTACCAACTCTGTCAATCCGACTAAGTCAATCACATGCATAATTTCCTGATCAGAAGCTGCCGGTGTATAAAATCGAATGTTATTTGCCAGTGTATCCTGAAAAATATAAGGAGACTGCGGAATATAGAGCATTTGTTTCTGCCAGTCCTTTTGATTTAAATGAGACATCCCTTCTCCATTAATAGCAAAGCAAGAATTGTCCGGAGCAAGAAAGCCGTTCAATAAATTTATAAGTGTAGATTTGCCCGAACCGCTGGAACCGATAATTCCAATTTTTTGAAACCCCCGAACAGAAAATTCTACCTCTTTCAGCGCAGGAAAATCACTCTGTCCATAGGTAAAATTAAGCTTATTGACTGTCAGCTGATCATTCCTTGTCCAAGTTGATAAGTTTAACTGATCTGTATCCATTATTTCAGGAAGATTCATAATCGCTTGAATCGCCTGAAAGGAATTTTTTCCATCAAGAGTTGCATGGTAGTCACCTGCAAAATCTCTGACCGGAAGAAAAAATTCCGGAGCCAGAATCAGGGTGGTCAATGCAGGGAACAGCAGAATCTGTCCATTAAGCAATGCCAGTCCCAAGAAGACTGCGACCACTGCGACAGAAAGTGTTGTAAAAAAGTCCAGTGCAAAGGTCGATAAAATTGCTATTTTCAAAGTCCCCATTGTTGCTTCCCTAAACCGCTCACTGGTAGCATAGATGCTTCTAGCATAATTCTTGCTCAATCCGAACAGTTTTAATGTATCCAATCCTCTCAGAGAATCGATGAAATGATTAGACAGCAGCTGAAAGGCTTTATATTGCTTATCTGCTTTACTTTGGGCTGCATACCCCAGAATAATCATAAAAATAATGATGATGGGAAAAACAATCAGCAATACAGCAGCTGATCGAAGGTCCAAAGTAAACAGGAAGATCAGGATGATCCATGGAATCATCATCATGTTGATTATTTTCATTAAAATCAGCTGCAGATAATTTTCTGTCTGATGAATACCTTCCAATGCCATGGTTACCATGTTGCCGGTCCCCTCTTCCTGCACAACAACAGGGCCAAGACGAAACACCTTGGATAAAAGTGCTGCTCTTAACTCACTGGAGCGCTTGTAGCTGAACGTATCCAAAAGCTTGTCCCGGAAAAAAGTGATCATATGACGACCGCTGTAAAATAAAAAAAACAGGAGCATGGACAGCCCCTGCTCCTGTAACTGTCCGCCATTCCAAAGCCCAGTAACTGCTTTGGCCAAATAATAAGCCTGCCCAATAATAAACACTGCTTGCAGGAAAGCAGCCCCTGCAAGCAATAGCATTACTTTTTTTATCTCAGGCATTTTTAAAATTGCCTTATCTATCATTCGCCATACCCCGTATGTGTCGGCAGATTGGAAACACGTTTTCTGAAGACATGATACGTCCAACCTGTATACACCAGTACAAATGGCAAAATACTCAACGAAATCCAAGACATGATTTTCAGTGTGTATGGGCTGCTGGATGCTGTTTCAATCAACAGATCGTTGGAAGCTCCTAAAGAGCTGATCATTACTCGAGGGAACAACCCGCTGAATAATAATGCAACAAGAAGGATCATGGTCAAACCGCTGGCAACAAACGCAAGCAGTTCCTTTTGCTTGAAGACACTGATATTTGCAACTACAGTCAAGCTTACAATTCCCACAAGCAAAATCAGTGTAGTCATCAAATGACGGTCAAAAAAGTCTGTATTGAAGTACAGTAATACAGCAAAAACAACTAAGCCGACATAAAGAATCCCATATAAAAACTGTGCATAGTTTCTCGCACGATGTCTGATATCACCATCGGTTTTTAAAGCAATATAGTTCAGTCCATGCAGATAGCACAATAATGTCAATGCAACTCCGCCAACTAAAGAAAATAGATTGATATAATCTGAGAAGCCTGCTGTCATATTGCCTGCTGAATCAATCGGCATTCCCTGAATCATACTGATAAATAGAATACCAAAGAAAAACGGCACAATAAAACTGCCTATCGACAAAGTCCAATTCCAGACATTTCTCATTTTTCCTTCCGGCATCCGATGACGAAATTCAAAAGAGACACCTCGAATAATCAAACCTATTAAAATAATGAATAAAATTAGATAGTAGCCGCTGAACAAAGAGGCATACCAGTATGGAAATGATGCAAACATTGCGCCGCCTGCAGTCAGCAGCCAGACTTCATTTCCATCCCAAACAGGTCCAATAGTCTCAACGATCTGATTTTTTTCTCCATCATTATGTGTCAGAGTCTGAACAGCCATTCCAACTCCAAAGTCAAAGCCTTCCAAAAAGAAGAAGCCTGAGAAAAGTACCCCAATCAGTACATACCATAATAACTGCAAATTACTCATTTAATTAAAAACCTCCTTATCAAAAGGATCAGAAGAAGCTGTTTGTTTTTGCGCCAGCATCTTTTCCTCATAATCAGGTCCCTTTTTCAATTCTCTGATAACCAGATAGATCATTACAGAAGCCAAACCAGCAAACAAAACGAAGTAAACAATATTTGAAATCAGCAGTGAAGTCACTGATACGTTTGGTGAAACACTATCTTCGATTTTAAATAATCCGTAAACCGTCCAAGGATAACGTCCCAGTTCAGTAATCAGCCAACCAGCTGTATTTGCCAAAAACGGTGCAAAGGTGCACAGCCCCATAATCCACAGCATCCAGCGTTTCTCATAGAGAGAGGGTTTCTTTTTACGGGTAAAAAATAGTCCCAGTGCTGACACCAGCAGCATCAGCATACCAAAGCCGGCCATCACACGGAAGCTCCAGAACAGTGTATTCACCGGAGGGAAATAATTGTCTTCCCCATATTCTTCAATCAGCTTCCTATTGACAGTATCCATCCCATCGACTGATCCTGAAGGTTTATTATAAGACAAGATACTCAGCATATATGGAATTTTAATCCCAAAAACCTGCTTGCGGTTGGCTTCATCTGCCCAGCCAATTAACGTCCAGGCTGCCGGATCTCCAGAGTCTTCATACTCTCCTTCCATTGCCGCAAATTTCATCGGCTGATCATCAAGGAGAGCTTTCATCTGCATATCTCCTGTTCCCAGCACAAAAAGAGCACCAAACAATGTGACAACCAATCCTAAACGCATGGAAGGTTTGTGAAACTCGACATCTCTTTTCTTTAAAATCTGAAAAGCAGCCAATCCGGCTACGATCATTCCGCCCATTGTAATTGCTCCCGCAATCACGTGAGTAAACTCATATAAAACCTGATGGCTGGTCAGCAGCGCTCCAAAATCAGTCATTTCTGCACGGCCATTATTAAGTGTATAACCCACAGGATGCTGCATAAAGCTGTTGGCTACCAGTATCCAAAATGCTGACATCATAGAAGAAATGGTTACGAGCCAAATAAACAATAAATGCAGTTTCGGTTTTACTCTATCCCAGGTAAAAATCCATAAGCCTAAAAAGGTTGACTCCATAAAGAAAGCCAGCAACGCTTCAACAGCTAACGGTGCTCCAAAAATATCCCCGACAAAACGAGAGTAATCAGACCAGTTCATACCAAACTGGAATTCCTGAATAATCCCTGTCACCACACCAACTGCAAAGCTTAAGAGAAAAATATTTCCCCAAAATTTTGCCATTTTTCGATAACGTTCATCTTTTTTCCATACATACATTGATTCCATAATTGCCACAACAAGAGCGACCCCAATAGAAAACGGTACAAAGAAAAAGTGAAAAACCGTAGTCATCCCAAATTGAAATCTCGCTAAAGTAACAATATCCATAAAAATCCCCCTCCTAATCTCTGTTTTTCCTTCAATTAAGAAAAACTTTACTAAATAATCATTATAATGATGTCAATTCGAGTATACTCCTTTAAACAGAAAAGTACCAAATATTTGTTAAAAAATTTCAACTTTTTACCTAGTTCTATTCAAGGATTTAAATGGATACGGTCTTTTATAAAAATAAAAGAACCCGACAAGGCTGAAAAAAGTACGCTTTTTTAAAATAAGCGAAAATATTTTTTTATTTCAATATAAACCAGCGGAAAGATTGACAGCCCAAGAACCCATATCCAGTTAATCAAGCTGATTGTTACAAACCCAAAAATTTGTTGCGTTACAGGGATATTTACCAGAAGAATGATGATCAAAGCTCCTGCAATTGTGGTTGCTGCCAGCAAAGAATTACTTAAAAAGTCCATTTTGAAAATAGAGCCGGTACTCCGACAGTTATACATGTGTACGATTGTCGACAGCCCCAAAACAATAAATGTCATTGTTCTTGTTATCTCAACCGATTGTGCTTGTCCCACTAAAATAGCAATTAATGTAACCCCTGTAAACACCGCAGAAATTTCAATAATTTTAAGCAGCAAACCATTCAAAAAAATACTCTCATATTTACTTATAGGAGGATACTTCATCCCTTCTTTATCTGCAGGTTCTACACTTAAGCTGAACCCTGGAATACCATCTGCGACTACCTTAATAATTAAAAGTTGAATGGCTGTAACCGGTGCTCCCCAGCCAAGTAATAAAGAAATCAGAACAATGGTCAGTGCCGAAATGTTGCACCCCAGCATTGCATATAAGGATTTCCTGATATTGCTGTATACACGCCGACCTTCCTCAACAGCTGCTACTATCGTTGCAAAATTATCGTCTGCCAAAATCATATCTGAAGCCTCTTTTGCAACCTCTGTTCCTCCCCCCATAGCAATCCCCACATCAGCGGCTTTCAATGCAGGAGCATCATTCACGCCATCCCCAGTCATTGCGACAATTTCATCATTGCTTTGAAAAGCTTTGACAATGCGGATTTTATCTTCGGGAGACGTACGAGCGAAAACCCGGTAGTCTTGAATAACAGCAGCTAATTCCTCATCCCCCAATTTATTTAGGTCTGCACCTGTCATCGCCTTTTTTCCTTCCGCAAGAATCCCCACATCTTCTGCTATCTTCTCAGCTGTTAATAAATGGTCTCCGGTAATCATGACCGTTTCAATTCCTGCTTGTTTTGCTGCAGCAACAGCCTGATAACTCTCTGCTCTTGCAGGGTCCATAATTCCCACAAAGCCGGCAAGATTCAAGCTGCATTCCAACTCATCATCAGAAATACCAGTCGGAAAATTTTCATATATCTTATAGGCTGCTGCCAATACACGGTAGGCTTGTTCAGCTAATTTATCGTGTTCCTGCAAATAAAAGTCCTGCTTATCATTTATAATATTTAATCGGTCAAAGGCTCCTTTTGTTACTGAAATATACTGCTCTTTAACTTTATATAAAACAGTCATTCTTTTTCTTTTGGAATCAAAGGGGACTTCATAAACTTTTTCAACTGTTGAAGCAGCATTCGTTAATTCTTCCTGCGTGAAAGCCTCAGCTAAAGCTTTACTAATTGCCAATTCAGTGGGATTGCTGCTGACAGTCGCGTTTGCTTCAATGGAACTAGCAAGATAAAATAAAAACAATAAATTTTTTTCCTTATCTTCTGTAATATTAAAAACTGTATTTGATAAGTCTCCCAATGGACTGACACACTTAACTGTCATTCTATTTTCTGTTATTGTCCCTGTTTTGTCTGAACAGATAACAGACACTCCGCCAATGGTTTCGACGGTTGAAGGTGTTCTGACAATTGTCTGTTTTATCGCCATATTGCTCATTCCTACTGCCAGTGAAATAGTCACTACTACAGGCAAAACTTCAGGAATCGCAGCAACAGCCATTGAAATAGCTGTCATAATACTTGTTTCCAAAGGCAAGCCTTTGATCACGCCTATGCCTATCGCAAAGAATCCAGCTAAAATGGCAACAAACCCTAATGCTTTTCCAAGCTTTTGCATTTTAAGCTGCAACGGTGCTGTATTCGCAGCTTCATTATTTATCAAGCTGGAAATTTTGCCAATTTCTGTATGAATACCTGTTTTTTCAACTCTGACTTTCGCTTTTCCTGTTACTACCAACGAGCTTGAAAAAACTAATTCTTTTCGATCCCCCAGTGAATCATGCTCCAAAGGAATATACTCAGGATTCTTTTCACTGGGTTCACTTTCACCTGTCAAAAATGATTCATCAACAAAAAAATTGCTGCAGCTCAAAATTTTTGCATCGGCTGGAATTCGGTCCCCCAGTTCCAGCTGAATGATATCATCTGGAACAATCGCTGTACTTTCAATTTCTTTTATTTGTCCATCCCTAAGAACTTTACTTGTCGAAACGCTCATTTTTTTCAGCTCATTCATTGATTTTTCCGCATTTTTTTGCTGCCGAATGGATAAATAAATGTTAAGCAGAACAACTGAAAAGATAACAATCGGTTCAGAAAAATCATCCGGGTGTACTGTGAAAGCAATGTACCCTGATAGAATCGTTGCAAAAATTAAGATAAGTATCGTGATATCCTTTACCGTTTCTTTTAAATACTCAAAGAACTTTTTTCCAGTCCGGATTTCCAGTTGGTTATAGCCAAATTCTTCTAATCGTCTCTGCACCTCTTCTTTTGAAAGCCCCATTTTTTCGTTAACTTGCACTTCTTTTCCAAAGATTTCTTTTGTCATATGCCTGTACCTCCTATGAAAAAAGGAGCCAGCCAAACGAACCATTAAAGCCTACGGTCCGTTTGTCTGACTCCTGCAAGATTGTTCCGGCGAACAAATCTTAAGTCGTTTCTATTTTGAAGCTATTATTTCACACTTTAAAAAAGAGTTCAAGGGGCAACTTATTTGAATTTACCCATTCCCCACTAAAACTACTATTATATCAGTAGTTACAGAAGCTGCTTTGTAAACAAATGAAATACACTTTAAAATACTGCTAGTTCAATAATTTGGGGTAAATTCAAAATAACTTAAAATAACAAGTAAAGAAAGACTGACTTTTCATTCTCATTTATAAAATCTCGATTTTTCCATATCTGTGATGCTCTTATTCAACAATTACTGCAACATTATAACCAATGCAGCTATTCATTTTAGACTAGTCCCAGCATCTATATATCCCAGGCGTTCTTCCCCATAACTAATATCAAATTTTCCTGCTTCTTCAAGCTATCCGAATTATAAACAATAATTTCCCAATTTAATCCATCATTCAAGGACGATTACATATTTTTTTGCCAACACTTTCCACCTGCTAATCCAAAAATGATGAAAAGAATCAAAGCCGCAAATAAAATTCCTGCCACAATAAGAATGTCAGTCTAAAGATTTATAAGCTATAGAAATTATCTAGTGTATTAACCGAATTAAAACTAAGTTAGGCTGCTAATTCAAGAAACGTACAGCCGGCACGGGAGCAAAAACAGCTTTGTGAGTTGCTTTTCATCAGTAACAGTTTAATTTCCTCTTTCAACAAAGAATTCAATAACTTCTTGTTTAGTTTTTAATTGATTCAAAAGAGTAATGCTGCCATCTTCAGTGATCTTTATCAACGTTTTGTAGAAGCCGCGAATCGTTTTTTCAGTGGTAAAATCATTGATCTCAGAAACAACAAGAAAAAAGATATGCTTAACTTTGTCTGCTTCTGTCCATTGAATCGGCTCCTGTAAATTAATATAAACAATGATTGATTTTTTCACTAATTTTGAATTTCCATGAGGAATTGCAACTGCAGAACCAATTTCCGTAGAAACAAAAACTTCCCGTTTAATAACCGATTGTATATAGTTTTTGTAGACGTATCCTTTTCTCTCTAAAAGCCTGCAGATTTCTGTAATAATTGTGTTCTTTTCTTTGGATGGATAGTCCAGAAAAATAAATTCTTCCTTGAGTCCCATTGCTTCATTCACATCTCGTTTTTTATTGCCTAATATTTTCTTTTTAATCAATTCTTTAACAGTTGATAAGACCGCAATCTTATCATTTTCAGTTAGAATACGTCCAATATGAATGACTTTTTTTGAGGTATAGTTACTTACATTCATTAAAGGTGAAACAACTATATCATAGACATCCTGATACTCTTCTGTTGTTTGGCAGCTCAAAGAAATTCTCGGATGAAGATTCCTGATTTGCTCATACAATAACTCTGAAAAACTATTCTTACCGTTCACAAGTAAACAAATATTAATATTTTGTTTTCTTTTTTCCTTTGCGATACCCAAATATAAAGCAATATAAGCAATTTCATCTTCATTAATTGTTGCATTATAGTATTGATCGAAAAGCAAGCTACTGGCCCAGGTAGCTTTATAGACCATTGAAAAGTTTTTCTTTACCTCATAAAGAAGCGGGTTATGAATACGAATACTCATAGTCAGCCTTAAGATCGTTCCGCTAAGATGATGGACAATTCCCTTTTTCAGCTGCTTATCTGTACCAATATCAATATTTAATATACCTTCAGTGATGCTTAAAAAGTTATCAATAAACTCGTTAAATCTCTCAGATTTTTCTACCTCAAGTTTCTTTTTATCAAAAGAATTGGAAGTCAGCAGTCCATATAAATCAAGGTAAAGATAGATATAGGAAAGCTCAGTTTTAGATGGCTCTGTTGTATAATTTTCCTTGAAAAACTGTCCCAATTCATTTAAAAACATTTTGGGAAAAGAAGCGATTAGCTCTTTCTGTTGTCGAGTATATGTCAACTTATACCCTAATTTTTCACGAATGATCGCTAAAGAAATATGCAAAAGTACCGTATTTCTGGAAAAGTGATCCAGCTTTAGCTGATTTTTCTTTTCAAAACCCAAAATCAATTGTTCAATCGGATGATAATTAAACTCGCCAAAAACACTTTTAAATGAGTACTCTTGTTTTTCATTAAAGAAGTGCTTCCCAACTGCAACTTGTGTTGGAAACAAATAGGTTTTTAAGAACAATTCGATAATGGCATCACGAATATCGAATTCACTGCCTTCAATGACCAAACCATAATTTTTAACTCGTTTAATCATCACATGGTAGTCATGACAAATTTGATTTAAATCTTCAATTTTATGAGCTAAATAGCTGCGGCTTACATATAATTCTCGTTTTAGTTTCTTTTCTGTAACAATAGTCTTTTTCGGCCCCATGAAAAGTCGTTTTAGCAGGTGAGACACATCATCATCTACAGAGATTTGATAGCAGGCTTCTTCTAGCTTTTGCTTCGAAACAGCGTCTTCAATCAGTAAACGAATTCCAACACCACGACTCTTGATCAGCCTGCCATACTTCCTCTTTTTCAGTTCTTGATCAATTACCGTCAGTTCATTGAGAACAGTCTTGTCAGATAAAGAAAGCGTCTCTGCAATTGCTTTACTAGTTGATTGTTCCTTTTCTAGTAATACTTTAACAATCATCTGTTGCCGTTTCGTCAGCATCTTATCGCACCTTCTCTCTCGTTCTTACTTCTTATATCCTAATTTGAAGCTTTACCTGCTTGACCGGCTAACTTCATATAATAAATAAGTCTATCCTTAAATCCCTTTTGCAAGCGATGATAAATCATATAAGATTCTCCGAGTTGATTGCCTTCATCAATCGCAGCTGTAAACAGATCCGTCGCGATATTGATTTTCGTAATCCCACATTTGATTGCTTTCACTAAGTTGGCATCTCCTGTACCGCTCCCTCCATGCAAGACCAATGGAATTAACAGCTTTTGATTCAATTCATTTAAGAGTTCGAAGTTTAAATGAGGTAATCCGTTATACTGTCCGTGAGCAGTTCCCACAGCTACTGCTAAACAATCTATACCCGTCTTTGTAACAAAGCTCTGGGCTTCTTCCACATCAGTATACAGTCCTTTAACAGAATCTCCATACATTTTGCCTTCTCCAACATGTCCAAGCTCTGCCTCAACACTTACATTTACTGCATGAGCCATTTTCACAATTTCCTTTGTTTCCCTAATATTTTGTTCCAGAGGCGCCGTACTGCGATCAACCATTACTGAGGTAAAACCCGCTCGAATTGCCCAAACGGCTTGCTCGAAAGTAGCACCGTGATCCAAGTTTAAAGCGATAGGAACAGAAACTTGATTGGCTAAATATTCAATGATTCTTCCTAAATAGACAATGTCCTTATGAAATACAAAACCAAAATCTAAAATCAAAGGAGCATCTAACTCAACAGCAGCTTCGATACAGGCTCGAGCAGTATCTTCATTAATAACATTGGGTGCAATCACCCCATATTTTTGTTCTCTGGCTTTTTCTAAGATTTCCTTCATTGGAACTAGCATGCTTTCATCCCCTACTAATTGAATTTAATTTCAAAATCAATCTCTTCTTCTTTTTCTTCATTTTCAATCGCTTTTGGTTTCAGTATGATCAAACTAATTGCCGTAACCGCTACACCAATAACAAATGCCAGGATAAACATGAACGGTCGTTCAATAAATGGAATAGCAAAAATGCCGCCAGCTGGAATCGGACACAAGCAACCAAAGACAACGGCCAAACTGCCGGATATGGCACTTCCTAAAGTACAGGAAATAATGATTCGAATGGGATCAGTTGCAAGAAACGGAAAAACTCCTTCAGTAATGAAGAATAACCCTAAAGGAAAAGCTGTTTTTGCAGCATTTTGTTCTGCTTGCGTGAATTTTTTTCGGGCTAAAAATACAGCTACTGCAACACCAACCGGAGGTGTCATACCACTAACCATACTAGCCGCTTTGGGTGCATAAATACCTTCTACTAACATGGCATCACAAAATGCACTTGCTGCTTGAGCAAAGGGGCCTCCCATATCAAAACGCATCGCTCCGATAATACCGCCTAGAAGAAATCCAGATTCTCCCTGCAAGCTAAGCAGCCAGTCGGTCATACTGCTTTGAATAAAAGCCAGAGGTCCTCCTAAAGCATATACAAAAACAAGTCCGACAATCAGAGTAGAACTAACAGGAATAATCAAAACCGGCATTAACCCTTGCAATACTTTTGGTGGTTTTACATAGGTTTTCACCATAAGTGCAATATAACCAGCTAGGAATCCACCCACAAGACCACCAAGAAAACCTGCTCCTACAGCATTAGCCAAAGCTCCGGCTGCTAATCCGGGAGCAATCCCCGGCCTTCCCGCAATTGAATAGGCAATTGCCGCAGCAATAACAGGGACCGTAAAAGTAATAGCAGCTACACCAATATCTTGAAGCGAAGCAGCAAAAGTTCCAGGCTGAATATCAATACCACCGAATATTTGAGATAATCCTAGGCAAATCCCCCCAGCAACGACAACAGGAATCATAAATGAAATACCAGTCAATACATGTTTTTTAAATTGAAGCTTCTCCATGAGATTTCCTCCTCACTCTGATTTCAACTTTTCTTCTATCTTTGACAAGAGATTTTTAGGAGATTTCATCGCAATTTTCATTGGAACTTCTAAAATTTTTTTCCCATCAAATCTTTCTCTTCCAGATACTTCAATATCTGCAGAAATAATCACTACATCTGCTTCTTCGATATCGTTGCTTGTTAAAATATCTTCATTTCCAATACTTCCCTGAGTTTCAATTTTTATTTCATGTCCTAATTCTGCAGCTGCATTAATCAGCTTTTCTTTGACTAGATAAGTGTGCGCAATGCCTGCAGTACAGGCAGTAATCCCCACAATTCTCATACTAAATTCTCCTCTCTTTGCGAAAAGATTTCAACGACTTCCTTTGCATTTACGGCCTTCTTCAATTGCTCCTTCAGCTCATCATGTGCCAGTACCTTTGCAACATTCGCCATCATTTTTAAATGACGTTTGCTGCTTCCATATTCCTTAGTAGAGACAGCAAATAGAACAATAACCTTAATTTTTTCATTATCGACACTTTCCCAATAGATAGTTTCTTTGAGAATACCAACAGCTATCGCATCCTTTTCTACCCCGCTTGAAACGCCATGGGGAATTGCTACCCCATCCCCAATGCCTGTCGCTCCTTCTTTTTCTCTAATATAGATATCCATAATAAACTGCTTTTTATCCGATAAAACACCATTATCCTCCAATAGATTTGCTAAAATTTTTACAGCCTCTTTTTTGTCTTTTGCTGAAACATTCATTAAAACAAACTTCTCATCAAGTCTAATTTCTGCAGTCATCCACTCACCTCTTTCTCTACACTTAAATCATAGCATTGATTTTAAAATCAATAATTCTGATATTTACCTTAAAAAAAAAGAAATTTTTGCATTATCTCTTAAAATCTGCCTATTCCTTCAAAGAAGTCAGCTTATTAACCTATTCAAGCTTGAGACTGACAATTCTACTAAAAGTTCACATACTAGTAGAATATCCTTATATCTACAAGTCTCACATTGTTCGGCTCTCGATACAGATGCATCTACTTGAAAAAGCATTGGTGTGTCTTGCAGGACCACTCAGACATACGACAAACATTCGAAGAAACGTAGGAACACGTTCTTACATGACCCTCAGACATGCGACGAGCATTCGAAGAAGCGTAGGAGCACGTTCTTGCAGGAGCCCTCAGAAAAACAAAAACCGATACAACCCTTTTTTGTTCTTTAAATACAGCTTAACAGTCAATTTCATTACACATTATTTAGGACATGTCTGAAAATTCAAGCGGCGAATATTTTGATAATTTTTATCGAACTCCTCGTCATAAATACTCGCTTATGAACCACATAAGCTGTGTTTTCTTCCTTGATTTCAACAAAAATCACTGAAAAATTCGAATTCCACTAACTTTTCAGACATACCCTAGTCTGATTGCTCTCTGTTTTTTTCAACTCTCAAACATGAAAATCGGAAATGGACTCATCAATACGCATGCTGAGTCCATTTCCGATTCTGTTATATTCTTTTTACTTATCTTCACCCAATGCAGCTTTCAGCGCCTGAGCCAACGCACTCTCTTCCGGCTCTTTTTTCTTTGAGTACTGCTTCATTAAACGCTTCTCTTCATGTTTAGTCATTTTTTTACTATGCTGTTTTTTATCAGGAATTTTTTCACTGATCGAACACTGATTACATTTAAAATAGGCACCATTTTTCCCTTCAATAATCACCATTTTACGATGACACTGCGGACAGCGATGATTAGAGGTTTTCGGTTCTTTTCTGCGTTTATAGCTGCATTCCTGGTTCGAACAGACATAGAGCTTTCCGTCTCGAGTATTCTTCTCTTTGAGATTTGAACCACAATCCGGACATTTTTTCTGTGTCATTGAAAAATCCTGATAGCTGTTTTCGCTATGTTTAATCTCACTGACCAGACGGCTCGTGTCCGCTTCTATTTCACTTAGGAAAACCTTGCTGTTTTTCTTTCCTTTGGCAATGCCCTCCAACGTTTTCTCCCATTTTTCCGTTAGCTCCGGAGTAACTAGTGAAGCATTTACCAGCTGCAAAAGCTGTTTTCCTTTAAGTGAAACCTTCAATCCCTGTGGTGTTCGTTCCATCAATTCTGACTTAATCAGCTTTTCTATGATTTCTGCCCGAGTTGCCGGTGTTCCTAAGCTATGCTTCTCCATAAAGCCCAGCAGACTACCTTCGTTCAATGGCTTGGGCGGCGAAGTCAGTTCTTTATTAATTGTAAAGTCGGCAGGAACAATCATGTCCTTTTTCCAGGCAACAGTCGAAACTGCTTCATCTTTTTCCTGTTTCCAGCCTGCTTCCTCTACCTTATTTTGTCTAAAAATAAATTGTTCCTTCCCAAACTGAGCTATGATTTTTCGCTGATTCACTCGATGGGGCTGGGCAAAAATTCCCAAAAAGCGATTGACAATCATCAAATAAATTTTCTGTTCGTCATTGCTCAGCTTTTCAAATCTGGGCTGCTGCTCTGTTGGAATCAGTGCATGGTGATCACTGACTTTTTCATTGTTAAATACTTTATTTAAAACAACTTTTCCGCCTGTTTTCAGATACTCTTTTGCTTTTGGAAAGCTTAAACTGATCGCACGAAGCCGCTCTTTCATCGTATCCTTCATGTCTGTTGTCAGATATTTACTATCCGTCCTTGGATACGTGACAATTTTATGAAATTCATAGAGACTTTGAACCAGTGACAGGGTCTTTTTAGCAGAAAACTGATAGCGTTGATTAGCCTCTCTCTGAATCTCAGTTAAATCATACGGAAGAGGTGCTGCTTCTGTCTTAATTTTATCCTGAATATCTGTCACTCTGCCTTTAGTTTTGCTCAGCTCTTTGACAAAGCTTTCCACATCGTTTCTTTCTTTGAATGCAAACTGATTTTTCTGAACCAGCCGTCCTTTTTCTTTTTGATAAAGCAAATCTACAGTAAAATAAGTTTGCGGTCTAAAGGATTCAATCTTTTTTTCCTGATCCCTGACCAGTGCCAGAGTAGGTGTCTGCACACGTCCCGCCGAAAGGTTATCCTGATATTTTACAGTCAAGGCTCTTGTCACATTCAGACCCACCAGCCAGTCTGCTTTCGCTCTTGCCAAAGCAGAATAATAGAGATTATCATATTCTTTTGCCGGTTTTAGTTTTCTAAATCCTTCTTTAATTGCTTTGTCTGTCTGAGAAGAAATCCATAAGCGCTTTACAGGTTTATCAAAACGAATGTATTCCAGAATCCAGCGGGCAACCAGTTCACCCTCTCTCCCAGCATCTGTTGCAATCACCGCTTCACCAACGTCTTTACGACTTGCCAGTTGTTTAATGGCTTTCAGCTGATGACCTGTTTTTGGCAAGGGCTTAATTCCCAGTTGTTTTGGCAGCATAGGGAGAGTTTCCATTTGCCAGTTCTGCCAGTCTTTATTTAAATCTTCGGGCATTTTCAAGCCCAGTAAATGTCCCAATGCCCAGGTAACAATCACATCAGGACCTTCATAGTAGCTTTTGTTTTTATTTTTAGCATTCAAAACACGACTCAAATCTTTCGCTACACTGGGTTTTTCAGCGATAATTAATTGTTTTTTTGCCATAATACTCTCCTTTAATTTTTCTGCAGCACTTTAATTATAACAAAACTGGAAATAATAAATGAATCTTTTTATAAGTGTTTGTACCGCCGTTTATTCGGGGGTAGACACGAAGAGAGTCCAGAACTTTATTTCTGTCCCACTCTCCTGTCTATTTAAAAGAAAAAAGATGGGCCGTTGTCCAATTGACAGTGCACCATCCCTTTTGTGGTTTTCATTGAATTATCTGTATTGCCGACGATTTGCTTACCAGATTTCGTTTGCAGCATTTTGCCTTGCCGCATTTATTTGTCACTTCTGAAAAATCACTGCTGCTTTCATGCGAAACAGCCTGATAATCTTTTAATAAAGCCAAGCCAATATACTGCTGCAAATCTTCATCGCATTCTTCACACCATCGTTCATCGCCATCATTCCAGAAAGCAGCCAGATAGTTGGGTTTAATGTTCGTATATGTATATTTTGAAGAAATTTCTTTCCACTTTTCCAAGTAGTATGTAACTGCTTCATCTAAACTATCGAATTCATATTTTTCAACAATGTCGTCCTGCCATTCTTCAAAAAACCACCATGGTTCATTATCACCGTACATCACGATCACTTGGTACAATCCACTCACCTCTCCAATTCATACAACTGCTATTGTAATCACTTCCAAACGAAGATGCAAGTGTTTGAGATTCTTTTCTCCGCATTTTTCAAAATTCTTTCCATTTTAAAACAGAAGAAGCAAAGAAATTGATACTCTTCAGCCTCTCCTATTCTAATTTAATTTTCTTTTATTTTTTAACATTTTCCAGTCTGCAACTGATTAAACGTATTGAAGTATTTTTTCTTCTTTATAGGCCTGATCAATCAGACCCCCGCCCAAACATTCCATACCATCATAGAAAACCACCGCTTGTCCCGGCGTAATGGCTCGAACTGGTTCGTCAAAAATTACCTCAGCCTGATCATTTTCCAGGAGACGTACAGTTACAGGTACATCTTGCTGACGATAACGGAATTTTGCTGTACAACGAAATTCCTTTGGCTTTTCTTCATTCGTCGTAAAATGAATAGCACTGGCATCCAAACGAGTCGCATAAAGTGTTGGATGATGAAATCCCTGTCCAACAATCAGCGTATTGGTTTCCAGTTCCTTGCCAATAACAAACCAAGGGTCCTGGGAGGTTCCGCCTCCGCCGATCCCCAAGCCTTGGCGCTGACCAATCGTATAATACATCAATCCGGCATGCTGACCTTTAATTTCGCCATCTTCTGTCACCATGTTGCCTTTTTTAGCCGGAAGATAGTTGCTTAGGAACTCTTTAAAGTTCTTTTCACCGATAAAACAGACCCCTGTTGAATCCTTTTTCTTGGCTGTTGCCAAGCCCGCACGCTCAGCAATTTCACGTACTTCTGATTTTTCCATTCCACCAAGAGGAAACATTGTTTTTGATAATTGTTCCTGAGAAAGCTGACTGAGGAAATAGGTTTGATCCTTATTATTATCTATCCCTCTCAGCATATGAACCGTACCATCCTCATCTTTTGTTACCTGCGCATAATGTCCGGTTGCCACATAATCTGCACCAAGCTGCATGGCATAGTCGAGAAAAGCTTTAAACTTAATTTCTTTATTGCACATCACATCTGGATTTGGTGTTCTGCCTAAACGATATTCCGCTAAAAAATATTCAAACACCCGATCCCAGTATTCTTTTTCAAAATTAACAGAATAGTAGGGAATCCCAATTTGATCGGCTACCTTGGCAACATCCTTGTAATCCTCTGTTGCTGTACATACACCGTTTTCATCTGTGTCGTCCCAATTCTTCATAAAAATTCCGACAACATCATAGCCTTGTTCCTTGAGCAGTAAAGCAGTGACAGATGAATCCACTCCTCCGCTCATCCCGACAACCACACGTATTTGTCTGTTGTCTGTCATTGTATCACCATCATTTCATATAGATTCTGAAATATCCACGATTTGAAGGTCGCTGTTTCCAGTGTTTCTAATTATACTAGGTTTTTTGGAGATGTAAAGATGTTCGCAAGATGTTGAATAACACAATAGCCCGTACTGCTTTAATTAACAAAAGTCTTTCAAAAAAAATGTTTGTCACAATCTCTTCAATATGCTTTTAGCGAACGAAGGCTCTTCTGCTTATTAACTAAAGCCGTATCGTTCGCCATTTCATTGCATCTTCCAAAAACTATCAGCTCTTAACCACTTTCATTATCTCGCTTTTTTGTTTGGATATCTCAACTTTATACTGATGACCTTTCACAAAAATTTTAAATGACAGCTTCTGCCATTTTTCAGGCAGCACCGGATCGACTGTAATAATACCAGCTTCATTTACTTTCAAGCCGCCAAACCCCAGTACCGCTGTCATCCAAGCTCCGCCATTAGCTGCCGGATGAGTTCCGCCAATGTAGATTGTGCCGGCAAATTGCTTGGATTCTCCAGTCAAGTCTACTGAAGCTGTTTTCATAAAATAGGGATAAGCCCACTCAGGATCACCAATATCACAGGCCTGCATCGCATAGGTACAAGCACTTAGAGAAGAACCATGCTCTGTTCTGGGTTCATAATAGGTCCAGTTTGCCTCTTTGTCTTTCTGTGAGTACTCTTCTTTGAACAGATTCAGCAGCAGCACAACATCTGCCTGCTTAATAATTTGTGTATCCGAAGCGACTCCATAAGCTCCGCCCCAGTATTCTTTCGGATTAATCAATCGGGAGCGAACTTCCTCGACCGTAGTATCCTCCAAATTAAAATAACCATCAAACTGTTCGATTAAGCCTGTTTTTCTATCTGGTTCAGGTACATAAAGCATTCGCTTCAACCTTATGATTCCTTCAAGGTCCTCCTGATAATTCAGCTTGTCAATCAACGCTTCATAAAAATTCGGTTCTTCTTTCAGCAATTCCAATGTTTCCAAAGCAATTTTAATCGTGTAAACAGCCATTTTATTGGTATAAGCATTGTTATATACGCGCTCATGATATTCATCCGGTCCAATTACATCAATCAATTCAAAACGTTCTTTCTCTTCTTTATAATAGGAGAAAGAGCAATAGAAACGGGCACATTCTAAAATCACTTCTGCTCCTCCATCCAACAAGATTGAGCGATCACCGGTTAGAAGATAAACCTGCCAAATGCCATATGCCACATCCGCGCTGATATGAACCTGCTTATCTCTAAAATACGTTCTCATCGGCCGATTGGTAAATACATCTGTCACATTATAATCCGAACAGGCATCCTGCCCGTTTTCCTGGCTTTCCCAAGCATAAAAGGCCCCTCGGAATCCATATTCAGCAGCTTTTTTTCTAGCCCCATTTAATGTTTTGATACGGTAATTCATTAGATTTTTCCCAACTTCCGGATCAGTATAAAGGAAAAAGGGCAGCATAAACATCTCAGTATCCCAAAAAACGGCTCCTTTATAGGTTTGTCCTGACAATCCTCTTGCAGGAATTGAAGCAGCCTGAGTATGACGGGGAGCAATACTCAGCAGCTGATAGATACTGTACCGTAAAGCAAATTGTGCCTCCTTATCTCCTTCAATAATAACGTCTGCCGCTTCCCAGTAGTCTGCCCAGATTTTCTCATGCTCTTTTTTCAGCGTATCATATCCTCGCTCAATGGCCGAACAACTTTCTTCAAGTGCCAATGTCAACGGATCTGCAACATCTTCTGACGTATAGACAACTACTGCTTTACTGATTGTATAGGTTTTTCCAGCTTTAGCAGAAAAACTGATTTTTCGAAAAATTCCTTTGTCCTTTTCGATTATTTCCTGTCTGCCTTCAACGTTCATTACCGCAGTTTCTGCTGTGACAACGTGATGATGAAGCTCTCCGGTAATCACCTCTACAGCTAGTGCTGCTCCCTCTTTATGATAAGCATAATCAGCAAAGTGAGGTCCGTTGATATCCCATACATCTCCATCAATTCCGGTAATCAGCTGTACTTCTGCTGAATGAGTAAATGAAAAAGAATAGTTCATAGTCAGCAAATGATAATCTGCTGCACTGGCAAATCGTTCACTTTTAACTTTAACTTCATTGTTTTTACCAGATAAAACGGATTCTCTTAAATGTATAGCAAATCGCATATCAAGTTGTTGATTATGGTCCTTCACATCACAACTCAATAGATCGTATGGTTCGCCATCAGCCAACAATTTTGTATACATGCCATTTGGCGCATTAATCGGCTCCCGCCAGGCAGTTCCCTGCTGATCATAAATTCCTGAAAGAATACATGCAGTAAATTCTTTTTTCCCATATTCCTCCATTGTACCGCGATAACCCAGATAGCCGTTCCCAACTAAAAATTTATTCCCGAAGTCTACTATTTTTTCCTGCTGCAAATTTTTCTCTCCAACAATCCATTTCATTGCTCTGCCTCATTTCTCGTTTAATCAGATCGCAACAGCTATATTCAATTCCTTGAATCTTGCAAAGTATTCTGAATCAGGACTCTTTTAACTGAACAGCAGAAAAATCCAGGCTCTTTTTCACTGCTGAAATTCTTTTCCTGCAGCTTCGTTACTACCTTCCGGTTAGCTAATTCGCTTGTCTTCTGGAATCGTTACTTTCGCTTCTTCAGAATCGACTGTCATTGGACTGCCGTAAATAATGAAATGAATTTTATCCCCTTTCAGCACATTAAGCAATACCTCTTCCTTTGTTACCTTGACTTCCAAAATCGTCTTTCTGTATTCAATTCGGAATGTGTAGCTGTTCCATTGTTTTGGAAGAACAGGATTCAAAATTAATTCCATTCCGTCACTGCGCAACCCGCCAAAGCCATAAACAATATTCATCCAGGCAGCAGCAAGCGACGTCGTATGCAGACCATCTTTGGTATTTCTATTGTAATCATCCAAATCCATCCGTGTTGAAAAGGAGAAAAATGACAATGCCTGATCAAACTTTCCCAGTTCTGCTGCTAAAATAGAGTGCACTGAAGGTGATAAAGAAGATTCGTGAATGGTCCGAGGTTCGTAATATTCATAATTTACCCGTTTTGATTCCTCAGTGAACCATTGATTATGGAGAAATTGAAACATCAGCACATCCGGCTGCTTGATCATGTCATTACGGTAAAGCCGATCATGTGCCCAGTGCTCATAAAGTGGAAACTGGGTTGGCGGAATCAAGTCAGCATCAATATGCGGCAGATCAAAGAATCCTTTATTTTGCTCAATAATTCCTTCCTGACTTTTGTGGAGCCAAGTATTCTTGGCACATTTCCACCAATACTCGCGTTCTGTTTCTGTTACACCAGTTCGTTCTTTTAACTGCGCCAAAATTGCCGGTTTCTTTTCTGAAAGTTCACTTAAAACCATCAAAGTATAGGCAAATGTTTGTTGAGCCATGTAATTGGTGTAAGCATCGTGATTTACCATCATCTGAAATTCATCCGGTCCCATCACGCCATAAAAGCCAAACTGGTGAGATTGCTGCCCCCAATCGCCTCGGGAAGCCAAAAAACGGGAAATTTCCACCAGCATCTCAATTCCCTTTTCATAAAGAAACTCCTTATCACCTGTCAAATTGACATAATGCCAAACACCGTAAGCTACACCGGTGCTGGCTTGAAACTGACCATTGGCATATTCCCAAAATACACAGGCTTCTTTTCCGTTAATTGTCGAAACCGGATAACACGCACCATGACAATCCAACTGAGTTGCTCTAATTCTGGCCTCGTTCAATGTTTCATAACGAAATTCCAAAAGATTTTTTGCTGCTTTCACATTATTAAACAGATAGTAAGGCAGACAGAATATTTCCGTATCCCAAAAGGTATACCCATTGTAAACCTCGCCGGTCAACCCCTTGGCTCCGATATTATGTGTATGATCCTGTCCATGATAGGTCTGCTGCAGCTGGAAAATACAATAACGGATTCCCTGCTGATTCCTTTCATCGCCTTCAATCTGAATATCATAATGATCCCAGACAGTCTTCCAGTATTCTTCCTGATCTCTCTTTGCCTGATCATAAGTCAGCTGAGTCGCTTCAGTCAGCGTTTCAATTCCATCCTGCCAAAGCCTGTCAGGATTATCTCCATTTTTACGGCTGATATTTGATGCAATTCTTTCGATCTCTGCTGCTTTTTTTTCAGTCAGAGAAAGCGTCATCTGAAAACCAATGAATCGTTCTTTTTCAACCAATTTCTTCTGGTACTCCTGATTCACCTGAATATGGCAGCCGGCAAAAACTTCTTGTCTGGTAGAGGTAGTCTCACAAAGTATGCCTAAATCAGCTCCCATATCTCCCTTCTTTTGTTCTTTCCAAAAGGAAAGGGGATCGTGTCCATCTCTGGTATCGAAATCAATCCCCATCAGCACATTGATTTCGCCGGAAAAATTAAGCGGCTCCAGCGTTATTTTCTGATAACCGTTTGTAGATATTTCCATATGCAAAAAACGTTCAAATGTTAATCTCAGCTCTTTACCAAATTGTGTACGCCAAGTAAAGGTGCGGGTCATTGTCCCTTTTTTCAAATCTAAAACACGAGTAAAATCTTCAAAAAATATCTGGTTTAAATCCAGCTGTTCATTCTCCAGTTCAATTCTGACATACAGCCAGTCAACCGAATTAATCATAAAATGAGGTCTTTTGACAACGCCTCTATAATTTGTATCTCTTTCTGTGCGGCTGTATTCATAAATCCCGTTAAAATAGCTGCCTAATAGTGTTTCACCGGTTGTCCCTTCTTCAAAGTATCCGCGTACACCCATATATTCATTGGCCTGTGAAAAAATTGACTCATCGACTTTTGCATGCTTAGGGTCAAATCCCTCTTCAATAATTTTCCAGGGATCTACTTTCAAATGTTCATCCGCAATTTTTGCCATAATTTAAAACACCGCCTTTTCTTTATTTGACTGTTCCACGCATAAACAACCTCTATCAGATCCTATTCAGTCTCCCTATTCATTCCTGAACACTTTTCCAGCTGCTGCAGCCCTTATCTGTATAAAATGCTCCTTCCCTTTTAGCAGCAGGTCCTTTTACTATTACTTACTGGTCATTATATCGGTAATTCAAAAAAGGATGCAAATGTTCTAACTGATTCAGGTACCATATTTATCAAATCTTACCTTCTTAATCCCCTCTTTCTTTTAGCAAACTGGATACTTTACCGAAAACAAAAAAAAGATAAAACCAGCATTATCTGCTTGTTTCATCTTTTCATTTACTTACCATAACTTTTCGATAATCAGACTTTTTCCAGCACTCCCCGGCTGATCATGCCGTCCATCAGAAAGTAAAATTTTTCCTGACTCATGTCATGCTGTTCGTTTTTAAAAATATTCATTGATTTCAAGCCGTTTGCTGTGGTTACTGACATTTTCAATGTCTTCAGATCATTGGAAATAGTGATTTTCAGCTTAAAGCCTTCCTTACTCTGAGGCGTTGCATCCAATGAACGAATTAACTGGAAATTGCCTGAATTAGTCTCTGTAAATCCATTATCTCTTAGTGTATATCTTTTTGCAGCGGGATTCACTTTGTAAAAAACATCTGATCCTTCAACTGCTGCCTTTTCTTGAAAAGCCATTTTTTTCCCCCCTCTATTTCATTTCACCTTTTATTATAGTAGTTAATTATTTCTTTTTCCAGCCCTATTCAGAAAATCTCCCTCAGGATTTCAAGCGTTCAATACTTTGAATCAGACTCTTGGTAAATATTTCAATCTCATTTTCCGAATTTCCATATCCGAAACTGATACGGATTGATTCTTTTACTGCCGGACTTTCCTCGCCATACATTGCTGCAAGGACATGCGAAGGCTCAACCGTTCCCGCTGTACAGGCAGATCCTGTAGAAACAGCTGTCCCGTTAAGATCCAAGTGCATCAGCAGCAAATCATTCGGAATCCCCTTGATCCAAATATTCAAAATATGGGACAGCTTTCCGTCCAGCGAGCCGTTTACTTGGTAGTCAATACTGTTTTCTTCCAGCTTCTGAAGGATCACTTTCTGAAAGCGGCTGTTTCTATTCTTTATTTCTTCTTTCACTTCTGGAGTCAGCAACTCCACTGCTTTGCCCATTCCGGAAATCCCAGGTAAGTTCTCTGTTCCTGCCCGCCGTTTTTCTTCCTGTTCACCGCCTCGAATCAGCGGTTCAAAAGGGACACCATCACGCTTATACAAAAAACCAACACCCTTTGGTCCGTTAATCTTATGTGCAGAGACACTAAGAAGATCTACCCCCAGCTTCTCAACATCTACACTTTCAGAGCCATAGACTTGAACAGCGTCTGTATGAAAAAATGCCTGATGATCTTTCAACAGCTCACCAATTTCTTTAATCGGCATCAGCTGCCCAGTTTCATTGTTGCCTGCCATTACAGAAACAAGGATAGTCTCTTCTCTTAATGAAGATTGAACTGCTTCTATTGTAAGCTTTCCTGTCCTATCAACCGGCAGATAAGTAACGTCAAAGCCCAAAGTTTCCAGATACCTCATTGGCTGCAGAACTGCCAAATGTTCAACAGCTGTTGTGATAATGTGGCTGCCTTTATCTTTCCTTTTTATCGCTGTTTCGACGATTGCCGTATTGTCGCCCTCAGTTCCGCCGCTGGTAAAAATAATTTCGTGAGGTGCGGCATTGATACTTCCGGCAATAACCTGACGGACAGCTTCCAGCTTCCGATGAGCCTCTCGTCCAACACCATGGATACTGGATGGATTTCCAAAAATATCCCGCATAACAGCTGTCATTTCTTCAATTACATCCGGATGCATGGGAGTTGTTCCTGCATGATCTAAATAAATGTACTTCATCGGATTACGTCCTTTCTCAACGATTTCATTTTGAATTATTCTAGCATAGAGAAGTGTGTTACTCCAACTATCCTTACTTTTCCATTAATGAATGCTCTTTTTTGTATAGCAGCATCGTACTGTAGGCAAAAACCATAATGCCCAGCCAGATAAAGCTGAACGCTGCAAGCTGAGCCATTGTGTAAGGCTCACGAAACAGGAAAACCGCAAATAGCAGCATAATTGTCGGGTTGATATACTGAATAAAGCCAATAATAATATAAGATATTCTCTTTGCCGCTTCCGCAAACAACAGTAGAGGAATAGCCGTGACAATACCAGCTCCCATCAGCAGAATAGTTGTACTTACTCCATAATTCATGAATCCCTGTTCAGAAAAGAACAGCAGATAAATCAGCGCAATCGGCAGAATTACCAAGGTTTCCAAGGCCAATCCACTATAAGAACTGACATTGATCTGCTTCTTTATCAGTCCGTAAAAACTAAAAGAAAAAGCCATAATCAGTGAAGCATAGGGAATTACTCCTGTTTGAACCGTTAAGAGAATGACACCGGTTAATGCAAGCAGACAGGCAGTAATTCCGGCACGGTTAAGTTTTTCTTTTAAAATCACCGTTCCCAACAGAACATTCACTAATGGATTCATATAATAACCCAGGCTGGCTTCAGTCACTCTTCCCTGACCGACTGAATAAATAAAGGTAAACCAGTTAATAGAAATCAGGATCGCTGCAGTAATGATACCCAGTGTTTTCTTTCGATCGTTTAAAATAACTTTCGTTTCATTTAAAAATATCTTGCCGCGTCTGGTTACCAGAATATATAGGCCCATAAATAGAAATGACCAAAAGATCCGATAGCAGAGAATCGCCAGTGATTCCACTTCTGAAAGAAGCTTCCAGTAAAGAGGAATAATCCCCCACAAAACATAAGCACTGATACCTAAAGTAATCCCCTTTTTCTGTTCGTTCATACAATCTCCCTTCATTTTAAAACAGCAATTAACATATCAGGCAGTCACCTGTATTCTATAGCTGTTCAAAACTCCTATACCTCATTGAAGATAAAAAGAGTAAGGCAGCCGCTGACAAATCGACTTGCCTCACTCTCTTCCTCAGGTCTTGTCTGTTTCTTTATTTATTCAAACGGAACAGCGGACTCATTGGTGTATTCTCATGGATACGTTTCAAGGCTTCGCCCATAAGCTCCGCACAGGAAACAACCATCAGCTCTTCCGGTTTTCGTTCTTCAGTAATGGCGACAGAATCAGTCACACAAAGCTGCTGAATGGGTGAATCATCAATCAGCTTCTTGGCTCCTTCAGATAATAACCCATGAGAACCGCAGGCATAAATTTCTGCTGCACCATTTTCAGCCAGTATTTCTGCTGCTGTCGTCAATGTTTCTCCAGTGTTTATAATGTCATCTACCAGAATACAGGTTTTTCCTTCTACTTCTCCAATTACGTAACCTGAGCGTTTTCCACCATCTGTTTCCACCTGATCAACAATAGCCAGAGAAGCATCCAGATACTCTGACAGACTACGGGCACGCTGTACACCGCTGTTTTTAGGTGAAACAACCACAACATCCTCTCCGGTCAATTTTTGATCTAGATAGTGCTGTGCAAACAACGGCATAGTAAATAGATTATCAACTGGAATATCAAAAAATCCCTGAACCTGTACAGTATGCAGATCCAGTGTTAAAAGACGACTCGCTCCGGCTTCCACCAACATATTTGCAACCAATTTAGCCGTAATCGGTTCTCTTGGTTTCGCTGTCCGGTCCTGACGTGCATATCCATAATACGGCAGGATGACATTGATCGTTTTGGCACTGGCTCTTTTCAATGCATCGATCATTATTAACAGCTCCATTAAGTGATCGTTTACAGGTGCATTGGTTGACTGAATCAGGTAGACATGATCTCCCCGAATACTTTCTTCAATGTTGATCTGTATTTCTCCGTCACTAAATTGTCGGACAGTGCTTTTTCCTAATTCCGTTCCAACAACCTCAGCTATCTTTTCTGCTAAAGGCTGATTGGCATTTAAACTAAAAATCCGCAACGTTTCATCCTTATATTTCCGGCCCATAACTTCCTCCATTTTTCTATTTTCTACGGTCTCCATTTTACCACTGATTGACAGAAAAATCATGGAACATCATAAAAATATAAAACAAGAAATTTCTACGGCAAGATTACCTGTCTCTTGTCGAACAATACTCATCAAGTTTTATCTTCCCGCTTACCTTTCTAATGCATGCATTTCATTGTATGTCTTTCCTTTCTTGAAGGTAATGATATTAGTATATTCAGCGATCTCGGAAAAGAGTATACGGAAGTTAGCGATACTGTCCTACAAATGAATGTTCCAAACAAAGCGACCGTGATTATGAGATCATTCTTTTTTGATATGTCAGAGGAATCTCAAATGGGAGAAAGTGATCTTTATAAAGTGGTTATTCCAATGAACCGCTCTCTCAAAATAATATGATTGTGATGGAAGTATTCTTTACTTAAAAAGATATTACCAAACTTGAAAAGATTTGTATTCTATCAAAAGAACACATAAAAAATAATCAGTGAAATTATTCAGCCAAGGTATAATTGCTGCCAGATTTCAATGACTATCTACTAAAACACTAGCCCAAACAATCAACGCTTATGATAAAAAAATCCATAAATAGATTATTCAGAAAAGAACATTTTAAACTAAAAAGTGAAGAGACTCAGCCCAATTCTTTTATACAAATGAACTTTCAACAGGTTTGAATTCACCTATTCCCACTAAAAACCCTATTATATCAGCAGCTACAGAAGCTATTTTCTAAACAAATGAAATACGCTTCGAAATACTTCTAGTTCAACGTTTTTCTGTATTAGCTTCAAAAATTTTAGGTAAATTCAAATCAACAGATTATTGACAAAGCCTTTTAAATTAGGTATTCTATATCTTGTGCTGAGTGAGCAGTTGTCCTGATTCAAATGCACAAAAAGACAGAAGATTATCTGATTAAATCTGTTGTTTTGCCTCGATAGTTAAATGGTATAACGCGAGCATGGTAAGCTCGTATTCCGAGTTCAATTCTCGGCCGAGGCTTCATTTTTTTATCACTTGAATTGCTCTGCACTTTGCAAAATTAAGTTGCAAATGAAAATCTTCAATCATTCCACAAACCAAAAGTTCCAATACGATAGTTTCATTTCTGATAATGCCAGCTGCCTCTTGACATATCTCGAAGGACAGTCGCTGAGCATCACGTCTGCCTTATTCGCTGTATAGGCTCCTCATCTCTGTTAAACACCGTCCATTCATCTGATAAAAGCTCTTTTAATTCTTCCTAATTCTATGCTAACATCAATTTATTACAAAAATATACTGCATATCCTTTTTTTTCTCACTTTCGCTGATTTATTTGATTACAGCAAAGCATTTTCTGAAAAGCATCAACTTTCTCTGCAATGTGCAAGTAAGGATCATATTTACCCGGATTTCTTTAGTATTTCCAAGCATTCTCCTTTTCTCTACATAAAAAAACAGGTGCAGAAATACTATCAAACTAGTATTTTTACACCTATTTTGCAAGAAACTCATTTTCAGTCCATTCGGCTGCCATCTCTTTATAATTTATTCTATTTTTAGGGGACTAGAAAATCAAAAGATAATCCGAATGCTGAATAGTTATTTTCCTTTATTCAAAAGAGCCAGGCTTTCTTTCAAAACTGCTTCTCCATCAAGCGTCTCGTAATCCTCAGCTGAGATCAGCTTGTAAGGAACAGCTTTATAATTAAGAAAATCTTTTAAACGATTAACCTCATATTTAGACTGTGGACCAATCAGCAGAGCATCAACCTCCTGTGTTTGAATAATTTGTTCCGCAATAATCGCAGGAGCTGAATACACGTGAACATTGATCTTCTGTTCATCGGCAGCCTGCTGGACATTTTTCACCAGCAGTCCTGTTGTAATTCCTGCAGTACAGATCAGCAGAATGGTCTTTTGTGAATCATTGGCAGTAGTCATAGCTCCTCCCTCCTCTTAAGAAATCTTTTTTTTCTTATTGTAAATATCCAAAACAACTGCCAACAGAAGAATCAAGCCCTTAATTGCCTGCTGCCAGTCAACACCAATTCCCAGAATGGACATCCCGTTGTTCAGAACCCCCATTACAAGACCACCGACAATGGCACCCATAATCGTACCAATACCGCCCGAAGTAGATGCACCACCGAAGTAAACGGCAGCCATCGCATCCAATTCCATAGAAGTTCCTGCCTGAGGTGTCGCTGCATTCAAGCGAGCAGCCAAGATTAATCCGGCTAAAGCGGCCATAACACCCATATTAACAAAAACCAAAAACGTAATTTTTTTCGTTTTAATCCCTGATAGCTCAGCAGCTTTTTTATTTCCGCCGGTTGCATAAATTTGACGACCGGCCACAGTTTTATTTGTCAAAAATCCATATACCGCTACAATCACACCAAGGATAATCAAAATGATGGGATATCCTTGATAGGCAGCAAAGATATAGGTTATACCCACAACAATCAGCCCTGTGAAAACAGCTTTTACAAGAAAAGCATTCATCGAATCCACTTCAAACAGATTTTTCTTGCGTCGTTCACGTGAACGCCATTGTCCCAAAATTAAAGCAGCTGCAATAATAATTCCAAGAAGCATTGAAAGGAAATGGATATGTTCTCCTCCTGCAATATCCGGCAGATAGCCTGTTGAAATTTTCTGGAATGCAACTGGAAATGGTGCCAAAGATTGCCCCCCCAGAACGACCTGTGTCAGTCCGCGGAACATCAGTAAGCCGGCAAGCGTGACAATAAAAGCAGGTATGCCCACATAAGCAACCCAGAAGCCCTGCCAGGCACCAATCATTGCACCAATCACTATACAAATAGGGACAGCGAGTACTGGACTCATTCCATTGTTCACCATCAGCATTCCTGCAATTGCACCGACAAACGCCATCACAGAGCCAACAGACAGATCAACATGCCCTAATAGAACAACCAGCAGCATGCCTGCGGCAAGTACTAAAATATGACTGTTTTGCAAAACCAGATTCGTGATATTCAGCGGACGCCAGAAAATGCCGTCTGTCATAATCTGAAAAGCAATCAGCAAAGCTGCAAGTATAATCACCATACTGTAGCGGCTGAAAATATCCATTGCTCTATCTTTAATATTTAAACTGTTTTTCTCTTTATCTACTTTATTTGTCGTATTTTCCATGCTAACTCACACCCTTTTCTTCCATCGTCATCAGATTCATCAGGACTTCCTGATTTGCCTCTTTCTTCAGTACTTCACCTGTAATTCGACCTTCATTCATCGTATAAATGCGATCACACATTCCAAGAATCTCAGGGAGTTCAGAAGATATAATACAAATACTTTTTCCGGTCGCAGCCATCTCCTCAATAATTGTATAAATTTCGTATTTGGCTCCCACATCAATTCCGCGAGTTGGTTCATCTAAAAAGAGAATATCCGGCTCTGTCATCAGCCATTTCGATAAAACGACTTTCTGCTGATTTCCACCACTCAAACTGCCGACATTTTGGAAAACAGAATTTGTTTTAATCCTCATTTTCTTCCTATAGCTCTCTGCAGCAACAACTTCTTTTTCTTTATCAATAACACCGTTTCGGCTGATTTTCCCAAGACTGGCTGCTGTTGTATTTTCTCTGATATCCATCAACAGATTCAAGCCGAGTGCTTTCCTGTCCTCCGATACATAGGCCAGTCCATTTTGAATGGCTGCCGGTACGTCCTTAACAGATATCTCTTTGCCGTCTTTATAAACACTTCCGCTGATATTACTTCCATAAGAATGTCCAAACAAACTCATGGCAAATTCTGTGCGTCCTGCACCCATCAAACCGGCAATTCCAACAATCTCGCCCTTACGAATTTCAATGTTCACTTGGTTATTGATCGTTCGAGTCCCGTCAATCGGATGATGAACCGTCCAGTCTTTGACTTCAAAGTATGTATCGCCAATCTGCGGATGACGTTCCGGGTAACGGTTTGTCAGATCACGACCAACCATTCCACGAATAATTCGTTCTTCATTAATGTCATCATTTTCCAGTGTCTCAATTGTCTGACCATCACGTAAAATAGTAATACGATCCGCTACATCCACAATCTCATTCAGCTTATGAGAAATGATAATTGACGTAATCCCCTGTACTTTGAATTCCTTAATCAATTCCAGCAGATTAGCACTTTCTTCTTCATTCAATGCAGCAGTCGGCTCATCCAGAATCAACAGTCGTACTGATTTGGAAAAGGCTTTTGCTATTTCAACCAGCTGCTGCTGTCCGACACCGATTTGGGAAATCAGAGTGTTGGGATTAATGCGCAAGCCAACTGTTTTCAACAAATTATCTGTCTTTTTCTCTGTAAGGTCCCAGTCAATAACGCCATGCTTTGCTTGCTCATTTCCTAAAAATATATTCTCTTTAATGGATAAGTAAGGACTTAATGCCAGTTCCTGATGAATAATAACAATCCCCTTATTCTCACTATCACGCAGATCCTTGAATTTACAGGCTTCTCCGTCATAAATAATATCACCTTCATAGCTTCCGTAGGCATATAAACCGCTGAGTACATTCATCAACGTTGATTTTCCTGCACCATTTTCACCACAAAGTGCATGAATTTCTCCCCGTTTTATTCGCAGATTAACATTATTCAACGCACGCACACTGGAAAATTCTTTAATAATGCCTTTCATTTCCAAAATATAATCCGCCATATTTCCCATCCTTTCTTTGCTTCCAGCTCCCTTAAAACAAGCGATCATTTAAAATAAACTCCAATTCCTTTCTGGATAATGAGAAGGGACCGAATAAATTCCGATCCCCGCCTCTTTTTATAGACAGATACTTCGTACTTCCAGTTGTTGTATGCTCTCAACCATACTGAATAATCTCAAATTTATCTTTTTTACAGAAAGTCTGGATTTTTGCAGTGCGGAGCCTGGAAACTTAATAGAACATATTTTATTTCAAATCTGCTTCTGTATAATAATCTGTATCAATCAATTCCACCTTGTAATTGTCTTTATCAACAGAAATTGGGTTAGCCAGATATGTTGGAACAACTTTCACACCGTTGTCATAAGTCTCTGTATCGTTTACAGGAACCTCTTCATCGTTGTTGATCGCTTCGATCATTTCAATAGTATTTTTAGCCAGAATACGAGTATCTTTAAAGATTGTCTGTGTTTGTTCACCGGCAATAATTGATTTCACACCGGCAACTGTTGCATCCTGCCCTGTAATAACCGGCAGCGGTTTATCCGAAGGCCCATAGCCTACACCCTTTAAAGATGAAATAATTCCCAAGCTGATTGGATCATAAGGTGAAAGAACAGCATCCAATGTTTTGTCTGTATAATTTGCACTTAACAGGTTATCCATACGGGCCTGAGCCGTTGAACCATCCCAGCGCAGTGTAGCAATCTGATTGAAGCTTGTTTGTTTTGAGGGTGCAACTAGTTGTCCGCTGTCAAAATACGGCTGGAAGATTGACATTACACCATTATAGTTAATCAATGCATTATTATCATCTGGGGACCCGCCGAACAATTCAATATTAAATGGCCCTTCACCATCATTCAGTCCAAGTTTTTCTTCTATATAAGAAGCTTGTAAAACTCCAACACCAAAGTTGTCAAATGTTGCATAGTAGTCGACATATTCAGAATTCATCAGCAAACGGTCATAAGCAATTACTTTAATGCCTTCATTATGCGCTTTTTCCAATACGTCCGTTAATGCTGAACCGTCAATTGATGCAATGACCAGCGTATCCACGCCTTTTGTAATCATGTTCTCAATTTGTGCAACCTGGTTTTCTACCTTATCTTCTCCATATTGCAGATCAGTTTTGTAATCCAGTTTTTCAAGCTCTTCTACCATATTATTTCCATCGGCAATCCAACGTTCTGCTGATTTAGTCGGCATGGCAATTCCAACATATCCTTTCTCGCCGCTGCTGCCATCTGAAGCCGAGCTGCCGCCGCATGCCGACAGTAATGTTGCTCCTGTCAGCAGTAACGCAGCCAAAGTTACCGTTTTCTTAAAACCAAATTTCATCTTGATCCCTCCAATTTTATAATTGCTTTACATCCAGAAGTATACCGTTTTCAGTGACCGCTTACATTAAATATCTTTCATGTTTTCTGGAAATTCTTTTTGCGTTTTTTTGCACAAACAAATGCATCTGGGAATTTTTTAGTTTTTCTTGGATTTTTTTCGTATGTTGTTTCCAGCAACTAAATCCAGCTGATTTTTGGTAAAATATAGAAAAGAGGCAATGAATAGAAATATTCGACGTCAAAATTTTCAAACACATCCCAAGGAAGAGTGAATAAATCATGAAAAAATTTTTCCCCGCCATTTTTCTTTTATTATTTTTTTTAAGCGCTTGCAATTCTGCTGTTATTTCAGATGAGGAGCAGCAAAGCCTGGTCATTGGTTTTTCACAATCAGGAACTGAGAGCAAATGGCGCAAACGTCATACAGACTCTATCCGCACTGAGCTGGAAAAAAATAATCAGGTCCTTTACCGTAACGGATATATGAATCAGGAACGCCAGATTCAGGATATCCGTACTTTTATTGCCTACAAAGTGGACATGATTGTCTTTACTCCTCTGCAGGAGGATGGATGGGAACCGGTTCTGAAAGAAGCCAAGCAGGCAGCAATTCCGGTTATCGTTGTGGATCGGCATATTAATGTGTCTGATCAAAGTCTCTATGTTACACATATCGGGCCCAGCTTTAAAGCCGAAGGGAATCGAGGTGGGCTCTATGTCAGCAACCATTTTTCAACTGTTGAACAGCCGGAAATAAATATTTTGGAGCTCGCCGGACTGCCTGATACCTCTCCTACCACACTTCGGACAGACGGCTTTCAAGAAACCATTTCACGGGATAACCGTATGGAAGTAGTCGATACACTGTACGGAGACTATATTCGGATGAAAGGAAAAGAACAAATGGAAAAATATATTGAGGCTCATGACATTTCAACCATTGATGTTCTTTACAGCCATAATGATGAAATGACACACGGAGCTTTGGAAGCCTTGAAAAAGACAGATATCATTCCTGGAGAAGACATTGTTATCGTGACCATTGATGCCCAGGAGGACATGATAGAAAAGCTTCGGACTGGGGAAGTAAACTGTGTGGTGGAATGTAATCCCAACGCAGGCTGGTTTGTAGCAAATGCCATTGAACGCTATTTTGCCAGTGACAATAAAGAGGATTTTGTACGTGAAATCTATATGTTTGAAACAGTCTTTTCCGAAACCAATCTGGATAAAATCCCTACCAGAAATTACTAAAGGAGCCGCTTATGAAAAAGACACTCAGCATTAAACAAATCTTTTCCCATGCAAATAAATTAATGCTTGCTCTGGCGATTGTTCCTTTATTTATCAGTATTTTGCTTTATTCCAGACAAATTTTTCTTTATAAAAACACTGTGACCAATATTCAGAAAGCCAATGAGATAGCAGCAAAGGTAGATGAAGAGGTATTGGAGGATATGTGGGATGTAGTGACCGGGCAGACTGCATTGAACTCTTATATTGGCAACAGCATTGTTGATGAACTGCGGGCGGATATTCATCATATTCAGGAAAACACCAGCACAAACGGGGAACGGAGCATATTGGAGGTGGCGCTGAGAATTATTGATTCTCTGGAAAATTATCAGACAAAGATCTTCGAAAATCTAACTCAGGAAAACTCCTATGAAAAAAATAAAGAAATAATGATTCAGGTCGAATCAGTCACTCAGCTTCTTTCAGACATTCTGCAGGAATTTGTACGAATTGAAATCAATTTAGCCAGTCAGAAAAATAATGAGCTGGCACACTCTCTGGTTATATTGTCTCTCGCAGAGCTGGGGATAGTTATAGTCATTCTTTATTTTGTTCAGAGAAACCGCAAATTTCTGGATGAAAAAATTCAACAGCCGCTGGACAACGTAATTGTTATGTCTCATGAATTGTCAAAAGGTCATTTGGGCTATCGGCTGGAGCTCCCGGATACACCGGAGCTCTCCTCCTTAACAGAAAGTCTTAATAAAATGGCAGACGACCTGACGCAGCTGCTGGAAGAAAATGTGTTAAAGCAATACCATCTGGCGCAAAGTGAAGTACGCGTGCTGCAGGCGCAAATTACTCCTCATTTTGTTTACAACAGTTTAGATGCAATTGTCTCTCTGATTGAACAAAAACACTATGATGAAGCAAAAGAAATGACCTTTGCTCTTTCAGATTTCTTCCGAATTTCTCTAAGTAAAGGAAAAGACTGGATTACTGTAGATACTGAAATCCGACATATCAAGGATTACCTGATTATATTAAAAATTCGGTATGGAGAAATGCTGAGCTTTGAGATCAATGTTCCGGAACAGTTAAAAGATTATGAAATTCTAAAAATGATTTTACAGCCTCTGATCGAAAATGCTGTTTATCACGGAACCAAATTTATTCGACGTACCGGATACATTCAGGTAACCGTCACAGAAACAGAAAACGATCTGATTTTTACTGTTTCAGATAATGGTATCGGCATGCTTCCTGAACGACTTCAGAAGGTTCAGGAAGAACTTGAAAAAGGGATTGATTCTGATTTCAGTACAGGTTACGGTTTGTATAATGTGAACAAACGCCTGCTGCTCTACTATGGCAGAGAGGCCGGCATCCAAGTTGAAAGTCAGTATCGGCATGGAACAGTCATTACAGTGACCGTCCCTAAGCGACAGGAGGAACCGCCCAATGTATAAAGTTTTTATTGTTGAAGATGAGCATTTAATCAGAGAAAGTTTACGAAAACAGATTCTGACACTCAGTGAAACATATCCCATTACTTACGTTGGAGAAGCCGGTGATGGGGAAATGGCTTTAGCCTCAATCCTGGACTTTCAGCCTGACATCATTCTAACGGATATCAAAATGCCTTTCATGGACGGGCTGACATTTGCCAGAGAAGCGAGAAAAGTACTTCCCTGGACCCGTATCATTTTTATCAGCGGCTTTGACGACTTTGATTATATGAAGGGAGCCATACAGGTTCAGGCAGATGAATACTTACTAAAACCAATTAAAACAGATGAGCTGGAAACAACCATCGCACGGGTTGTTCAACGTCTGTCGCAGCAGAAACAGTCCACTGCTCCACAGTCAAATTCAGAGCTGCTGATCACTGAAGTAAAGAAAAATCATTTCCTGAATGGACTTTTCAAAGGCGATTTGGATATACCAACAGCCATTAAAGAGTCTCAGAACTTTCAGCGGACAATTATCGGCAAAAAGCTTACCGTTATACTTGCAACCAATCAATTTAACAGTAATTTTGAGGACTATGCCCATTTCAGCGAATATCTAAATTATCTTTTTTCCGAAGATGACAGTATCTTGTTTTCCAGTGTCTCCTCTCATTTTATTAAATTTCTGATTTTTGATACACAGAAGGAAGATGTACTCGAAAAAAGTTATCAGCTGGCACAGACGCTGATTCACGAGCTGGAACAAAATTCTCAGGATGATATTGCCGTAGCGATTGGTCCGGTGGTAGAACGAATCAGTGAAATCTCCGGTTCATATCAAAAAGCAAGAGAGATGCTGGCTACCTACGGCTACCTTCGAACAGAAAAAATTATCAGCTATGAAGATGACATGAAGGAAGGAGAGCTCTCACCAACTCATCCGTTTAAAATGGATTTGGCAGATGAAATTTCCGGCCTTACTCAGGAAAACAGTGAAGTACTTGTTCAAAAGCTTTGTCAGCACCAAGACACATTTGAACGTACTCGAATGGTTCGATTCTTCATTTTAACTGAACTGACTGGTCTGGTTAAAAAGAAACAGCAGAATGCACCGGAAAAATTTTCATCTGCAGATGCACTAACTAATTTGATTGAAATATCTTCAAGCAGCGAGCGTTATGAAAAAATGATTCGGGAAATGATTAACTATCTGATTGAGGTTAGGATTCATCCCTCTATGTCAAAATACCAAAGCGTCATTAATCATGCTCTAACCTTCATTAATGAAAAGTATACCGATCCTGATATTTCCTTAAATATGGTTGCTGATGAACTTTCCTTAAGTCCCGCTCATTTCAGTACCATTTTTTCACAATCACTAGGCAAAACATTCATAGAATATCTTACTGACCAGAGAATTAATCTTGCAAAATCTTTATTAAAAGAAACGAACCAAAAGCTGTCCGAAATTGCATTTGAAATCGGCTACAATGACCCTAACTATTTCAGCTTTATATTTAAAAAGAAAAAAGGGATTTCTCCTAAAGAGTATCGACAAAAAAATTGAATTTATCCATTAAAATTACCTTGTAACATTAAAAACAGGCGAAGCTCCGATCATTGCTGCTGACCTTCTGGAGCTTCTCCTGCTTTATTTTTTGTTTAAAAATCATTTGTTTGTCAAGCATTTCTCTCAGATACAGAGCGACATTTCCCCACTCCAGATAATCAGTTACACCGGACGGCACTTATATTTCCAGTGTAATCTCCCCATGATGAACAAGCTTTCATCCATACATAACAAATTCCTCTGAACCAAAGTTTGCTGTGAAAATAATGACAGACAGATCATCTGTGGGCATTCCCACTTTAACCTTTTCATCAGTAAGAAGGATAATCCAAGCCGTCGATACCACTCGGCTGATCAGCGGACTGAGCAAACAGTTCCACTAACTTTTTCCTCCCATTGAAATCAAGCATCGCTAGCTATTTGCAGCTTATCACTTAGAAATAATGGACAGCGGACCTGCAGAATGAACGCAATCGACCCCTAGGAATTAAAAGTCGCTTGCTCTCTACTTTTAAAAGGAGTGAGACACCTCTTTCCCTCCGGATAGTTGTCTCACCCCTTCCGATTTATTTAAAAACAACAATCGGTTCGTTTTATTTAATTAAAATATAGTCCAGTCCCACCAGCTTCGCCCAGGTAATAATCTGGTCTGAGGTTACGTTCAGTGAAACTACAGTATGATGTCCGCCGCCTGCTTCAATCCATGCTCCAACCCCTTCCTGGAAGTTTGGTTTTATTTCCCACAGCACACGGGCAACCGGTAGCATAGGTGCTTCCTCTGTTGGTTCGAACAACTCTACTTCATTAATCAGCAGCTTGTAATGCGTCCCGAAGTCTGCCATTGAAACTACGACACCCGCTCCTGCTTTGCCGTCAAATACCAGACGTGCCGGATCTTCACGATCACCCATTGAAAGAGGTGAAACAACAATTTTGGGTTTATTATTTGCCAGCGTCGGATCAACTTCCATCATATGAGACTGCAGAATGGATTCACGACCGGCTGCCAGTTCATAAGTATAGTCTTCCATAAATCCGGTATTTTCATTACGAGCCATTACTTTCATTAAACGATCAATTGCTGCAGTTTTCCAGTCCCCTTCGCCGGCAAATCCATATCCTTCAGCCATCAAGCGCTGAACAGCCAGTCCTGGCAGCTGCTGCATGCCATACAGATCTTCAAAGTTTGAACTAAACGCATTATAATTGCCTGCTTCAAGGAAATGACGAATGCCGATTTCCTGACGAGCCTGCACTTTTACATGCGCTTCCCATATTTCATGATCATAGTCTCCATAGTCAAAATCATAAAGGTTTTTATATTCTGCAAACAACGCATCAACTTCTTCATCTTTTACCGCATCAATATATCGAACCAAATCGCCAATCCCAAAATAATCGACAACCCAGCCAAATTGAATTTGCGCCTCTACTTTATCCCCTTCTGTTACAGCCACATTCCGCATGTTATCTCCGAAGCGGGCAACCTTGATATTGAAGCTTTCATTAAAGGCAACAGCCACGTCCATCCATTCAGCAATCTGCTTTTGAACTTCCTGACGTTTCCAGTAGCCAACGACAATTTTATTTTGTTTTTTCAGACGAGCATTAATAAAGCCGTATTCACGATCTCCGTGAGCAGCCTGATTCAAGTTCATAAAGTCCATATCAATTGTTTGCCATGGAATACTTTCATTGTATTGGGTTGCTAAATGAAGCAGCGGTTTTTGCAGCAATTTCGTTCCACGAATCCACATTTTTGCAGGTGAGAAGGTATGCATCCAGGTAATTACACCGGCTACTTCATCCCGATAGTTAACTTCCTTCATAATACGAGTTATTGCATCTGCTGAAACAGCCAGCTCCTGCAGAACAACAGGATAAGAGAGCTTGCCATTGTCATTTAATTCTTTTACCATTTCTTCTGCATGACTGCGTACCTCCTGCAATGCTTCTTCTCCATACAAATGCTGTGAGCCTACAACAAACCAAAATTCTTTCTTTTCTACTGTTAACATATTATTCGCTCCTTCACTAGTTTAATTGGGCGGTTACATATGTGTATCTACAAGTCTTACTGACATTCAATTTTCAATACAAAGCTTCCAAGTCTTAGATGCTTTGCTCGTTTCACACATTCATACCCATTCCTGTTATTTTTAAATCAGGTTATTTCTGTCCATAATAAGCATCTTTTCCATGCTTTCTTAAATAGTGCTTATCTAAAATCCGCTGCGGCAGTTCTTCCGCAAAGCTGTTCAGCTGGCGGGCAAAAAGATTCATCTTACATACTTCTTCCAGAACCACAGCATTCATTACAGCGCCGGCTGCACTTTTCCCCCAAGTGAACGGTCCATGCCCGTGAAGTAAGACTCCGGGTACTTCCATCGGGGCAATCCCTCTTTCTTTAAAAGTCTGAACAATAGCGTGCCCGGTTTCTTCCTCGTAGCCTCTGTCAATCTCTTCCTGAGTCAAAAAGCGTGCACAGGGAACTGTTCCGTAAAATGTATCTGCATGAGTTGTTCCCATCGGAGGAACATCCAGTCCTGCCTGAGCCCAGATCGTTGCCCATGCTGAATGAGTATGAACTATTCCGCCTATATCTTCATATTGACGATACAGCACTGCATGGGTCGGTGTATCAGAAGAAGGATTCAGTTTACCTTCAATCACATTTCCTTCCAGATCGCAGACAATCATATCATCCGGTGTCAGTGTTTCATAATCCACTCCCGAAGGCTTAATCACAAACAGCTCCTTGTCCTTGTCAATCCCACTGACATTTCCCCAGGTATATTTAATCAAGCCCTGTTTCGGAAGCTCCAGATTGGCATAATAGACTTCTTCTTTTAATACTTCAAGCACATATATTTCCCCCTTCTCTGTTTCCAATGCATTGATTTATGTCGCTTAGTTCAAAAATTCAACAGCCGCTTTTTCAATAGGCAACCCTGTTGCATATCGCTTCGCAAACTGCTCAAAGCCTTTAACATCTTCCAGATCAGGCACAACTTCAATTCCTTCATTGCTGCCAAACACCTGAATATTTAAATAATCGGTTAAATTTTGTCCCTGCTTTGCATACTTCAAATAATCTGCAAGAAGTGCAATTCCCCAGGCTCCGCCTTCTCCGGCAGTTTCCATCAGTGAAACAGGCGTATCCATCGCTGCCGCCAATATTCGCTGCGCCACTCCTTCAGTCTTAAAAATGCCGCCATGTCCCATGACCCTGTCAATATTGACCTGTTCTTCTTCCACCAGTATCTTCATACCGATTTGCAACGCTCCAAATGCTGAATAAAGATGAACCCGCATAAAATTCGCCAAGTTAAACAGACTGTCCGGTGTCCGCACAAACAACGGTCTTCCTTCCGATATGTGCGTTATATTTTCTCCGGAGAAGTAGCCGTAAGAAAGTAATCCGCCGCAGTCTTTATCACCTACCAGTGCTTGTTTGAACAATACTTCATACAAGTGTTCTGTACTTATATCAAATCCACTGACATCTGCAAATTCTTTGAACAGCTTCACCCATGCATTAATCTCAGAGGAACAATTATTGGCGTGCACCATTGCTGCAAGATCACCTGCCGGCGTTGTAACCAAATCCAGCTCCGGATGTACGTTCTTCAACTCCTTTTCCAAAACAATCATGGCAAAAACAGAGGTTCCAGCTGAGATATTCCCTGTCCGCAGAGCTACACTGTTTGTTGCTGTCATACCAGTTCCTGCATCTCCTTCCGGCGGGCAAAGAGGAATCCCTGCTTTTAAATCACCTGTCGGATCAAGCAGCTTCGCTCCTGCTTCAGTCAGCTGCCCGGCACTTTCACCTGCCACCAAAACCGTTGGCAGAATATCTTTCAGCTTCCATAAAAATTGCTTTCCCTTCACCTGTTGATCAAATTTTTCAAGCATATCAGAATCATACTCTTTTTTCTGAGGATCTATCGGGAACATCCCTGATGCATCTCCTACTCCCAGAACCTTTTCACCTGTCAGCTGCCAATGTACATAGCCGGCCAGCGTTGTAAAAAATACTGTGTCTTTTACATGTGTCTCATTATTTAGAATCGCCTGATAAAGATGAGCGATACTCCATCGCTGAGGAATATTATAGTCAAATAAAGCAGTCAGCTCTTTTTCTGCCTCTGCTGTGATTGAATTTCTCCAGGTTCGAAACGGCACCAGCAGCTGGTCCTCTTTATCAAAAGCCATATAGCCATGCATCATTGCACTAAATCCAATCGCTCCAACCTGAGTCAGCTCTGCATCAAACAATGTCCATACCTCATGTTTCAAGTGCTGATAACTTTCCTGCAGCCCCGACCAAATCTCTTCCAAGCTGTATGTCCAAATACCATCAATCAATTGATTTTCCCACTCGTGACTTCCTGACGCGACGGGTTTTTGCTGTTTGTCAATCAATACTGCCTTGATTCTTGTTGAACCCAATTCAATCCCCAGTGAAGTATTTCCCTGAATGATTGACTCTCTTACTGCCTGCTTATCCATACCAGCCCTCCTGTATACGTTTTCATTCATTCGAAAAAAATTTCCATAAAAAATTCTTCTTCTACTTTTTCAAAGGAAGTATATCACATTTGTACGTACATGTAAACGAGTTAATCGAATTTGTACGCACAAAAAAAAGAAACGAACTTTATCTGTTCGTTTCCATTCCTACTATTATTTTTCTGCTATCTGTTATTCTGACGAGGCTGTTCTGACGGAAAAAATATCTTCTCAATAAGACTGCTTTTTCAGTACTGATTGACGTTCAATCACTTCCGGCTCATACACAATACTGTCACTGAGCGTCTTTGTTTCAATCGCTTTAATCATCCACTTAGCTGCATCTATTCCCAGCTTTTCTTTCGGATGACTGATGGTGGTTAAAGCGACCTCACCGGCTGTACTTAATGTCGAGTTATCCTGCCCGATAATGGAAATATCCTGAGGAATCATTTTTCCTGCAGCAATTAACCGCTGAACAAGCAGATTAGCAATCTCATCGTTATAGCAGACGACCCCTTTAACAGCAGACTGCTTCTCTAACAAACGACTGGCAACGGTCTCTGTAATACTTGCTTTTTCCTCTGTGGCATACGTAAAAATATTTTGTGAATCAAATGTCAGCCCATATGTTTCAAAAGCATCAATGAATCCTCTCATCCGAAGTTTCCCCTGTAAATCATCCATCTTCACAATCAAGGCCAGCTCGTTTATACCGTTTTCCAGCATGTAAGAGGTAGCCAGGAAACCAGCCTTTACATCATCCAGGCAAATGGAGGGGAGATCAATTGCTTCATAATATGCATTAATCATTACAACTGGAATCCCAGCCTCCTTAAATGATAAATAATAAGAAAGATTTGGATTATACTGATTGCTTTTGGTTGGCTCGACAATTAGCCCGTCAACTTGTTGCAGGAGCATGTTTTCCAGGCATTTCTTCTCCTGCTCCGGATTGTTATTTGTACTGGCAAGCAGCAGAGAATAACCTTTCTTTTGCAGCTCTTCTTCAATCCCCCGAATAATTGAGGGAAAAATATAATCTGATAAATAAGTAGTAATAACACCAATTGTTTTTGTTCTTTTTTCAGAACTGTTTTGATTTTTAAAACGGTCATCTACATAAGTGCCGGAGCCTTTTTCTTTTCTTAAAAACCCTTCATTAACCAAAACGGCAATCGCCTGCCGGATGGTGTGGCGACTTACTTGATAACTGTCCATCAGCTTAAGTTCCGGGGGTATCACTGAACCGACAGGATATTCCTCGCTTACTATTTTCGAGCGGAGCTCCTCCGCAATGACATTATACTTAGACACCATGATAGTCCTCCAACGTAAATTTGTACGTACAATTTTATCATATGATGATTTGGCAAAAATAGCAAGTCAGGAATGATTGAGAAGTAGAACGAAAATCAAAAATACAGCGTTTTCCCAACCTAAGCTGTTACTTATATAGAAAGAGCCCCAAAACCTGAAGTCGGATTCAGCATTTCGGAACTCCCCTCTTTTTAATAATCATACCTCTTGCGTTTAGATGAAGCTGGAATGTTTAAGGCCTCACGATATTTGGCCACCGTTCTTCTGGCAATCTCAATCTTCTTCTCCTTCAGCAGTTCGACTAGTTTTTGATCAGAAATTGGTTTAGCTTTATCTTCCTCATCAATCAACTGCTGAATAAATTTTTTCACGTCAATTGCTGACATCTCTTCTTTACCGTCAGCTCCGCGAGACAAGCCCTGAGAGAAAAAGGAACGAAGCTCGAATGAGCCGAAGTTTGTTTCAAGATATTTCCCATTCACAGTTCGACTGACAGTAGACTCATGAATATCCAAATCCTGTGCAATTTCCTTTAAGGTCATTGGTTTAATCGGTCGTCCAGGTTTCAAAAAGAAATCCTTCTGTCTGGCAACAATTTCTTTTCCAACACGCAGAATGGTATCGCCTCTTTGAGCAACTGTTTTCTGCAGCCATTCAAAATCTTTCTTTTTCTCTGAAATATATTCCTGAACTTCCTTGTCTTTTGTTTCTTCCATTTTCTTAAAATAGGCTTCCTGAAAACGAATTTGAGGTGCCCCTTCTTTGTTTGAGATCACGATTAACTGATCTCCTTCAATTTTTACTTTTAAATCAGGACGAATATAAATACCTAAAGTCGAACCAAAAATACTTCCCGGTGAAGGAGTCAGTGTTTGTATATAATCAAAAATTTCCTGAACCTCTGTTAGTTCGATTTCAAACTTTTTACTGATATCTGCCCATTTCCGATTGGCAAGAGCTGTAAACTCTTCTTCCAGTACAATATAAGCAAGAACAGGTGCCTGATCATCCCGCTCAGTTTGCAGCATAAGACATTCCCTCAAATCTCTGGCCCCAATGCCGGCAGGGTCCAGCTGTTGAAGCAGGGTCAATGCATCCAGCATTTCTATTTCCTCAGCACCTGCATTTTCTGCAGCTTCTTCAAGAGAAATGGTCAGGTAGCCATTTAAATCAATAAACTCTGTTAAAAACATCACTAATGTCCGCAAATATGTATCACGATAATTGAGATGAATCTGATCAATTAAATATTCAAATAAGGAAATCGAGCTGTCAGGAATCTGATTCATCAGATTGGACTCTTTTTCATTATTGTATTGTGTACTTCGACTGCCTGAGTATGTATAGTCGCTATGATTGGGCTGCAGCTCAATCAGGGGATTTTCCAACGCTTTATTTTCAATAAATGTCTGCAGCTCTTCTGTGTTGTACTGCAGTACTTGGATAGATTGCTGAAGCTGCTGTGTCATGGCTAATTTTTGAACTTGTTTTTGCTGTTGAGACAAGTGCTGCTCAAATTTCATAAATTTCAATCTCCCACTTGTTTTTTTTGAAAATATCCGCTAAACTAGTATTCGTGCCTGCGCCCTTAGTGTAGTGGATATCACGTAAGATTCCGGTTCTTGAGACGGGGGTTCGATTCCCTCAGGGCGCGTAATTTATAAAAGTATTTGTTATACTCTTGTTTACAACGTTCTTTAAATATTGACTTCATAAAGGATTATAACATATTTTCAATTACATTTTAATTCATAGTTTTTAGGTGAATGTATGTAAAAAATCAAAACCGACAGTGAAGTTTCTGAAAAGAATTCACTGCCGGTTTTCTTTGTTCTTTCTATCTGCACCTATGGTAAATCCCTGCTGAAGCTGCTTAAGTACTTTATACTCTTTTTGTTCAGATTTCTTCAGACACTTTTCCATTCATCCAGCATCAGCTTCACAGAGCGAGTCATTTCATCAGAAAATTCAGTACCTGTCTTTCTGAAATAGTTGAACTGACCAAAGTTTTCTGCATTAAATTTATTCTTGGAATTAAACTCTTTTTCCTTATCTGCCATCATTTCCTGAAGCTCTGCATCAGAAAGATGATGATAGGTTTCCTCAGATACGATAAACTTGCTGTCAAAGCGTGTATTAACTGAACGTTTGTAATTATCAGGATAATATCCCAGACACAGCATTCCCACTGGCAGAACCCACTTGGGAAGCTTCAACAGCTCTTTGTGTATTTCATAATTCTCAACGATGTCACCAATATAGCAGCTGCCGATCCCGCAAGCCTCAGCAGCTACGGTCGCAAAGCTTGAGGCAATTAATGTGTCCATTGCTGCCAGCAAAAATTCCCCCTCTTCCGGAAGATGAAAAGCCGTTTCTCTTTCCAGACAAACTTCAGGAACTCCCGACAGCTGATAGTAGTCATACCATCGTTGAAAATCTGCACAAAAAATCAATAAACTAGGTGCACGAGCTATGAACGGCTGATTGTCACAGCTTTTAGCCAGTTTTTTCTTGGTTTCATCCTTTTCAACTTTAATAACAGAATACAGCATCATGTTTCCGGCAGTTGGTGCTCTCATTGCACTTTTCAAAATAAAATCCATGTCTTCCAGTGTAATCGGACGATCCGCATACCTTCTTAGAGAAACTCTCTTCTGAAGCAACTCGTTTAACTGCTCTTTCATTTTTCTTCCTCCTATATCCTATACGTATTTCAAAATATATTCTAAAAAATGCTCTAAAAACTTAACAGCAGTGCAGTTTATGCCCGTTTTTTCCGCTCTCCCCTTGTATCAAAGCAGACCTGTTATCTAAGTGGATGAAGCGAACACCTTACAGTGAGCACCATTGAGCTAAGATTTCTGTTCTAATGCACTTTCTTACTGTTCTTTTTATCGTCAAAACGCTTGATGTTAGAGGCTCGCTGTCAAGTGTATCAGTTATTTATCATAGAGTTTCCATAGATTATTTTGAGCTATCATCCGTACATTTCATTGCTTTGTAAAAAGTATATCATATTTTTTGAAGGCTGATGTTGATTTCGATAAATAATCCTGTTTATTATTAAGATCAGCTAATGAAAACAGGCGGACTTTCAAAAGAAACAGAAGCTGCAAGGGTAGCTTATTTCCCCTGCGGTATCTTTTATAAATTACTTCTATCTCTGACATTCTTCTGCCCTCTTCATTTTCTTTTTGTCATTTTTCCATCTCAAAGTTATTGAATCCAGCAGAAGCCCCTCTCACTACCATAATTCCAGCACATCAAAGAATCACAGCAAGCAGACTTCCCTAACCCGCTCACTGTGATTATATAGATAATTATCTATGAGAATAAAAGTTTATGTTAAATGGACTCCTTTATCCACATAAATAATATCTCCGATTATTCCGGCTGATAATTCACTGACTAAAAATGCACAAGCATTTCCTACTTCCTCAATTGTCACACCAGTCTTATCCGGTGTACGATCATCTGACATTTTAATAAGCTGGTCATAATTTTTAACACCTGTCACGGCCAATGTCTTAATAGCTCCAGCTGAAATACCATTTACCCGTATTTTTTCAGAGGCAAGTTCTGCAGCCAGGTATCTGACAGCTGCCTCCAGTGAAGCCTTGGCAATTCCCATCATGTTATAATTTGGAATTGCCCGTTCTGAGCCTAAATAAGTCATGGTCACAATTCCGGAACCAGGATTCAATAACGGCTTTGCATGATGTGTCACTGCTAATAATGAATAACTGCTGATATCCTGTGCCAACGCGTAGCCTGATCTGCTAATATCACTGACGTTACCATCCAGCTCCTCCTTATTCGCAAAAGCAACCGCATGAACCAAACCATCAATTTTTCCGATTTTTTCTTCAATTTCTTTAAAAGCAGCAGCGATCGATTCATCCGATGCCACATCACATTCAACGAGCAGCTCACCCTCGTCTGTTAATTTAAGAATCTGCTTTTTCATTCGCTCATTTTGATACGTATAAATAATTTCTGCTCCCTGATTCTTTAATGCACTTGCACAGCCCCAGGCAATGCTTTTTTTATTGGCTACACCCATTACTACAATTTTTTTATTTGCTAAAAACATAAATCCCATCCATTTCTATAATTATTTTACTTCGTGAATACACCATCATTCTTCTCCATTCAAGGGAAATATGAATAACTATGAGTTGACGAATAAAAAGACAACTGGTATCATCTGTTTGAGAATGATACAATCATTCCCTAATTGAGAATACAAAAAGAAACGACAGACATTCCCGGATGTCTGCATTATTAACTAAAATACTTTGAAAGTCAAACTATTTTATCTGTTTTTTTAAAAAAAGTTTAATTTAATAAGTGTTTTATTCGTTTGAAGGTCAAAATAACTAGTAGGAGGAACCAAATGAAACGTGTAGTAATTACCGGCCTGGGGGCAGTAACCCCACTGGGCAATACCGTTAAAGAATACTGGCAGAAACTTGTAAATGGTGAATTAGGCATCAGAAAAATTACCAAATTTGCATCCGATGATATTAATGTAACATTGGCAGGTGAAGTAAAAGATTTTGATCCCAGTCAAGTATTAGATCGAAAAGAACAGAAACGAATGGATCTTTTTTCACAGTACGGCTTAGCAGCTGCTCTGGAGGCCTGGGAAATGAGCGGACTGTCTGATGCTGAAATCAATCATAAACGTTTCGGAGTGATTGTAGGAAGCGGAATAGGCGGTATGACTACCCTGCAGGATCAAGTGCGTGTGATGGATAAAAAGGGTGCCAATCGTGTGACTCCTTTCTTTGTCCCCATGGTCATTGCAAATATGGCTTCGGGCAACATCTCTATCCGACTTGGCGCAAAAGGAACTTCTCAGACAATTGTGACAGCCTGCGCTTCAGCCACCAATGCAATTGGTGAAGCATTTCGGGCTATAAAATCTGGAGCAGCAGATATCATGATATCCGGAGGTACAGAAGCTACCATCTGCGAAATCGGTATTGCCGGGTTTGCAGCTTTGAATGCACTAAATACAACAGATGACCCAAAACGAGCTTCCATTCCTTTTGATAAAGAACGTAAAGGATTTGTGATGGGCGAAGGTGCTGGAATGCTCGTTCTGGAAGAACTGGAGCATGCGCAAAAACGCGGTGCAGTTATTTTAGGGGAGATTGTCGGCTACGGAAGCAACTGTGATGCAAGTCATATGACCGCACCACTGAAAGACGGCAGCGGTGCAGCTGACGCAATAGCAATGGCATTGGAGGAAGCCAAAATCCAGCCTGAAGACATAGGCTATATCAATGCCCACGGGACTTCTACACCTGCAAATGATGCTTCAGAAACAACAGCAATCAAGCATGTCTTTGGAGCATACGCGAAAAAGATTCCCATCTCAAGCACCAAAAGTATGACTGGTCATCTCTTGGGGGCTGCCGGAGGAATAGAAGCTGTTGCCAGCGTTAAAACACTGCAGGAAGATCTTGCTCACCCAACAGTCGGCTATAAAGTTTCCGATCCTGAATGTGATTTGGATTATCTGACAGAAGGCGCCCGCTCAATACATGCAGAATATGCCATCAGCAATTCATTTGGCTTTGGCGGACACAATGCTGTTATTTGTTTAAAGAAATGGAGAGATCAATAATATGGAAAAAGTAATGACTGTAACAGAAATAATGGATTTAATCCCAAACAGATACCCCATTTGTTTTATTGATTATGTTGATGAAATAATTGAAGATAAAAAAATAATTGCAACAAAAAATGTGACTATCAATGAAGAATTTTTCCAGGGACATTTCCCGGGAAACCCAACAATGCCGGGTGTTCTGATTATTGAAGCTTTAGCTCAGGTTGGATCTATTCTGATTTTAAAAATGGATCAGTTTAAAGGAGAAACAGCCTATATCGGCGGTATTAATAAAGCAAAATTCCGTCAAAAAGTAGTTCCTGGAGATGTTCTAAAGCTTCATTTTGAAATAGTAAAGCTGCGGGATTTCGTAGGAATTGGACAGGCAACTGCGTATGTGGATGATAAAAAAGTCTGTGAATGCGAGCTGACATTTATTGTAGGAAGATAAATAGATTCTTTTTTAAAACTGACTCAAGCTTAGAAATAACTAATTGCATTAAAATGAATAAATCCTAACATGTTGAATATTAATCAGAGAACTGCTAAAAAATCAGGGGCCTGTGACATTAGTATGTCTGAGTAATAAACGGTGCTCCAGCCTTTGTATGATCCGAGCATTCATAGGAGCACGTTCTTATATGCCACTCAGACATACTTCGAGGATCGAAACGAAGTGTCGTGTCGTATAGTGAGAACCGTAGATGCAGAAAAACGGATACAGCGTAATGTTTTGTCTCGAGAATTGTTAGACTCGCAGAGACAGCAGTTCTTCTACGTAATGTTTTGTCTCGAGAATCGTTAGACTCGTAGAGACAGTAGTTCTTCTACGCTTCACTACGCATACAGCTCTACTACATCAAGTGAGCTGGTTTCATTCAAGGAATACTTATCAAAACTATGCATACCATTCTGCTAAAGTGCGAATATAAGCAGAAGCGGCAAAGTAGAACCAGCACTTGTCGGTCCTAATCTGTGCCGAGTAATCGCAGGCAACCTCTCGGAAATAAGGCGGAATTTACAACTCAAGGACAACTTGGAGAAGAACCTTAAAAAGTGATCGACCTACCAGCCGCATCTGTCCTCTTTAGCATGACAGAAAATGGCTGATAGGTCGACCTCTTTTGTTTTCATTCTGTTTGGTGAGGGCAGCTCTGCCCTCATGAGTATTTGGCACATCCTCTGAATTTAAATAACAAAATTTTCCAGTTCAAACCGTATTGTACGCTGTATTTCCTGAATTCTAGCTGCTTCTTCCGTTGCCAGCTCATCCTTATAACACACTGCTGCCTGATCATTATAGGACTTTATACAACAAATCGCCCAAAGCTTTGGATCTTTGACTATTTTATCTGCAAAAGGATAGAGCAAAGCAAAATGCAGTCGAATTTCCTCCTGTAAATCAAGCAATAGGACATGATGATTGTTCAACAATTCTTTTTCCAAAAAAAGCACAATTCGCTGGTAAGCCATACTGTCCAGCGGCGCTCCTGCTGAAGCAGGCACAATATCATAAACTTGATTGTCCCGCCAAAGAAATTGCACCTCTTTCCGATAATGGATTCGACATAATTCTTCCAGTGCCCATGAACGGACAAGGTTATGGATATCTTTGTTTGTCAAAATCTCTCTGCTGACTTCTATAAATTCTTCCTGTGGAAGGCTCATTGCTTTTTTCACAAGATACATCTGCTCATAGTAGCTGCAGCTGCCCAGTTTGGACAATTCATTTTTAATCTTTTCTATTTTCTTTACTTCAAATTGCTGATAAAGCAGTTCTGCTTGCCTTACTTTCTTTTTTAGAGCAACCAGTACTCGCATCTCTCCGCTGTTTTCTTTCAAAATACGATCATTAATCACACCATGCGCTGTCAGGAAACGATTATTTAGAATTAATGTCTGTATATAAGTTTCGATATATTCCAAACAAGAAAGATACTCTGTTCTCATTTCCTCAATCATGGATAGAGCCTGTGTCTTTTCGCCGCTTTTTAAATAACTGCCGACCAATAAATAGTTCAATGAAAATTCTTGCCTGATTGCATATGCCTCCTGAAAATAATCGATTGCTTCAATCACATTTTCTTTTTTCATTGATTCTTTTCCAAGTGAGATGAATCGATCATAGTTTTTTGGAAACTGTATCTGATTCGACATAAAAAACGCCGCCTTTCTATACTATCCAAACCTGCTAATCATTAAAATGAATCCAACAAAAAACAGATTTACTCCCCCTGTGCTTAATCAAAAATTAATATAAATTTCTGATAATGATTACTGTTTCTTCTTCTCCGTCTGCACCCATTTTCTCTGCCTTTTCAATGAGAGAATATCCTTTAAACTGTTCCTTTGTCAATTCATCCTCAACAGTAAAAGCCTTTACAGTTTCAACAGAAACCGCCTCAGAATCTATTTCCTGAACACTGTCCCAGCCAGTATCTATAAATAATTTTGTTTTGTCATTAACGTGCTGGTTTTTTTCTAATTTCGACACAACATCTTTCAGTTCTTTAAATGTCATTGTTTGTACCTCGTGTTCCATCTGCTCGCCCCTTTTCCTATTGGCTTGTATGCAAGTGCTTCTTTTAACATCATACCCCAAATTACTCCGATAGAGAATAGAAACCCTAAAAAAGAATACTTAATTATAAAAGTCCGTCCAATTCCCTGTCGAAGCATTTTCAACCTTTATCTGCTTTAAAATTAAACCACAATAATAAATGATCATTTCATAAATCTGTTTTCATTAATAATTTCTAACAGCCAGCTCTTGTCAGTCTCAGTACTATTCCTTTTTATATCCAAAAAGCTTAGTTAGTTTTTAATATCAGTCATTTCTGAAATGCTTTTGTGACTTTTGCATTTAAATGGTAATTTCTCCAGCAGCTTCAACTACGTCAACGGTTATAACTATTAGATTGTTTATCTCCAAAACCCGGTCAATCTGTGTGGATAATCAATGAATCAATCTAAAATTACCTCTAGTTATCTTTATAAATAGTAGTAATTGCTTCATGATCAGAGAAGTCTTCTAAATTCAAATCCACACCCATTAAAAAGTCTTGCATCCGTTGTCTCAATACCAATTTAATAGTTTCGGGAATTTGTTCTATCTGGCAATCCGGACCAAGAAAAAGCAGCCAATTAATAAAAGAATGAACTTCTTGTTTATCTGCAGTATTGACCTTTGTTTGAAAAATTGCCGTTGATTGATACGCATCTGTATAGATTAATGAATAATTATATGGATGATACTTTTTAAATTGTTGAACAGCGTATTGTTTCAATACTAAGCGTACATTCATATCCTTTTTTTTATTTAATATGTTTTTTAAAATTCGTTTTTTTGTCCACTTTTTTAATGGACTTGGGTTAATTTTTATCTTTGAGATTTGTTCAATAGAAATAATTTCTGTCTTTTCAGTTTCCAGATCAAAATATTCTAAATTCCAAATAGCTTTTTCATTATATAAACGTAATGTATATATAGCATGAGAAACTTTTTCTTGCTCAGAAAAATAAAGTAATAGAAATTGATCTTCCAGACAGCTCTTAATAAGTATGTTTAGGTTGGAATGCGGCTGATCATTTAAATCTAATATATCTGAATTATGCAGATTCGTTCCTTCAAAAAAGAGAAATTGATTAAGAAAAATCAGCTCCTCTTGTTGTTTTTCTGAAATAAGTCCTAAAATTTTTTCTGTTAATGATTGCCTGCTGCTTAAATAAGGAAGCTGCAGATTCTTTGTAGCCATAAAAGCAATAAACAACGCTTTTACTTCAGTGTCAGTAAATCGAATTTTGGGAAGAACTGCGTTTGGCAATACAGAGTAGCCCCCTGAACGTCCTACCTCAGCTTCTAAAGGGATACCCAGTTGTTCTACTTCTTGCAGATCACGAATTGCTGTAGAACGCGAAATATTGAATTCTTGCATCAATTCTGAAATAGTGAAATGTGCTCGATTATTGATATAGTGAATCATGGTATTGACTCTTTCTACTTTTTTCATTATTTGCTCCTAAACAGTATCTATTTTTGACACCTTTTAATGTTATTATAAATATACACAGTTAAGAATACAAGCTGTGATAAAAACGCAGAGAGAAGGAATGCCCCATGAGTAGCTATCAGTTAGTAGATAAAGAAGCCTTTACTGTTGCTGGTATTGGAACAGAATTGATAAGTGAGTATACAGATTTTGAAGGTTTAAATCGCGAAAAGCATGCATTTTTGGAAAAAGTAATGCATGATGGTACACTAAAAAAATTAAGACAAGTGGCAACGAATATGGATATTTATATTGTTAATGAAGCTGTCAATAATAAAAAGATGTTTTATATAGGTGTATTAGCCAATACAGTTATGGATGAAGCCCGTATGATTCAATTTCCTAAAAGTAAATATTTAGTTTCTAAGGATAAGGCAAATGATATCTTGACGTTAAATGATTCTTTAACCAACTTGGCTTTTGGACACATTCTACCTAAAGCAAATGATTTTGCTTATGTAGGAGGTCCCAACGGTATTGTGATTACTGAGGAAACGAAACAAGACATTTGTGGAGAATTATTGATACCTGTTGTAGACAAATAGCATCTCCCTTTCCAACTATTTTGAGCAGTAGATATACTTCTGTAATGAAGTCATCTACTGCTTTTTTTATATTTTGTCAAATGACTAAATAAGTTTGTATCATTTAAATACAAAAATTACATACTGTTGACATTTTTCCAATCTTTTTGCTATTTAAAAATAAAAAGACATTATTTTGTCTTTTAAGAAATAAAGACTTAATCTTTTTATTACAGACTCTGCCTCTCTATTATGCTTTAATATTCCTTAGTGTTAAATTTGTATTTTAATAATGTAAGGAGTTTTTTTGTGAAGCAACAAACCTTTTTTAGTCAATCATTACTATTCCTCTTGATACTTGCTGTTACGTTTGCGGGAGGATTCTCCGCTTGGGCAGAAGAGTCGGAAGAGAAGCCTGCAGCCCTCTCTTCTCGATTTGACTTGATTCAGGAAGAAAAGAAAGCGGAAGGTGTAAAGTTACGCAGCCTTCAATCTGATAAAGAAATAATCACTGAAAAAATAAAAGAAGCTCAAGCCTCAATTACAAAAATTCGTTTGCTTAATGAGTCACTGACTGTTTCACAAAAGCTGATAAATCAGACTGGGACTAAAGCGAAAGAAACAGCTACGTTAACTCTGTTGCCTGTTCCGGCATCTAATCCAACAAAAGACAATGAAGAAACAGTCTATTTAAATGAACTGAACAGTTTAAAAGAAGAATTAGCTGCAATTAAAGAAGCTGAAAAAGAGAAACTCACTGAAGCTGCTGATCTTTTGGCAGAAGAAAAAAGAATATTACTGGAACTATCAGTATTGGAAGAACGGCTGGATAAGGAAAATGTATCATCAGATCTGCGTTCTCAAATTGTTTCTGCAGCTCAGAAAGAATTAGGAAAGCCTTATGTATATGGCGCATCCGGTCCAAATGCTTTTGATTGTTCCGGTTTGGTACAATATGTATTTAATTCTGTTGGTTTGTCTATCGGTCGAACAACAGTAAATCAGGAAACAGCAGGAAATATAATCTCTGTAAGTGAGGCTATGGCTGGCGACCTTGTCTTTTGGGGCGGTCATGGAGAAACCTACCATGTGGGAATTTCACTGGGGAATGGATCTTTTATTCATGCTCCGGTACCGGGTGACATTGTTCAGGTGACTTCAGTTTCCTCTTATTCTCCTAATTTTGCAGTACGTGTTTTATAATTAGAAAATCAAAGGGGCTGTGATAGAAGTATGTCTAAGACCCCTAAAGCTAAATAAACGGTGTTCCAGTCTTTGTATGATTCGAACATTCGTAAGAAGCGTAGGATCAAGTTCTTATATGCCCCTCAGACATGCTTCGAGGATCGGAACGAAGTCCTTCAATTCTTAGCGGCTCTGCCGTTTAGAAAGTGATGAGATCGAAACGAAGTGTAGTGTAGTGAGAACCGTAGACGCAGAAAAATGGCTGCAGCGTAATATTTTGTCTCGAGGATCGTTAGACTCGTAGAGACAGCAGTTCTTCTATGCTACGCATACCACTCTACTATATCAAGTGAGCTGGTTTCATTCAAGGAATACTTATCAAAACTACGCATGCCATTCTGCTGCAGAAGTGGCAAAGTAGAACTAGCACTTGTCGGTCCTAAACTGTGCCGAGTAATCGCAGGCAACATCTCGGAAATAAGTCAAACTATACTAAAAATATAAGCAACTCCAGGGAGGTATCAAGGAACACTATTCATTTTATGAATAGTGTTCCTTGATACTTTTCGTATATTCCGACTTATTGACATAAATCACTACGATTGACTTGTCAGAGTAGATGATGCATGTTACCTACCTGGTGTCATAAATCACTACGATTGACCTGTCAGAGTAGATGATGCATGTTACCCATAGCCATCAAGCTAAGAAATAACTATTTTTTCGAAAGAGACCTCTATCAAAAATCTCAAAAAACAAAGTAAAATAAGGTGAGGATAGAAATTTTTGATAGGAGGACTCATTATGAAAACGTCAAAAGAGAGACAATTCCAACACTTTTGCGAGACACTCCATCAACTGTTTGATACAAAGAAACTTCAATCACTTGCCTGTGCTTTTTTCTCTCAGTCAATTGCGACAGAAAGTTTGGTAGAATTATCTGCTCATTTAGCGCGACATCTCCACTTGTCGATTACGCCTCAGGCATTACATGAACGCTTCAATGAGACCGCCGTCCATTTTTTAGAATCTTTTTTTCACCAGTTAATACAAGAAAAAATGCCTACATCGGGCTGCTCTTTTATGAATGAACAAACTTTTTTTCGACGGATTCGGATCGCAGATGCGACGACCTTTTGTGTGGATTCGAAGCTTCATGACTCTTTTCCAGGTTCAGGTGGTGTCTGTCATACTGCCGGTGTGAAAATACAATTGGAGTACGATCTGACAACCGGTCAAATGATTGAAGTATTTCTAGGGGCTGAAAAGGATAGTGATCATCTGTTGTACTTAAGAAATACCGCACACATTCTTCCAGGTGATTTAGTCATTCGAGACCTGGGCTATTTTAAACTTAAAGAGTACCAAGCCATCCAAGCGGATGGTGGATACTATGTGACTCGTACGAAGATCAACACGCTATTTACT
>NZ_JAJDJW010000020.1:0-67276 GCF_020567645.1 Enterococcus sp. CWB-B31
TTTCAATGAAGTTGATGAGGCATTTGTCCAATCGGTTGCCTCAAAAAGGAACCATATTCCAAGGAAATCACTGAACTATCGAACCCCCATGGAAGTATTTTTGAGTTATATGGATGATGAGATGGTGTCTAGGTTAATTTGACAAATGAAACTAACAAAAAGTGTTAGCAAATAAAGGAAAAAAACGAAGAAATTCAAGACTAAAAAAAAGAGTGTTAGCAAGGCTGTTAGCAAAAAAGGCTACTAACAAAGCACCGACATCTATTGTAATTAAAAGAAAATATACCCATAGAGAGCAACATATAAAAAGCCGAAAACCCTTATCAATAAAGGCTTTCGACGTAATTTCTATGGCGTCCCCGATACGATTTGAACGTACGACACCCGCCTTAGGAGGGCGGTGCTCTATCCAGCTGAGCTACGAGGACATATTAAATTTTTGTTGGCAAATCTGCTCTTTTTACCCTCCTAGGGATTGGAACTACTACCACTTAGGAGGGTCTTGTAATATCCATTTTACTAAGGGGACTATTTAAATAAGCTTGCTTATTGAACAAAAACAGTTAAATAAACATACTTCTCTATTTTAAATTTCTTCCCTGTTCCTGTCAATGACTATCTGCCAAGCAACTGGATAGTCTAAAAAAATATATCTTTAATCAGTGGTTCTCAGGCAAATCATTAATAGTCTGCAAAAAAGACAACGCTTTCGTTTTATTTCAGCAGTTTTAGTATTTTCTCATTTTTTCTGCTATTCTCAGGCAAATAGATCGAAAAGAAGCGGATGAGATGCTATGATTAAGTAAATAAGTGAATAAGGAGTGCTAACAGTATGACAGAAAAATCAAAAGAAGAAGTATTTGCGGAGCGACAGGATCATTACAAACAGGAAAAAGAAGAGATCATCAAAAAAGCACTGAAGGAGCATAAGGCAACTGAAAAAGATGAAAAGAAAAAATAAGCCTTCTGTCTTTCATAAATTAAAAAACTGAGCATTTTCTGTAAGAATACATGGTATGCAGAGAATGCTCAGTTATTTTTATGCTTAGAAATAATCTTCCAAAACCGGTTTGCCATCAGGAATCAGCTGATCTAAAAGTACGACCATTTCTCTGCTGCCGGATAGTATTTCATGAAAATTCAGCTCCGCCCCTGTACGATATCCCATCAATAGTTGCGTCCATCCCTGAATTCCAGAGCTCAAAACTCTTTTTCCTTCAACAAACACTTTATCTTCAATTTGATTTAAAACAGCTGTTCCATCTTTGACTTTCAGCTGCCAGAAACCTGCATTCCATGGGGCAAACTCATCAACAATTTCCAAATAAAATTGATATTCTGTCGAATACTTTTGGAACGGATAAGAAGCAATAAATGTTTTAAAATCAACGATTCTCCCCATCATATACGGCACCAGCTTCATTTCAACCACAGGCGCAGGCATCAGATAGCTTAGATTTTCACCGATAAAGCCTTTTTCATAGTAGAACTGTCGGGTAGTACCACTGTGTGAACCGATAAATCCAGCCAGTGCTGAATAGGCATCTTTATTTAATGCCTTCCATTCGTTAATCGTAAATTCCTCTGAAGTAACCTTATAAACTAAATAACCTAGCGGTTGACCCTCTTTGCTTTTTGCAATGGCAAACCGAAACTCATTTCCCTGTGCAAATTTGTATTCCAGCCACCAGTCTTCTCTAACCAAAGCTCCGGGATGTTTGACAAGTTCCTCCGCATAAATCTCAGCAATGACAGATTTAGCATGGGACCAATCTTCTCGATACACTGAACTCTCAGCAGCTGTTGTTTTCGGCCAGTCAGTACTCGCAATTCGATAGATGATCTGTTCAAAAAGCTGTTCATACCCATAACGCCGATAAAATGGATAGGAGAATGGAGACAGATAAGACAATGCTGTTTTTTCTTTAGCTAAATCTGACAGCAGCCTTCTCATCAAAGCAGTTATACTCCCTTGCCCCCGATACTCTGGATAAGAAGACACACAGCCGACACCACCCATTTTATATTTACTCCCATGAAAATCAACAGTAAATGGCGTTGACAACAGCTGACTTGTTAACTGTTCCCCTTCAATATATCCGTAGGCTTCCGAGTGTTCTACAATCCAGTCAAATCTCTTTTTTCTTTCATCCGATACTTCAGAATTAAACGCGTAAGCAGCAAGATCAAACATAGCTTTTGTATCTTTCAGTTCCAGTTTTCTGATATGCTCCATGCTTCCCCATCCTTTCCTGCTTTAAAATGAAAAAAGGAAGGAACATTATCGCCTCATCTTATGATGCTAGTCCCAACCTCTTCTATTTTACAATTATGAATTTTCCATTTGTTCCAACATTTTTTTAAATTGACGCTTTTTGAAAAAAACAAGTAGCATACTTAGTACTATATCATTCATTTTTTGAAGAGTTCCATATGACTCCATGCTTTCAGCATAACGGATTTCGCAGGAATTGTCATCGATCATTGTAATATCGTAACTCACTTTAAATTCATTTTTAGTCGTAGATGTAGAAAAATGATAAGCAGAATTTTTTTCAATTTTATCGATTTTTATTTTTGCCCGCTGGCTTTTTGAAAATGTTTTAACATATTCAAAATTATTCAATTGCTTTTCTGTGACATCTTTTCCCGTTTGTACCCTGATATCATAAATAACAGATTCAATGATTTTCTTGTAAAAGACAGGTGCAGGAATATTTAGTTTTTTTACAACTTCCACTATTTCTTCACCTCACCATTTTTTGAATCATCCTTTTGCTTTTCCTTTTTCTTCCCTCTAAAGTAGAAGAATAGTCCAGCAGCAATTAAGGAAATTGCTGTAGTCATACTGGAAAAATCATATTTCCCGGTACTCATGTTCGCTGAATACACAAAAACCAATAAACCAATACTACATAAAAATATTCCGTTTTTCATCATCATGATTTTTCATCCTATCTACTCGTTAAACTGCAGCTGACTGGAAATACAGAACATTTCCCCAAGACTCACCTTTGATTAACTGTTTTGCTTTGGCAGCGGCTTCTTCGCTGTCTCCGGTTACTTCAAAGATTAACTTAATTCCCTGTTTTTCTTTAAAGGTATATGTAAAATCACCCTCACTGTAGCCTTCTAATAATTCTTTAATTGCGTCCTGCTGCATTGCGCTTGAAATTGCAATCATGTCCATCTTCCTTTCTTTCTCTTTCTATTTATTAGATTACCTTGTTAAAAAAATTTCAGCAATCCTTAAAACATCTTTTTTTACAAAGTTTTATTTGAAGTCCTCTGAAAAATTTGTTTAACTTTTGAACGCCTAAATTCATACTAGTAAAAATAGTTGCTTCACCTCGTAGAAGCGGAAGCAACTATTTTAGTAACTCAATTATTTGTTATCAGGTTCTCCCAATGAAGGGTCCATCTTGTTCGCTGCAATAACGAACGGTACCCAGATGAAGAAGCTGACCACAATACATACAAGTGTTACGATCGGTGCTCTCCAGTCAGCTCCTGTTGCAAGGAATGACAATAGCACTGGAGGAACAACCCATGGCACTTGTTGTGATACCGGATTAACCAATCCGCCAATAGTTGCAAAGTATCCAATTGCAGTAGTTACTACTGGTGCAATGATAAACGGAATAAACATAATTGGATTTAATACGATTGGCAAACCAAACATTACTGGTTCGTTGATGTTGAAGAAACCAGGTCCAATTGACAATTTCGCAACTGTTAAGTAATCTGCACGTTTTGAAAAAATGAAGATTGCAAACAACAGCACGATTGTACCACCTGAACCGCCAAACATAGTGTACGCATCAAATGATCCGCGAACCCAGTAGTACGCTTGTCCATCTTTGATCGCTTCCAATACGGCAGCACTACCTTTAACACCGTTGTAGCCTTGTTCAAAAATATTAATATTTTTCAACTGAGCAACACCGAAGATTCCTTCCAGAACCGGTGCCATAACGTTGGTTCCGTGAATACCAAAGAACCAGAATATTTGGATAGCAACCTGAATCAATGCAATTGCTCCAAAGCCTTGAGTCAGACCCAAGAACGGTTCTGCAATGTATTTCTGAATCAAATCAATCAGTAACTGTCCGTCAGTTATTTGTGCCACTGCAAAATTAATAATTGCTACTACATATAATGCCACTGCTGCAGGAATAATCGCTGCAAACGCTTTTGATACTGCCGGCGGTACTTGATCAGGCATTTTGATCGTAATGTTCGCCAACATTAGTTTTGCATAGATGATAGTTGCCAAAGCACCAATAACCATGATTGTGAAGTAAGCATTTCCATTTAAGTGATCCAACTTCAGCCAGCCCCAAAGACCTACGCTCAAGCTGTTTCCATCAACCGTTGCTCCGATGCCTGCATTATTGATTGCTTCTGCTACATCAGAAGGAACGTTAACGCCTAAATCTGCAGATAGTGATGGTCCAAATGAAATACCTTGAATAAATGCTGCAAGAGCTACAATACCACCTGCCAGGTCGTTTACGTTGTAAGCACGTGCTAAGTTAAATCCCCAAGAAAAAGCAAAAATCAAACCAGCAATTGCCAATGTACCGTTCCATACATACCCATTAACTGATATGATTTCCCTGATAACCGGAATTGTCGAACCATCATAATTAGGCCAAAATGCCGGCGGTAAATCACGAATGATTGCGTTGATCATTACGGCAATCGCACCAGCCATTGTTGCTGGCATTGTGCCGATAAATGCGTCACGTAAAGCCACTAAATGCTTTTGCGCACCGATTTTTCCGGCAATTGGAAGAATGTGCTTCTCCATCCAAGCTGTTAAAGCGTTCATTTTTATATCCCCCTATAAATAGTATTTATCTAAAGAGCCATGCTCTCTAAATTAAAAGAATTAAAACTCCGTTCAAAAAGTTTTAGTTACTCTCTCAACCTTCCGTTCAAAAAAGAATGATTATTAGTTTGCGTCGATACGACGGTATACATCAATGATTTCTTTTGCTAAATCTGTAAAAGCAATTGAAGTCATTAAGTGGTCCTGACTGTGAACAGTTAATAACGTTACAGTAATATTATTTCCCTGAGCTTCCTGAGTCAACAACCCTGTTTGAGAATGATGTGCCTCAACTAATGATGCCTCTGCATCAGCAATTTTCTGATCCGCCAATTCGAAGTTTCCTTCTTTCGCTGATGCAATGGCCTCCATTGCATCACTCTTGGCATTACCACCATACATAATCAAACCCATGATAGCTTCTAAATTTGGTTGTTCTTCCATTTTCATTCCTCCTTAAATAGTACTGATTGTTTAAATTAATCCATTAAAGCAATTGCCTGATCTAAAACTTTTTCACCATTCATCATTCCATAGTCAGCCATGTTGATAACATCTAACGGAATACCTTTTGGTGCAAGTTTTTGTTCAAATTGAGCTTTCATGAAACGTACTTGCGGGCCTAATAATAATACATTTACATCTTTTGACTCTAAATTGTTGTCAGCGTCTGATGCAGATACAGCAAAGATATCAGCTTCCATTCCACGTGCTTCTGCAGCTTTTTGCATTTTAGTTACTAACAGACTGGTGCTCATTCCAGCAGAACAAACTAGCATAATTGTTTTTTTAGCCATTGTTTTCATCTCCCTAAATTATTTGATTACACAATTATATAAGCAATAAACGTGCCAAAAAACAGTATAGACCAAATCCCATCATATCAGGGTTTTGATCTATACCACTTAGTCTTGCACACTTTATTATTCTCTTACACACAAAAATTTAGTGTGTAAATTCTATTTTCTGATTTTATTATCTAAAAACATTTTGGTTAAATGTGCAATATCAGCCTCAGGAACCTTGATTCTATAGGCTTTTTCGATTATCATCATATTCGTTCTGGCCACATCAGTTTCCAGTCGATACTTCTTCATAAATTCGGAAAGACCTTCAAAGCCTCTGCCTTCTTCTCCTTTAATAATAGAATCAACCAGAAAAGCCAAATGGAACACAATGCCGGCATCCACTCCCGGCTCAACAATAATATGCATGTCACTCTGAATTTGATGAACTGTTTTTTGGAGCATGGCAATTAGTTTCTGTAATGAATCCACCGTAGTAATTGTATCACTTAATGAACGGACAATCTTTTCTGTCGGCACTTCATCTCCTGCAATTCGCTTCAGTACATTAAGCTTCTCATCATCGAAGATATCGTACGCTGAAAAGAAAGGAATATTTTGATACTCAACATCTACAGTTCCAGCAATTGCTTTAATTTCATATTCTTCCATCAAACTGTCTATATGCTTTTTAAAGGCTTCTCTTTCCAAAAACTGCATTTGGATAATTTCAACCTTTTCTTCATCAATGACAGGCAAAATTCGCTGATACAGTCTTGCTGCTACTCCTTCTCCGGTAAAGCAGGTAACAACGACTGCCTTTTTTACCTGATTAGGATTTTTCAAGCTGCTTCGGAATTGTTCGCGAATAATCCCCTCAAGAGACATCTGGATGTTCTGATAGATATCTTCCAAGCTTCTTCCGACACTGGACATACGAATCGCTTCCAGCACGATCATCGTACTCGTCATCGAAATAGCTTTTGTTCGAATCCCAGTTTCTTCATAAATCATATTTCCAAATGAATTCAGCGATCCCATATCTGTTAGCAACAGCATCCCGTTACTTAATGAATCCTGATGATCCACAACATATTTTCTCAAATATTCATACATCGTCTGAACTTCCATTGTCAATGGCATATTCATCGCCACTCCTGTGGAGGTCCCCAAAAGCTCCTGTGCTGTTTTTAACATACTGGAGGCTGTGGAATCACCATGCATTAAAACAACTACACCGACATTATTTACTTCAACTTTTTCTTTGTCTCCCACATCAATAGAAAGAAACATGCTGATAAAGCCGATTTCATCAAAAGGAATCTCTATATCATTCTCTTCTTCAATAATTGCAGACAGATCAATAGCCACCTGAAATTCTTTCTTCATTTGTTTTCGAATATTGTTCAGGTTGGGGTGAACAATCACATGACCTTCACGAACACGCTCAATCGTACTTTGGAGATGGAGTGCAAAAGCAAAGCGGGCATTTTCATTATATTGGCGTGATAAACGTTTTTCCGCCAGGTCGTACAAGCGGTTTGTCAGCTTCCAGATGCTTTCCGGAAGCAGCTCCTTGTGAATGGAATTTTGAGTCAGCTCCTTCACATAGGTTTGGAAATATGCATCCATATCTGTAGAAATTAATTCTTCCAGATCAATATTTTCAAGCTCATTTCCAGCCAAAGAAGCAACTTTTTTTTCAATTTCATTATAAACCTGCATATCTCTTGCCGGGTCCCTGGACCAGACCACTTCATTTGTCCCTGGTTCAAAGCTTAGATAATTGTTTTTTCCATCCACAAAACGATCCAGCCGATCGGAAACTTCCTTAATTTTCAATAAGCCCTTTTGAACCTGCAGCGGCAGATCCTTCTTCCTAATCATTAAAAAGACCTCATTGTGCGTTCGGTAATGAAGAAAAGACTTGGCACAAACAAGCTTCAAATCCCGCTTAATCTGACCGATATTTCCTTCAGCATCATAAAGCATAAATGCTAAAATCGCTTCTCTTTCAATGTTGATTCGCTGATTCAGCCGATTAGCTTCCTGTTTGATAAACAAAGAGATAATATCATAACGCTCATCCAACGATCTGGCATCTAAATTGGGCAGTGTAATTGCCATAGGAATTCTTCTATTAAATGTCGTCAGAAAACTTTCGGAGGATTCTGTTGTAGCACCGATAATCTGTACAGAAGCATTATAGGTCTTGCCGCTTTCGCCCAGCGGACGATAAATGCCCTTGTCAATAAACGTAAAGAGCATTTCCTGTCCTTCTGGAGTCAAACGATGAATTTCATCCAGAAAAAGGATACCTCCGTCTGCTTCTGAAATCAGTCCCGGGCTATCGTTTTCAGCTCCGGTATAGGCTCCTTTTTTCACACCAAAAATATGGCCAAAAAGCAGCTGCGGATTTTGAGCATAGTCTGCACAGTTAAATGAAACAAACGGTGCATTCTCCGGCAATGTATTGGAGCTCACAGCAAAGTGGTACATACATTCCGCAAATAGCGACTTCCCTGTACCTGTTTCACCAAAAATAATGGTATGGAGTCCCCGCGGCGGATAGAGAATAGCCGCTTTCGCCTGCTGAATACTTATTTTCAGTGAATCATTGGCACCAACCAGATTTTCAAATGAAACTTCACTTGAACTGTCAACATGAATCATATCTTCTTCAAAAACAGACGTATAAACAACCGGACGTCCTTCTTTTTTTCGAATTTTATGTTCCTTCGACAGCTCACTTAAATATCGGCTTGCATTGCTTCGGTCAATAGATAGTTTCTCCCCGATATCAGCAGCTGTCATACCAACCTTTGTATTCTCTAACAAAGCTAAAATTTCTTCTTTTCTGGATTTCATGCTTAGCCTCCCTTTACGCCTGATGAATGCAAACACGACAAATAGTTGTTACTTTTCCTTTTTTAAATGCCCAGCCTCTGTTTCTTTTCTGGTTTCATGAAATTCCGCACCATAAAGAAAAATTTCTTTTGCTGAAACAGCTGCTGCTTTCATCAAACGCTGAAAGTCTCTTTTTGTCCGATCATTAACAAAAGTAATAACCGCTCCTTCTGCACCCATTCGTCCTGTCCTGCCGGCTCGATGAGCATAGCTGACGGCATCTAACGGAACATCTGCATTAATAATATATGCGACTTCCGTAAAATCAAGTCCTCTTGCACCGACATCTGTTGTCAGCAACATTTTTACTCTTTTATTAGAGAACTGACTGACTGCCAGTTTTCTCAGCTGCTTATTCTGATCAGAAGCCAGCCCCAGAATCGGTAACCCATCATAAATCATTTTCTCTTCAACTGCACCTAAATCTGACAGCTGATTAAAAAAGACCATTCCATAGAATTCAGGGACATGAAGCATCTTTTGCAGAAAGTCTTTTCTCTTTCTAAACGGTACTTCTATGTAATAATGGTGAATTGTGCCCGCTGACTGATCCTCTTCAGATACATCAATTGTCTGAACTTCTTCCGCAAGCTCAGACACTTCTGATTCAATTCGATCTGCAGTTGCAGAGTAAAAAGCCAGCTGGAAGTCAACAGGAGCACTCTGCAGAATTTGTCGGGTCAGATCCAGATCCGTTTTCTGCAGAAGCTGATCAGCTTCGTCCATCACAATTGTTTTAAGCTGATGACTTTTAATTTTCTTCGCCCGGATCAGTTCAATTATTCTACCAGGAGTACCAATCAGTACTTCCGGCTTCTTTTTGAGCTTTTCTATCTGCCGTTTAACATTTGCTCCACCGATCAACGTCTGTGTTTTCAACTGAAGCAGATTACCCCACTCTTGTGCGACCTGCCCAATCTGCACGGCTAATTCCTGAGAAGGTGCTAATATCAGCAACTGGTTTCCTGAATGGGCAGTTGTTCTCAACAGCAGCGGCAATAAATAAGCCAGTGTTTTACCTGTACCGGTAGGCGAAATTCCTCTTACATTTTTTCCTTCAGATAAAGGCTGAAAACTTTTTTTCTGAATAGCTGAAGGTTCGTTAAAACCAGAAGTCTGCCATTTCTCCTGCCAAACTTCTGGTAGTTGATTTACAAAATTCATATAGTTCCTTTCATGGATAAAGATTTAATCAAAAGTTTCCCTTTTTTTCTATCACCAAAACTGTCTGTCCGTTGATTTATCCCGACATGTCTAGAATTCAGCATCTGCTGATTTTGCCGACGCAATCCAATGAGCAAACAAAAAACAATTGATTGAATGATCTCATTTTTCTCAATTGCTATTTATTCTTATTTCTTTATTTCAGAGGAAATAAGCCTGTCTCTATTTTACTTTTTATCCGCCTCAAATACAATACCTGCATCTTTTCTCAAATAAGTCAACACTCGATTGACATTACGAGCCAGCTCCACCCATTCCTCATATTGAACACCCCAGTTCCTATCATTTGGGTTTTCAATAACATTAGCAAAGTCAGCAGCTTCTTCCACCATTGGATTTTCTTCCGCTGTCAAAGAAATGCGCTCTATCTGTTGATGGCTTCGATCGTGAAACTCAGCTTTCGAGATAGAATTAATCCCATCTAAAAGCAGTGTACCGCTGTCAAAATAAATTTCAGAAGATAAAAATGAATCACCGATTTTTCCTGCCTGAATCGTCACATCAAAGTGATCATAGCGTAAAATTGCTGTTCCCAAGCCATCCACCCCAGTCGAAATCTTTCGTGCAAAATAATGGCTTTCAACCGGAACACCAAACCATGCAACCGCAGCATACACCAGATAAATACCTAAATCCATTAGTGCTCCACCTGAAAAATATGGAGAAAACACATTCGGTTCCTGTCCATCTAAAACCTGATCATAACGGGAAGAGTATTTCATATAGGTAAAATTCGCTCCGATGATCTCATTCTTCAACGGCAGCAGCGAACCAATTTTTTTGAAACTTTTTTCGTGGATATTCCGAGCTGCTTCAAAAAAATACACCCTTTTCTCATTGGTAAGTGAAATAATTTCATCCATCTCATCAGGTGTTGAAAATGCCGGCTTTTCAACAATAACATTTTTTCCAGCCAGTATTGCCTGCTTTGCCTGTTCAAAATGCAGAGAATTAGGCGAAGCAATATAAACTGTAGTCATATGTTCAATTCCAAAAAATACTTTTAGATCGGTTGCATATTCAACATCACCATATTTTTCGCCAAATGCCTGAGCGCTCTCCAGCTTTCTGGAGTATACTGCTGCTAAATCATATTTCCCGGTCTTTAATGCCGCCTCTACAAACTGATCGCTAATCCAGTTTGTTCCAATAATACCCAGATGAATCATTTTATCCTCACCTTTCTTTATTCTGGTTGTTTAAACTTTTGATTTAAATCAAAAGGAACTGCTTTTAATACACGTATTGTTTCAGGAGTAACCTGACAATTATAAGTCAGAACCTGCAGTCCGGACTCTTGTCCCAGTAAAACTGCCTGCGCCAGTTCCAGCTGCATCTCATCATTAATAGTTGCTACATCAATTTGTTCAAACTGAGCAATAAACAGCACGTAACACTGATAGCCTGCATGAATCGCCGCAGTCAATTCTTTCACATGCTTTAAACCTCTCAGTGTCGGAGCATCTGGAAAGGCACCAATCCGCTCATTTTCGAGGGTCATTCCTTTCACTTCCACAAAAGCCTGCTGCCCTTTATTTGTTTCAATAAACAGATCAAATTGAGAGTTCCCATATTTCTTCTCACGTTTAATTGAAGCAATCCCGCCATTTAGTCCAGGCAACTCGATTGTTCCGTCTAACAAACCTTCAGCAACCAGTGCATTAGGTATCTGACTGTCAATATTAAACCATTGTCTGCCTTTTTTCACTGCGATTAAATCATAATCTGTTTTCCTTTTCGGCGAAGGTCGATAACTTAATGCAACTTCTGCATTCGGCAGAAAAACTTCTCTCCCTCTCCCTGTATTTTTTACATGAACAGTTACTTTTTCTCCTGTTTCTTCTACTATACATTCAGCAATAAATCGATTTGGTCTGCAGACAAATCTTGCTCGATATACATCCGGATATACGATCATTTAAACACCTCTCATCAAAACAATACCACATTTTCCAAAGTTTAGACAAATAAGTTGGAGTGATAAGAAGTATGAAGCAAATGAATCACCGCACAATATTTAATAAGAGAAAAATACCCTCAGTAAAATGCTGTTTTTACATCTTCTATAAGCAGCCTGATTATTATTGAACGACCTCTTTCAGAACATATAAAAAACTGCTCAGTTCGAACTTCGCTCGTTCTCTTCCTTTCCGCTATCTGAAGAATAATAGCAGACCATTGAATAGTAACCTAAAATCAGCAATACACCAACAGCTACGAAAGCAGACTCTTTTAGAGATCGCATATACAGAACAAAAAAAATCAGAACTATAGGAATTAACCCCAATTTTACTGACACCCAGTTCCTCTTGGGACGAAGAAATGAAACGACCCATCGTACTGGTAAAAACAAAACACCAAATAAAAAAGTTAAGAAGATATCCTTTATTGTTATATTCATTTCATAATTTTCCTTTCCCTCCTCTGTTTTCAAGAAATCTGTCTGCAGCAGCTCACTTAATAATTTTAAGGAAACCAGATCCGGCCTGCTCTTCCCCAGTTCCCATTTTGAGATTGTCTGCCGGGTGACAAAAACTTTGTCGGCTACTTCTTGTTGAGTAAATCTCATTGCTATTCTTTGAGATTTGAGTTTTTCATTCAATTCCAATTCTCATTCCCTCCTCAAAAATAATCTTACTATGTATTCCTATTAAAAATAACGCAACACCTGCAATTGCGTGCGCAACAACACTCATTGATAATAAGCCTTATTATACCAATCAACTTCTACTGAGGTTGTGACAAAGCTTCTCCATACGATGAGTAACCGCAGGAGCACTTGCACGTCCTTAACTGCGACGAGTAACCGCAGGAGCACTTGCACATCCTTAACTGCGACGAGTAACCGCAGGAGCACTTGCACATCCTTAACTGCGACGAGTAACCGCAGGAGCACTTGCACATCCTTAACTGCGACGAGTAACCGCAGGAGCAAAGCACTTCATGCGACGAGTAATCGCAGGAGCAGAAGTGTTCTGCCTCAAGAATCAGGTAGGTATCATGCATCATCTACTCTGACAAGTCAATCGTAGTGATTTATGTCAATAAGTCGGAATATACGAAAATTGTCAAAGAACACTAGTCATAAAATGACTAGCTGTGAATGGATACCTCCCTGGAGCTACTCATATTTTCAGTATCGTTTGACTTATTTCCGAAGAGACAGCTTCTGAAACACCGTTTATTCAGTTTTAGGGATCTCAGACATACTTATGTCACAGTCCCATTACTAATTTTTAAGCTTCGTTAAATTTTGTTAATAATCATGTTTCCAGCTCTTCAAATTTTCTGATTCGTGCTATGATTAAAAGAAAACTGGAGGTTGAGTGATGAAAAAGCGTTGGTCGTTTTTAATTGGTGCTTCTGTTCTGACAGGGATTGCAAGTTCTCTGCTGTTTAAGAAAAATAAGAGTAGCCAGGAAGCCAATCTGACTGCTTCTGATTTAATAAAAATTTTCCAAGGTCAATGGTGGTTTGTAGATAAAATGAAGGCTACCCAGCATCAGTTGTCTATAGACGATCAGCTGCAGATCCAAATTGACGGAAAAAAGCTGACATTCAGTTTAATCGAATGGAACATAAAACGTCTGGTTGTCCAAGATTCTTTCGGGTTTCATCTGATTATTGAAACAAAAAATGATATCCCTTACACATTATATGATGAAGCAGATGACAAGACCTATCTTTTAGAGAAAGTCTTGCCTATAAACGAAATCATCCGCTCTGATTGAGATTCTCTGAAAAGCTGAATATGAAAAAGACAGAAGGTGCTGCATGAGTCAATGCCAACCATTAGATTTTTAGTCTAACTTTTTAGGACACTCTTACATCATTTTCCGTCTTTTTTATTATAAATTTTCTATTTCTCCGCGATCTTTCGTCACACTCAGTTTTCCCTGCCGCTCTTCCAGTTCCGCTTTTATCTCATCCAATGACACGCCTTTTTCAGCCAGAAGCACCAACATATGATAAACTAAATCTGCTGTTTCATAAATGAGTTCTTCCTGATCATTGTTTTTTGCAGCAATAATTACTTCAGTTGATTCTTCACCAACTTTTTTTAAGATCTTATCAAGCCCTTTATCAAACAGGTAGTTTGTGTAGGAGCCTTCTTTGGGCTGTTCTTTTCGCTCTAAAATTTCATTATACAAGATCTCAATCATGCTTGTTCCTCCTCAACTATCACATTGAAAAAACAACTGTGAGCGCCTGTGTGACAGGCTGGTCCCGTTTGGTCTACTCGAATCAGCAAGGTATCCTGATCACAATCCGTCGCAATTTTTTTCACCTTTTGAATGTGCCCGCTGGTCTCTCCCTTATTCCACAACGATTGACGGGAACGGGAATAAAACCATGTTGTTCTGGTTTCAAGTGTCTTATTGAAGCTTTCCTCATTCATATAAGCCAGCATTAAAACATCATCTGTCTGATCCTCAATAATTATTGCAGGAATCAGTCCTTTAGAAAAATCGGGTTTCATAAGCGAACACTCACTCCTTCCTCTGCTAAGTATTCCTTCAGCTCGGGAATCTTCACCTCACCGTAATGGAAAATACTGGCTGCCAATGCGGCTGTAACATTTGTCTTCTCAAAAACTTCTAAAATATCTTCTCTGTTTCCACAACCGCCGGAGGCAATTACCGGAACTGTTACTGCTTCACAGATTGCCTGATTCAATTCCAGATCATACCCTGCTTTTGTCCCATCTGCATCCATACTGGTCAGAAGAATTTCTCCGGCACCCAAAGCAACAGCCTTTTGGGCCCACTCAACAGCATCCAAACCTGTATCTTCTCTTCCCCCCTTAACAAATACGTGCCAGTTTCCAGCAGCGGTTTTCTTTGCATCAATAGCAACAACGATACATTGCGCACCGAATTTTTCTGCTCCGGCCTGAATAAGCTCCGGCTTCTGAATCGCAGCCGAGTTCAGGGAAATTTTATCTGCTCCGGCCTGAAGCATTTTTTTCATATCCTCAACTGAACGTATTCCTCCACCTACAGTCAGCGGAATAAATACTTCAGCAGCGGTCCTCTCTACAACCGCTATCATTGTTTCCCGTTGGTCACTGGTCGCAGTGATGTCAAGAAAGACAATTTCATCCGCCCCCTGCTCGTTGTATGCTCGAGCAATTTCTACTGGATCACCGATACTTTTTAAATTTATAAAGTTTACACCTTTGACTACTTGTCCATCTGTGACATCCAGACAGGGAATGATTCGTTTGGTCAGCATAAAGCTTCTACCTCCTGCATTTCTTCAAGCGTTACTTTCCCTTCATAAAAGGCCTTGCCAACTATCGCTCCATATACACCGATTTCCGACAATTTGACTAAATCCTCTTTGCTGCTCACACCGCCGGAAGCAATAATATTTACCGTTGGAACAGTTTCCTGCAGCTGCTGGTACTGTTCAAAACTCGGTCCGGTTAATGTCCCGTCTTTTGAAATATCTGTATAAATAATTGTCTGAACACCGATTTCAGCCATTTCTTTTGCCATGGTCAAATAGTCTGTTTCACTGACTTCCAACCAGCCGCTGACAGCAACTTTCCCATTCTTTGCATCAATCCCCACAGCAATTTTTTCCTGATATTTTTTTACCGCTTCTTTTACAAGCTTAGGATTTTTTAAAGCAGCTGATCCTATAATGACTCTGTCTACACCGGAATCAATATATTCTTTTATCTGCTCCATTGAACGAATTCCGCCGCCTACTTCGATAGTTAGTCCCGTTTCGCTTTTAATCTGCCTGATCAGCGGTGCATTTGTTGTTTCCCCAGCCAATGCTCCATCCAAATCAACAATATGAAGATTTTGAAGTCCTGACTGATTAAATTCACGAGCTTGAGCAAGAGGATCTTCATTCACAACTGTTTTCCTGGCAAAATCACCTTTGACCAAGCGAACTGCTTCTCCTTCGCGTATATCAATTGCCGGTAATACGTACATGATCAACGACCTCCTTAAAGCCCTTCAATATATTCAACCCAGGTTCACCGCTTTTCTCCGGATGAAACTGTGTCCCAAAAATATTTCCCTTTGAAATCATTGCCGGAACTTTGATGGAATACTGTGCCAGTGCATCAATATTATCCGGGTCGCAGTCTGCATAATACGAATGGACAAAATAAACAAATTTACCGGCTGCACCCGCAGTCAGCGGCGTCTCCTTTGTAACAATCAAATCATTCCAACCCATATGAGGAACAGGAAAGTTCTTTTCCTGAGGAATTTCTTCACAGATCCCTTCGATCAGTCCCAGCCCTCTGGTAAAGCCGTTTTCAGTACTTCCTTCAAGGAGCAGCTGCATTCCAAGACAGACACCCAAAATCGGAATACCTTTTTTCGCAGCATGTTTGATTGGCTGGATCAAGTTTCTTTTCTCCAGCTCAGCCATTGCCAAAGAAAATGCGCCCACTCCTGGTAAAATCAGACCATCTGCTGCTTCGATCTCCTTCACATCTGAGGATAACTTATTTTCGAGTCCCACATAATTTAGTGCTTTCTGCACATTTAGTGTATTTCCTGTGTCATAATCAATAATTACAATCATCTACAATGTTCCCTTCGTTGAATTGATGCCGTTAATTTCAGGATTCAAAGTGATCGCCTCTCTTAGTGCTCTTCCGGCAGCTTTAAACAAAGATTCTATTTTATGATGATTATTTTTACCATGTAAAATTTTTAAATGAAGATTCATTTGTGTATTAAATGCCAGTGCCTGAAAAAACTCTTCCGTTAATTCCGTGTCAAAAGTACCCAGTTTCGGATTATCAAACACTGCATCAAATACAAGATACGATCTTCCGCTCAAATCAAGTGAAGCCATCCCCAATGTTTCATCCATAGGAACAAAGCTGGTGCCATAACGGTTGATTCCTGCCTTATTTCCCAGTGCTTCTTTTATACATTGACCTAATACAATACCAACATCTTCGACAGTATGATGGCTGTCTACGTCGAGATCTCCGTTAGCCTTTACTTCCAGAGACATCCGGCTGTGACGGGCAAACAAGGTCAGCATATGATCGAAAAAACCGACACCTGTATCAATACTGACCGGCTCCTGTGCATCAAGGTTTAGTGCCAGTTCAATCGTTGTTTCTGCTGTGCTTCTGGTTAAAGCTGCTGTTCTCATTGTTCTTCCTCCTTAAATCGACATTCTACTGCCCGTGCATGAGCTTCCAGTCCCTCTTCTCTGGCCAGAAGTGCGATGTCTTCCTGAACCTCTGCCAACGCATCTCTTGTATAGTAACTAACCTGACTGTATTTTACAAAATCATAAACACCCAGAGGAGAATAAAACTTAGCTGTCCCGCTGGTTGGCAGCACATGATTAGTTCCGGATAAGTAATCGCCGACCGGTTCTGATGTATAAGCTCCCAAGAAAATGGACCCGGCATTTTGAATCTGATGAAGCCAACTTATTGGGTCCTCCATCTGTACTTCCAAATGTTCTGGAGCAATTTCATTCATCACTTCAAACATTTCCTTTTTAGAATCAGTTACAATCAGCCAGCCATTATTTTCTACTGAGAACTCTGCTATTTCTTTTCTAGGCAGGTCAGCCAGCTGAGTCTTTATTTCCTTTTCTACCTCTTCGGCGAGCACTCTGGAATCAGTAACTAAAAATGTTCGCGCCAATTTATCATGCTCTGCCTGTGACAGCAAGTCTGCTGCAATAAACGCTGGATTGGCCTGTTTATCAGCCAAAATTCCAATTTCAGATGGTCCGGCAATCATGTCGATACCAACTGCTCCAAAGACTTGCTTTTTGGCTGTTGCAACGTAGATATTTCCTGGACCCACAATCTTATCGACTTTAGGAATACTTTTCGTTCCATATGCCAGTGCGGCAACAGCCTGTGCACCTCCAACCTGAAAAATCCGATCAACCCCTGCGATTTTTGCAGCTGCCAAGATAATGGGCGGAATACCAGATTTTGAAGGCGGGGTAACCATAATAATTTCTTTGACTCCTGCAATTTTTGCTGGCAAAACATTCATTAGAACGGAAGATGGATACGCTGCTGTACCTCCTGGAACATAGACTCCTGCACGTGCCAAAGGTCGAACTAGCTGTCCTCTAAAAACGCCATCCTTTTCAGTATCCATAAAATCGTATTGCTTCTGCTTTTGATGATAGCTGATAATATTTTCTTTTGCCCGCTCCAATGCCTGTCGGATTTTACTGTCCACTTTCTGATAAGCCTGATCAACCTCTGCTGCCGAAATTTCCAGCTCAGTAATTTCTGCCTGATCAAAGCATTTGGAGTAATCCAGCAATGCCTGATCTCCCAGCTGAATCACGGTATCAATAATTTCTTTAGTTGATTCTTCAACCTTTTGATCTTCTGATTTTCTTACATATTTTTCCTTATCCAGTTCAGATAAAATCTCTGCTGCTGTTCCTGAAAGCCACTTCATCCTATCCCTCTTTTCCGATTACTGTCTCCAACTGTTGAAACAATTCAAATATTGCCTGTCGCTTCCTCTTTAATGTTGCTTTATTAACAATTATCCGTGCAGAAATATCACAGATATCTTCATAAATTTCAAGTCCGTTTTCTTTCAATGTTGTCCCTGTTTCAACAATATCAACAATTGCATCCGCCAGACCCAAGACTGGTGCTATTTCTACTGAGCCTTCAATTTTAATGATTTCAACATCTTCGCCTTTTTCTCTGAAATAGTCCGAGGCTATAGTTGGATATTTCGTTGCAATCCTTTTTCTCTTATGATCATGAGGCTGGTAAGTGCCTACAGAAGCAACTGAAAATTTACATTTACCGATCTCCAGATCCAGCATTTCATAATATCCGTGAGGATGTTCAAACAGAACATCTTTTCCAACAACACCAAGGTCTGCCACACCATGTCTAACATAAGTCGCCACATCTGCCGCTTTCACCAATAAAAAAGTCAGCGACTGATCTGCATTATGAAAAACCAGTTTCCGCTGTTTGTCATTCATAAATGAAACATCTATACCCGCCTTCTCAAAAAGCTCCAGAGTCTGCCGTTCCAATCTTCCCTTCGTCAGGGCAATTGTCAAATTACTCATTTACCTGTTCACCTACTTTTATTCGGGTTGTCTTTTGTCCTTCTATCAAAACCAGCTCTTCATACTGCCATTTTTTCCCGTATTCCAGCGCTTCTTCCCATGTGTCGAACAGAGAAAGCTCATAGCTTTCATGCTTTTTCACCAGCTCTTCTGCTGCTGAATAATCTGTAATCCCCGCATGAACCAGTACTTTTGGTCGTTCAAGGTCTGCCAGCAATTCCAACCGGTACTGCAAAGCTACCAGTGTATCCAAATTGATGCCAAAGCCTACAGCGGGAATTCCTGTATGTCCAAACTGTTCCACCAGATGATCATATCGGCCGCCCCGCAAAAATACGTCCGGGATTAAATCAGCATAGCCATTGAATAAAATACCGGTATAATAATCCATCAGCGCAACAGAACCTAAATCAACAGTTAACGAAATACTCTTTATATTTGATTGAAGCATCCGAGCCATTGCTTTAAATTCATCAATAACAGTTGCCAGCTTTGTATTTTCAGGTAACAGCTGCTGAGCAGATGCCATCACTTCTTCTACCTCTCCAAAAAGCTTGGGCATCTCTTCAATAAAATGATCCAGCTCACTCGGATGATTTTGGATAAAAACCTTTAATGCACTCAAATTTTTATTACTTAACAGCTCTTTCAACGTTCTGATTTCTTCAGCATTCAATTTCAGATAGGCAGCAATTTCTTTAAATATTCCTGCATGACCAAGTTCAAAATGAAAATTTGGAATATTCAATGTATTCAATATCTCTACAGCACAGCTGACACATTCCAATTCAGCCTTTGCTGAAGTAAAGCCAATCAGCTCAATTCCTGCCTGTGTCAATTCATTCTGTTCTCCCGCCATCTCGTTGTTAAAGCGAAAAACCTTTCCGCTGTATGCCAGCTTTAATGGCAGTTGGATACCTGTCGTTGCCGCTACTCTTCCTATAGGCATAGTCATATCCGGCCGCAGAACAAGTAATCGTCCCTGCTTGTCAAAGAATCGATACAGCAGACCTTCCCCATCATCTGCTTGAAAAACATCTTCAAATTCAATCAATGGTGTATCCACACGTTGATACCCGCGTTTTTTCACAACCTGATTCACCTGCTGCTCCAACTGATATGCACCGTTTGCTTCACGAAATAATTTATCCTTTGTTCCCGACGGCAAGCTGCGATTCCATTTCATATCCATCAAACCCCTTCTCTAACTGCTCATCTTCAATATATATTCATTAATTTACTATGTAATCTCTGTCTTTTTTGTTTATTGCCCTCTTTTTAACTCCCGCATTCGGTCTCATCCATAAATAAGAGTATCCATCCAAATGGTAATCGTCCATTTTCACAGAATACCAAAAAGTCCTCTTGGCAAATAAGCCAAGAGGACGAGAAAGTTTTTTCACGTGGTCCCACCTCAGATTTGTTTTCACCTCACAGCAAAAACCTCTGCTAGTCTACGACTAAAAGCGATAACGGGCAATTCCCGATTTTTCCTACGATTATTCAGAAAAACAATTTACAGGTGTGTTCAACATCCCGCAGTTATTTCCTTGCACCAACCGGAAATTCTCTGAAACTGCTGCAGCTGTCTACTATTCTGATCATTATTTTTTCATTGTATTCTCATTTATTTCTAAAAACTTTACCACGTATTTTCTTGTTAGTCAAGAGCTTACAAAAAAATCAGCTGTAAGTAACACGGAAGTTCTCTACGAATAATCAGGTTATTCATAAAATGAACAGAATCTACTGAGCAACAAGTGCCCTCAATGTTTTATCCACATGCTCAGCTGCCAGCCGACCTTCTCTGATCGCCCAGATCACCAGACTTGGGCCGCGTTTCGCATCACCGGCAACATAGACACGTTCATTATTTGTTGTATAGTTATCATACACTTCTGCAACATCCAGCTGCTCCAGCAAACTTTTTTCAGGTCCGATAAACCCCATTGCCAACAAAACCAAATCAGCTCTCATTGTTTTTTTTGTTCCTTCAATCGGCTGAAAATTCTGATCAACCTGAACTGTTTCCACTCCAATTAGCTGACCCTGTTCTGCACCGATAAAAGAGGTAGTTGACGTTTGATAACTTGTCAGCTCCTCCTTTTGAACAGCCAGTGCTTCTTCCTGTCCATATCCTAATTTATCAGTAAGCGGATATTCCGGCCATGGATTATTCTCCGTTCTGCTTCCAGGCATTTTAGGCGTAATTTCCAGCTGTTTCACAGAAGCGCACCCCTGTCGAATTGCCGATCCAATACAGTCGCTGCCAGTGTCTCCTCCGCCTATCACAACTACATGCTTGCCCTCCAGCTTTTTATTTGCAGCAGCTGTTCCATCCTTCAGTACTTCCTTTGTTGTTTCAGTCAAATAGTCCACCGCAAATTGAACTCCTTGTAATTTCCTACCCTTAACTTTCAAATCTCTTGGCACACTCGCACCCGTTGCCACAATAATTCGATCAAATTCTTGAGACAGCTCTGCTGCTGTAATATCTACCCCTATTTCAGTATTTCCAACAAAATTGATGCCGATTTCCTCCATAACATCAATTCGACGTTGGACCACTGTTTTATCCAGCTTCATATTGGGAATACCATACATTAGCAATCCGCCGAAACGATCTGAGCGTTCATAAACAGTCACTTCATGTCCCAGCTGATTCAATCGCCAGGCAGCAGATAAACCAGCCGGTCCGCTGCCGATAACAGCAACTTTGAACCCCGTCTTTTCTTTGGGTATACCTGTAGGCTTCACCCAGTCATTTTCAAATGCTGTATCAATAATGAAACGTTCATTATCATGAATGGCAACTCCTGATCCATTTAACGCTTCCGTACAGGACTTTTCGCAGGGAGCAGGACAAACCCTTCCAGTCATTTCCGGTAATGGGTTTGTTCTGCTTAAACGTTCCCAGGCTTTTTTGTATTCACCACGATAAACCAGATCATTCCACTCTGGGATAAGATTGTCATTCGGACATCCTGAAACAGCTCTTTTTCCTCCATAAAAAATACCTGTATGACAAAATGGTATACCGCAGTTCATACATCTTGCAGCCTGTTCCTGACGCTCATCCTCCTTTAAAGGAATCTGCAGTTCATTCCAGTCCGCTATTCGTTCATGAACTGGCCGATAAGGATTTTCCTTTCGAGAATAGTTTAAAAATCCAAATGGATCTGCCATACTAGCCACGCTCCTTTATGGTTGTTTTCACTGGTACAGTTTGAGCTCCGATTACCGCTTCAAATGCAGTCTCCAGCAATTCAGTTCCGGAAAGTCCCTCACCTTGAAGCTGCTCAGTTACCTTAATCATCTCATGATATTCTTTTGGATAAACTTTAATGAAATGATGCTGTGTATTTTTCCAATCAGCTAAAATCTCTGCTGCTTTTTCTGATGCTGTATACCGATAATGGTTTTTCAAAAGTTCCTTCAGCTCACTGTCAGAACCTGATTCGCCTAATTGAAATAATTCAACCATCTCCATGTTGCATTTTCCTGAAAACTGTTGTTCAGGATCATAAACATACGCGACTCCTCCAGACATCCCTGCACCAAAATTCCGACCAGTAGTTCCCAGTATCACAGCCACACCGCCCGTCATGTATTCACAGCCATGATCGCCGATCCCTTCAACAACTACATTGGCTCCGCTGTTTCTGACACAGAAGCGTTCGCCGCCCTTTCCTCTGAAATAAGCTTCGCCGCGATTTGCACCGAAACAGGCGACATTTCCAACAATTGGCGACTCCTCTGCTTTATATCCTGCATCTTCAGGAGGAACAATAATTAGACGCCCCCCGCTCAACCCTTTTCCTACATAATCATTTGCTTCACCAGTTAATTTTAATTCCATTCCCTGAGTGATAAAAGCGCCGAAGCTCTGACCGGCAATTCCTTTGTAATGATAATTAAGAAGCCCCGGCTCCAATGCATAATTGCCAAAACGTTCTGCAATCCATCCGCCCATTCTGGCTCCAACTGTTCGATTTACATTATTAATCGTTTCTTCAACATATATTTTTTGATTATTCCTAATCGCTGTTTCAGCAAAAGCATCCAGTTCTTTCCACTGGCGTTTTTCTCTGAAAGGATCTTCACATTTTCTTTCAATTCCCATTGAATGTCCCAGCATTCTGGAAAAATCCAGAGATTTTGCTTTTCCTTTAGCCACAAATTTAGGTTTCAAAATTTCAGCATGACCAATCATTTCATCAATCGTCCTAAATCCAAGATTTGCCATCAACTCTCTTAAATCTTCTGCAATAAACATCATCGCATTGATTACATGTTCCGGTTTACCTGCAAAAAACTTCCTCAGTTCCGGATTTTGAGTTGCGACGCCAACAGGACAGGTATTCAAGCTGCAGACTCGCATCATTACACAGCCGACAGCAACTAAAGCAAGTGAAGCAAAGCTGTATTCTTCAGCTCCAAGCAATGCGGCAATTGCAACATCTCTGCCAGTCATCAGTTTGCCGTCCGTCTCCAATGTCATTCGCTGGCGAAGATTATTTAATGAAAGCGTCTGATGAGCCTCTGCCAAGCCCATCTCCCAAGGCAGTCCCGCATCTCTCACTGAATTCCGCGGAGAAGCCCCTGTACCGCCATCATAGCCGGAAATAACAACCACATCTGCTCCAGCCTTCACAACACCAGTTGCAATTGTTCCAACACCCGTGCTGGAAACCAGCTTTACATTGATTTTGGCATAAGGATTAACCATCTTTAGATCATAAATCAGCTGGGCCAAATCCTCAATTGAATAAATATCATGATGAGGCGGCGGAGATATCAGACGAACACCAGGAGTTGAACCGCGGATTTCTGCGATCCACGGAAAAACTTTATTCCCCGGCAGCTGTCCGCCCTCTCCTGGTTTTGCGCCTTGTGCAATCTTAATCTGCAGCTCTTCTGCACTCATCAGATATTCTGCATTGACACCGAATCGCCCGGATGCAACCTGTTTGATTTTGCTGTTCAAGTTAACCCCGTTTTTCTTCTTTTTAAAACGGCTGCGGTTTTCGCCGCCTTCACCGCTGTTTGACTTGGCATTGATTCGATTCATCGCTTCAGCTATACATTCATGTGCTTCCTGACTTAATGATCCATAACTCATCGCACCAACTTTAAATCGTTTGACAATCGTTTCTGCAGGTTCGACCTCAGAAAGCTTGACAGACGGCCGATCGCTGTGGAATTCCCACATAGCCCGCAAGGTAGTTGGTGTCTCAGTTTCCTCCTGATTCAGCTGCAGTGCATATTTTTTATATTGGTCATAATCACCAGTTCGTACTGCCTGCTGAAAATTATAGATTGTCAGAGGATTGAACAAGTGATGTTCGCCGTCTGCCTTATATTGAAAACTCCCGCCGGAAGGCAGAAAATCATTTTCCTTTTCCCCGTATGCAGCTGTATAGCGACACAAATATTCATTTTCCACCTGTTCCAAAGTCAATCCGCCGATTCGGCTGGCTGTTCCCGTGAAAAACTGGTTGACAACTTTTTCTGAGAGTCCGACTGCTTCAAATAATTGTGCACCGTGATAGCCGGCAATAGTGGAAATACCCATTCTCGACATAATTTTGACAATCCCTTTTTCGGCAGCCGTACGATACGTTTCACTTTTTTCAGACAAATGATAGTCTTTTAACGTTTCGTATGCACCGTATGGATGAACAGCACTTGCGCCATATCCAATCAAAGTTGCATAGTGGTGAACCTCACAAACTTCTGCTGAATCAGCAATGATCGAAGCCAGTCCCCGTTTGCCCTGCCGCACCAGATAATTATGCAGACCTGATACAGCGAGCAGAATCGGGATGGCCATCTGCCCTTCTTTCCTATCGCTGTCAGAGAGGATGATAATCGTTGCTCCCTCATCAATTTTTTCTTCCACCTGCTTAAACATTGTTTCCAATGCTCTGAACAGACGATCAGGAACTTCCGGTTTCAATGAATACTGAATGGTCTGGACCCTGCTCTTTTGTCCATGACTATCCAGCCGACGGATTTTTTCAAAATCCTCTGTTGATAAAACAGGACTGTTGATTTTCAGTTTATTACAGTTTTCTGCCTGATCTGTCAGCAGATTCCTGTCCCGTCCCAAAAACATCTCGGTTCCAATCACTAGTTTTTCCCGAATGGCATCAATTGGCGGATTGGTCACCTGGGCAAACTGCTGCTTAAAATAAGTAAACAGAGACTGCGGCTTATCACTTAGTACTGCCAGCGGAGAATCATAGCCCATTGAAATAACCGGCTCTTCCCCTTTTTCAGCCATTGGCAGAAGGTTCATTCGAATAATTTCATCTGTATAGCCGTTAAGCTTCCATAAATGATTCAATTCCTCTTGGCTTAATACCGATTGGGCTTCTTCCTGAACTTGAGGCAGCTGTTCAATTGTCAGCTGCTGCTCGTTCAGCCATTTTCTGTAGGGATGCTGACTTGCATAATATTCCTTTAGTTCCTCATTGCGGTAAAATTTTCCTTTTATAGTATCCACCAAAATCATGTTGGCAGGTCCCAAAACGCCTTTTTCAATCACTCTTGAAGGTTCTAGCTCTACAACCCCTGACTCTGATGCAGCAATAATATAATTATCTTTTGTAATGGAATACCTGGAAGGCCGCAGACCATTACGATCCAAAGCAGCTCCGACGATTTCCCCATCAGTAAAACATAGCGCTGCCGGTCCGTCCCACGGAGCCATAAAGCTTGAATTGTACTCATAAAATGCAGCAATATCATCTTTCAAATCGGCTTCCTCAGACCATGCTTCTGGAACCATCATCATCAGTGCCTGTGGAATATCCCGACCATTTCGATAAAGAAGCTCCATACAGTTCTCCAGCTTGGCTGAGTCTGAATTCTCTTCATTGTATACTTCAATATGATGGCTGTGCATCCAATTTTCGGCCCCTCTCAGGGTATTGATCTCGCCATTATGTGCTAAAAACCTGAAGGGCTGTGCCCGATCCCAGCTGGGAAATGTATTGGTTGAAAAACGTGAGTGAATCAGTGCGATACTGCTTTCCAGTGTTTTGTCCTGTAAGTCAGGATAAAACAAACGCACTTGATATGCATGAAGCATTCCTTTATAGACAATTGTTTTTGAGGATAAACTGCAAATTGACAGTTCGGTGGGTGAATAATTCTTTTCGATCTTTCGACGAAGCTGGAACAGCTGGTCTTCAAATTCTCTGCCGCTTTCCACGTCAACCGGTTTTTCAACAAAAAGCTGAACAAAACCCGGCATTACTTTTTGAGCACCTGGTCCGCAGTACTCAAAGGAAAAAGGAACTTCTCTTTCCCAAATAACACGATATCCGGCATTTTTCACTTCGGTCACTACCGAATGAAGCAACGCTTTCTTTTCTGTTTCTTCCTGATGTAAAAAAAGCATAGCCACACCATAGTCATTTTTATCCGGCAGCATTATTTGTTCAGTGGCTGCCTTCTTCTGAAAAAAAGTATCCGGCATAGCCATCAGAATACCTGCCCCATCTCCAGTATCAGGTTCTGCACCAGTACCTCCGCGATGGTTCATTCTTTCCAGCATGGTCAGGGCATGATTAATCAGCTGATGAGAAGCAATGCCGTCAATTTGAGCAATAAAGCCCATTCCACAGGCATCTTTTTCAAAAGAAGAATCATACATCATTGGTTTTGCAGCTTTGGTTTCTTTTCCCATTCATAATCAGTCCCTTTAAATAGTTTGAAAATTCTCAATTTTTTTTAACAGTTTACATGTTTATGAAAAAGAATACAAGAAAAATTTGAAAACATCTGAAAAATAACGAATGTAATCTGATTAGACGGTGAATTTATGAAAAGAAAAGAATTTGAATAAAAGTTTTTCGTTTACTATCTTATTGAATGGTCAAATAGAAATTTTTCTGATAAACTATTTTTGATGGCTCCTGAGAAAGGATGAATAATATGACGCCAAATCGAGAAGATTATCTCAAACTCATTTTTGAACTGGGTGGAGATGAAAATAAAATTAATAATAAACACATTGTATCTGGTCTAAATGTTTCTGCGGCTTCTGTCAGTGAAATGATTTCCAAGCTTGTGAAGGAAGGACTGGTCCAGCATTCTCCTTATCAGGGGGTGCAGCTGACAGAACTGGGGTTAACAAAAGCAAGTACATTAATTCGCAAGCATCGACTATGGGAAGTATTTTTGGTGGAGCATTTAAATTATTCCTGGAATGAAGTCCACAATGATGCGGAGGTCCTTGAACATGTTACCTCGGAAACACTGGCAGATCGTCTGTCCCACTATCTGGGTAACCCCCAATTTTGCCCTCATGGGGGAGTCATTCCTGAAGCAAATCAGCCAGTTCATGAAGAGAAACATCAAACACTGGCGGATTATCCTGCAGGTACAAAAATCCGTATTGCCAGAGTATTGGATGAAAAAGAGCTGCTGGATTATCTAGTCTCAATCAATTTGAATATTCATGAAACGTTCATGATTGAAGAGATCGCAGCCTATGAAGGTCCGATCACCATTAAAAATACTGACAAGACACTGGTCGTCAGTTATAAGGCAGCAAGCACAATTTTTGTTGATCCATTATAAAATATACTTTTTCAAGGCTGTTACACAGGAAATCAAAACCAATACTGACCAGCCGTTATTCTAAAAAAGTTCTTTAAAGATTTTAACAGCAATAGAAAAATTATCCCTGAGATTTATATTGATCTCAGGCAGACTGCAGGAGGAATAGAATGAACGAGAAAGTTGCACTTTTTACCATATTTGGAGGGACAGGAGATTTAGCTAAAAGAAAGCTCTATCCTTCTCTTTTCAGACTCTACCGAAAAGGAAATCTCGGTGAACATTTTGCCGTAATCGGAACTGCCCGCAGAGAGTGGTCGGACGAACATTATCGGGAAATCGTCCGGGAAACAATACAGGATCTAAATCCTTCGCAGGAAGAAGCCGATTCTTTTTCAGATCATTTTTATTATCAGTCTCATAATGTAAATGATACAGAGCATTACGATACGCTCAAAAACCTAGCAGATAAATTGGATGAAAAGTATCAGCTGCAGGGAAATCGAATTTTTTATTTGGCAATGGCTCCTCAATTCTTCGATACCATTGTCAAACATTTGAAGTCTCAAAAGATCTTAACAGAAAATGGGTTTGATCGCTTAATCATTGAAAAACCTTTCGGAACGGATTATAAGACAGCTCTTCAATTAAACAAATCCATTCGAGCGGTCTTTCCTGAAGAAGATATTTTCAGAATTGATCACTATTTAGGGAAAGAAATGATTCAAAATATTTCTGCTATCCGCTTTGCCAATAATATCTTTGAATCTCAATGGAATAATCGTTACATTGACAATATCCAGATTACCTTTGCTGAAAGTTTAGGTGTGGAAGATCGCGGTGGATATTACGAAAGCAGCGGTGCCTTGAAAGATATGGTTCAAAACCATATTCTGCAGGTTCTTTCTTTACTTGCCATGGAACCTCCAGTAACATTTTCTGAAGAAGAAATACGTGTGGAAAAAATTAAAGCACTAAAGGCTATTCGCCTTTATACAGAAGAAGAAGCCCTAAAGAATTTTGTACGTGGGCAATACAGCTCCGGTTCTCTGAATAATGAAGCATTTATCGGATATCGTGAGGAAGCAAATGTTGAAAAAGATTCTCAAACAGAGACATTTGCTGCAGGAAAGTTCTATATTGACAACTTCCGCTGGTCTGGCGTTCCATTCTACATTCGTACTGGAAAACGACTGACTGAAAAAGGAACAAGAATCAATATCGTCTTTAAACAGGTTCCTGTAAATGTATTTAAGGATGATGTGGAAGAGTGTATAGAAAAAACAAACCTGCCGCCTAATATCCTGACTATTTATATTCAGCCGACTGAAGGCTTCTCCATGACATTGAACGGTAAAGAAATCGGACAGGGTTTCACAACAGCACCTGTGAAACTGGATTATCGGAATACAGCCAAAACAACAGCAAACAGTCCTGAAGCTTATGAAAAGTTAATGCTGGATTGTTTAAATGGAGATGGAACAAACTTCTCTCACTGGGATGAAGTTGCTCAGTCTTGGCACATTATTGACATTATCCGTCATGCATGGGACAAAACAACTGTTGATTTCCCTAATTATACAGCTGGAACCATGGGACCTGAAGCAGCCTTTAAATTATTGGAAGAAGATGGTTTCCATTGGATCTGGCAGCCGGATATCTGGTATCGTGAACGTGGACAGCTGGAAGAATAATCAACGTTTATCACTAGCAATAAACTCATCTATCACTGCTATTAAGAAAAGCCTCTCGGGAAAAAATTCTCGAGAGGTTTTTAAAATAGTAAATTTATTAATCTTCAAATCCTTCTGCTACTGCTTCTGGATAATGCTCTTCAACGATTGCTGCACAGCGACCGCACAAATGGGGCATTTTTTCATCTGTCCCTACATCTGTTTTTACAGAACGGCAGCGTTCACAGGTTTCACCTGCTGCTGCTTCAACTAAAACAGCCATATCTGCAAAGCTATGTGCATTTTCTGGCACTTCAACACCTTCTCCGGCAATTTCAAAGTCGGACACAATCAGCAGCTGTGCAATATCCGCATCAACAGCTGTCAGCAGCTGACGAACTACTTCACTCGGATAAACAGTAACTTTTGCTTCCAGAGATTTTCCAATCATTTTGGCATTACGTGCTTCTTCCAGCGCTTTTAGGACGTTATCTCTAAACTCCATAAATGCAGCCCAGGTGTCCATCAGCTCATCCTGATTGGCAAATTGTTCATAGCCTGGAAATTCAGAAAGCTGAACATAGCTTTCTTCTTCTTTTAAGAAGCTCCAGATTTCTTCAGAAGTATGAGGAATAATTGGTGTTAATAATTTTGTTAAAGAAACAGCTGTTTGATAAAATACAGTCTGCATGCAACGACGCTGATAGTCATTTTCTGCTTCAATATAGACAACATCTTTGGCAAAATCCAAGTAGAAAGAGGAAAGGTCCACTGTCAGGAAATTCACCACTGTACGATAGATTTGCATGAAATTGTATTTTTCATAGCCTTTTTTACGGATTTCTTTAATAGCCTGATTCAAACGAACCATCATATATTTATCAACTGAACGCAGCTCTTCAAAAGATACTGAGTGTTCTGAAGGCTCAAAATCACTTGTATTGGCAAGCAGGAAGCGCATCGTGTTGCGAATCTTACGATAGACTTCAGATACCTGATTTAAAATATCCATGGACACACGGACATCCGACTCAGAATCAACACTACTCACCCACAGCCGCAGAATATCTGCCCCCATTTGTTTGATCACTTTATCTGGAAGAATCGTGTTCCCTAGGGATTTACTCATTTTGCGCCCTTCTCCATCCAAAGTGAACCCTTGTGAAAGAACAGCTTTATACGGGGCAACACCATTAATTGCCACACTTGTTGTAATACTTGAATTAAACCAGCCGCGGTATTGGTCTGATCCTTCAAGATACATATCTGCAGGGAAGCTCAGCTCAGGACGCTGACGCAGAACTGCTTCATGTGAAGAACCAGAGTCAAACCAAACATCCATGATATCTGTTTCTTTTGTGAACGTGCCATTTGGCGAACCTGCATGAGTAAAGCCTTCCGGGAGAAGCGCCTTTGCTTCTCTTTCATACCAGATATTTGATCCATATTCCGCAAATAAATCAGCTACATGTTCAATTGTTTCCGGCGTGATAATCGCTTCACCATTTTCTGCATAGAAAATCGGCAGCGGAACACCCCAGGCACGCTGACGGGAGATAACCCAATCGCCGCGGTCACGAATCATATTGTAAAGACGCGTTTTACCCCAAGGTATAATCCAATCTACTCTTTCAACCTCATCAAGAATATTCTGACGGAATTTATCAATGGATGCAAACCATTGAGATGTCGCCCGGTAAATTACTGGTTTCTTTGTCCGCCAGTCATGCGGATAGCTGTGAGTAAAGAAATCCAGTTTCAACAGTGCATCTTTCTCATCCAGTAATGCAGTAATCATCGGGTTCGCTTTATCATAGAAGACTCCTTCAAAGCCTGGTGCTTCTTCAGTAAAGATACCTCGACTATCCACTGGCGATAATACGTCCAAATTATATTTTTTACCGACAATATAGTCATCTTCCCCATGGCCGGGAGCTGTATGAACCAGCCCGGTACCAGCTTCCAATGTCACATGATCACCAAGCATAACCAATGAAGTCCGATCATAAAACGGATGTTGAGCAGTCATATACTCCATAGCTTTTCCGGAGATCGTCTCAAGGATTTCAACATCCTCCCAGTCAATCGCTTCTTTTACCTGATCCAAAAGGTCTTTAGCCACTACATATTTTTTGCCGTAAGCTTTCACAACAACATACTGATAATCAGGATTTACAGAAATCCCCAAATTTGCCGGAAGCGTCCACGGAGTCGTTGTCCAGATTACTAAAGAAGTATCTGTATCCAAAATCCCTTTGCCATCCACAATTTTAAACGCTACAAAGATTGAAGGCGATTTAACATCTTTATATTCAATTTCTGCTTCTGCCAATGAAGATTCACTTGAGGGTGACCAGTAGATCGGCTTCAAACCTTTGTAAATATAGCCCTTTTCAGCCATTTTTCCAAATACACGGATTTCTGCCGCTTCATAAGAAGGGTCCAAAGTAATGTATGGATGCTCCCAGTCACCGCCAATTCCCAATCGTTTAAAGTCATTTTTCTGCGTATCTACCTGTGAACGTGCATACTCTTCACATTTTTTACGATATTCTGCAAGTGTCATATCTTTCCGCTTTACACCTTTATTCGTTAAAACCTGTTCAATTGGCAAACCATGTGTGTCCCAGCCGGGTACGTATGGCGAACGATATCCTGACATTGATTTAAAACGTACAATGATATCCTTGCTGATTTTGTTTAGAGCGTGACCCAAGTGAATATTTCCATTCGCATAAGGAGGTCCGTCATGCAGAATAAAGGTCGGTTTTCCTTCGTTTAGTTTTTGTCTTTTTTCATAAATCTCTTTTTCTTCCCAGTCTTTTTGCCATTCTACTTCTCTGTTTGGCAGGTTCCCACGCATGGGAAAAGCTGTTTTCCCAAGTTGTAAGGTATCTTTCATTTTCATTCTAACATCCTCGCTTTCAGTCTCTGCTGCGTATTCATTGTTTATTAAAAATTTTACTTCGCTCTGAGAAACATAAAAATTTATCAGATCATGCTTTACCTAATAAAATAAAGCAGAAAAGCACCTTCATCCCAAGGGACGAAAGTGCTCGTGATACCACCCAAATTTAGAATCATTGAAAACAAATGATTCCCTCTGATGATCGCTAACGAAATCACCCGCCAGATTCTACTACCCGTTCAAATCTGATTATGAATAGAGGATCTTTTTAACAGCAGGGTCTGTCAATCTCACACCATCATTGACTCGCTTAAAAGAATACTGTTAATCTTTCTGTTCTATTCGTCTTTTACTGAATCTTCTTCTGAAGAGTCATCATCTAAAAAATTCATTGATTCTGATAATTCATCATTCAGCTTCTTCGCATCTTCAAGAGAAACAATTGATTCCGGTGCTTTCTCAGGATCTGCCTCCAACTCATCAAGTTCTTTTGAAAGAACCTCCTGAATCACTGTATGCGAGTCGCTTACATAGCTTGAGAATGGTTTTAACAAATCGTTCCATTCTTCGCTTTTCACTTGTTCTAACTGAGTTTCCAGCATTAGAGTCAGGCGTTGGTGGAATACTCTTGTTTTCTTCTTGAGATCATCTGTTTCCACAGCCAGCTGTCTTGCACGGTTCGTTGCTTCTGTTAAAATCTCTGTTGCTTTATCTTCGGCAGCCGTAACCAATGCATTAGAACGTCTTTCTGCATTGGAAAGCATTTCATTTGCTGTATTTTCAGCAGACGTAACAATGACTTCTGATTCTTTTGTCGCACTGTTTTTCACTTTATCAGCAGTGTCCTGTGCAACAATAATTGACTGATTCAAAGCATCCTTCAATTCATTAAAGTACTGCAGTTTTTCTTCAGCATGTTTTAAAGATTTTTCCAGTTCACGGACTTTCTGTATGGAATCTTCATAATCCTTTGTTACCTGATCCAGAAAATCATCGACTTCATCTTGATTATACCCTCTCATCTTTGTTGAGAAAGCTTTATTTTGAATATCCAGTGGGGTTAATGCCATAATTTTTCACCTCATCCATTTATTTTCGCAGTACTCCCAATAACAAACGATATTTATCTTTTTTTGTCTTACCTTCTAACTCCTGTATCTGTATTCGGCCAAAGCCTCTTACAGAAATAATATCCAACAACTCCAAAGGAAAATCGGGTCGAGTATTTTCAGCCCAGTTGATTTTGACCTTTCCAGATTCTATCAGCTGCTTGGATCGCTGTCTAGAGATGTTGTATACTGTTGAAATCAAATTATCCAATCGCAAGGAACTAACTGTCGTTCTTTCCGCTGTCCATTCATCTTTTGGCACAATGATTTTCGTATAGTTTCTTGGCTCCAGCCGCACAGCTACTTTTCCAATTTTCTCTACTTGAGCAGTAATAAAATTCATCGTTTCTTCAGAAATAAATACCTGCCATTTCTCCCCATCGGAAATGATATCTCCAAAATACTCACGCTTAATACCTGTACTTACCAAAGTACCTAATATTTTCCCATGAGACAGGGAAGCAAATTTTATTGGATAAACGATTTCAAACAATTCGATTTTAAAATCTTCAATGGTTGGCTCATAGTAATCTGGAAAAATCAAACATCTCTTTCTTTCAGCTTGTTCATATCCTCCATAAAAGCGAAAAGATAACTCACTGTCTTGACGAATAATAGTCTCTACAATATAAGCCTGTCTGGGATCTAAAAACTCAGTTAAATAAGGTGCATATTGATCTTCTACTCTTTCCAGCCAGTCTCCGACTGAATCAATAAAAGGATGCTCATCTTTACGGAAATGCTGATACACATTTTCATTCATAGATAAACCACCCTTCTTCGATTAATATCCTAATAGTAGTCTCACAATAAAATTTAAACCCCAGCTTACCAGATTTAATGCAAGAATGCCGACTACCACATTGAGACTGACCATGCCAAAATTCAGATTTAGTCGGTCAAACAAATTCAAATACGGTTCACATAGTCTTGCGACGATTCGACCCAATAATGAATTATAAGCTCCTGGAAGCCATGAAAGTAATGCATAAATGACTAGTATCCATGAATAAATTTGAACGGCTTTATTAATTAAATAGATAATCTGAATAAATAAGAGCATATTTACCTCCTAAGACTAAAAATCAAACATTTGTTTTTTAGCTAATGACTGCGCTGTTGCACTGTCTATTTCCATATTTGATGGTGTACACAAGAAGATTTCATCTCCAACGCGCTGTATATCGCCATCTAATGCATAGACTGCTCCGGTAAGAAAATCAACAATCCTTCTTGCCTGACTTTCTTCAACCAAATGAAAATTCACTAAAACAGCTTCATCCACGATAATATGTTTTGCAATATTCATTGCTTCTGAATAAACTCTAGGTTCAATGATTGATATTTTCACAGGTTTTCCCGAATGATTGAACTCCTGAGAATTGGCTGAATTACTGGAATTGCGCATGGAGACAACCTTTTTCTCATTATATGATCTTGTCTGATGCCTATTACCATTGTTTGGATTTGACGCTTCCTCAGTCGAGCGATAACGAGCGGATGGTTTACCGCTCAAAGGTTCAGAGCTGGATCTGTAATAATCCTGACGCTGAGCAGTCTGCTGCTGAGGAACCGCCTGTTGCTGCCGTGGCTGCTGTCTCGGCTGTCTTGGTTGTTCGTTCACAGCGCTTTTTTCCACATAGCTGTCGTAATTATCGTATTCATCTTCACTGGATAATCCAAAAAAGTTTGATAATGCATTCTTATTAAAAATTGACATAGATTCCCCTCCTTTACGCACCTCTAAATAATCCTCTGCCAACACGTACAAATGTCGCACCTTCTTCTACAGCGATAGGAAAATCATTGGACATTCCCATGCTCAGTTCAGTACAAGGTGCATGCTTCAACTGCAAATCCTTTATCATCACCTGAAGCTGTCTGAGTTCTGAAAAGATTTCATGAAGTTGACACTTATCAGCATTTAAAGGCGCCATGGTCATCAGACCGATAACGCAGATCTTATCCATGTTATCTAACTGACTGATAAAATCTTTTAATTCTTCTTTTCTTATTCCATGTTTGCTTTCTTCTTCTGAAACATTTACTTCGATAAAACATGGAATAATCTTATCTGCACGTTTTTGAATTTCCTCAGCTAAACTCAAACTGTCCAGAGCGTGAAAATAATCAATATCATTAATTACTAATTTTACCTTCCTACGCTGTAAATTACCAATCAAATGCCATTTTAAAGACGAAAAATTTTTCAAAGCTGCCATTTTTTCCAATAATTTATCTACGCGATTCTCAGCAAAATTATTCACGCCCAGTTCAGCGAGCTTTTCTGCCGTTTCACTGTCGACAGATTTTGTCACAGCAACCAAAGTTACTTCAGACGTTGAACGATGGGCATTTTCACAAGCCAGCTCGATATTTTCATTTATTTCTTTTAAATTATCTGCCAGCATACGACAATACTACCCCTTATCTTTTTCTGCGGAAAAATGGCGGTGTATTTAATTCATCATCATTTTGTCCGGATTCTTCACGATTGAATGTCTCGAACTCTTTCTTCTCGACATTTTCAGTTGATGCTTCCTCTACTTTAGGACGTACATTCTGTTCACGACGGATATCCCAGTCACCGAATGCACTTGTTTCTTCAGTTTGCTGAGGTTGAGAACCTCTTGCTTGTTCCATATCCAAAACAGGTGCTTGTTGAGCAGTCTGAATTTGGTTATTTCTCGGATGTCTTTGATGACGTTTTTCCTTTTTGGAAGGATCAATTCCTGTAGCAATAACTGTTACACGAATTTCGTCTCCAAGATCTTCATTAATCGATGTACCCAGAATGATATTCACATCACCTGTAGCAGCTGCTGTGATAATGTCAGAAGCATCCTGTGCTTCAAACAGAGTCATGTCCAGCCCGCCTGTAATGTTAAGCAATACCTGCTCAGCTCCGTCAATAGATGTTTCCAGCAAAGCAGAAGAAATTGCTTTCTTCGTTGCTTCAATCACGCGATCTTCACCGCTGGCAACACCGATTCCCATTAAAGCCGTTCCCTGATTTTCCATGACTGTCTTCACATCAGCAAAGTCCAAATTGACGTAACCAGGTGCAGTGATTAAATCAGAGATTCCCTGAACCCCTTGACGCAACACATTGTCTGCTTCACGGAATGCTTCAAGCATCGGCGTCTTCTTATCAACAACCTCTAATAAACGGTTGTTCGAAATAATCAATAGTGTATCTACATTTTCTTTCAGCAAAGCGATCCCTTCAGCTGCGAAACGTCCTCTTTTTGGTCCTTCAAAACTAAATGGGCGAGTTACCACGCCAACCGTAAGAGCGCCTAGCTCCTTAGCGATTTTTGCAACAACAGGAGCAGCACCAGTTCCAGTTCCGCCGCCCATTCCGGCAGTGATAAAGATCATATCCGCTCCTTGAAGCGCATCAGAAATCGTCTGTTCACTTTCTTCTGCTGCTTTTTGACCCACCTCCGGTTGGGAACCGGCTCCCAGGCCTCTTGTATATTTAGGTCCAAGCTGAATCACTGTTTCAGCCTGTGAGTTTCTCAATGCCTGAACATCTGTATTCGCAGCAATGAACTCCACGCCCTTGACATTTTCTTCAATCATACGGTTGACAGCATTGCCGCCGCCGCCGCCGACACCGATGACTTTAATGACAGCGCCATTATTGATGTTATTATCTAAAGAAAATTCCATATTTTCATATCCTCCTGTTTTAGTGATTAATCAAAGATATTCGAGAAGAAATCTTTGATTTTTCCAGTTACTTTTTCATTTGACTCTGACGATTCAGAATCTTCATAGTTGATTTCCACTGGTTCTTCCTTGTAGCTCTCATAATTAACTTCCTGCTGCTGAACACTTATTTGAGGCGCAGGCGTTGATTTTTTCCCTGGAATTGCACCCTTGGCAATATGATAAATATCAGCCAGCTGGGCAGAATATTCTACAATGCTGATTACATTTGTGAATACAGGATTACGCAATCCCATATGGTTTGGTACATAAAGCTTCACATTTACATCAAAAATGTCCTGTGCCAAATCAACAACACCTGGAAGACTCGCGCCGCCGCCAGTCAGTATGATTCCGCCTGGCAAATCAAGTGCATCAATGTCATCCAATACTTCTTTTGATTTTCTGAAAATTTGTTCTACTCTGGCTTCAATCACTTCAGATAAATAACGTTCATCAACTTTTACAGGTTCTGATTTACCGATAACATCTACAGGAAATTCTTCACTAACCGATGTTCTTTCGGGGAAAGCATCTCCATAGTTGATTTTTAGTGCTTCCGCATTATTAAAGGAAGTATTTAATACGATAGAAATGTCTTTAGTGACAAATTCTCCACCTTCCTGATTCACGTGATTAAATTTCAACTGTTTGTCATGCATAACTGCAGTCGTTGTCTGACCGCCGCCCATATCAATAACAATCGTTCCAAATTCTTTTTCACCGTCAGAAAGAATAGTTTCAGTCAGAGCCAATGGTAAAATAACCAGTTCATTCACTGCAAGTCCTGCTTTTTCAACGCATTTTCTTGTATTGTGAATGATCGTCTTAGGACCAGTGAATACAACACCGATCATTTCCAGACGAACACCGATCATTCCTCTAGGGTCCTTAATTCCTTCAAAGCCGTCGACTGTAAATTCCTGTGGCAGGATCGCAACAATTTGACGTTCTGGAGGAGTTGAACGAACCAAGGCAGCAGACGCAACATTTAGTACATCTTCATCATTGATTTCTTTAGAGTCGCTGCTGACAGCGATCATTCCCTGGCAGTTTTCTACTTCCAGCATATTCGCCGGCAACCCTACATTTACACTCTTAATTTGAATTCCTGCTTTTTCTTCAGCCTGTCTTACTGCACGCTGAATTGCGTTTACTGTTTTGTCAATATCAACAATGATCCCTCTGTTTAGTCCGTCAGACTTCGCATTGCCGACGCCAATTATATTCATTTGGCCTTCGATAAATTCGGCAACTACAACCTTTACTGATGTTGTACCAATATCCAGGCCTACATACATTCCTGTTTTTGCCATGAATGGTGTTCCTCCTCCTAGTTAATCCAATATGTAAGCGAACCTACAGCTCGTTTATCTATTTTTATCAATACTCACTTCTTTCAATTCTACCATAAAGATAGGTCTTTTAGAAAGAAGATTCTACTTTTTTCTCTTTTATTTTTTTACTATCCTTCTTCCACGATTTGAGAGCTGGTATCTGTACTTTCGTTTATTTCATTATTTTTCTTCTCAGTTTCAAATGAATAGGAGTAAATACCTACTTCCATATCAATCACACCTGGTTCCGACATCTGTGCAGCAACCTGTTCATAGTACCTCATCTTTTCAGCCAGCTGGGAGATGTTTACAAGTACCCGGTTGTTATCTCTCATATAAAGATTAACCAAATCTTTATTTGATTCGGAGGGTGCATATTTTATTTCTGAAATTTTCTCCTTCAGTTCGTCACTTAACTGCGTATAGGATACCATAAGATTCTTGATGATTTCTTCATCTTCAAAATTTTCAAATACCGGCATTCCACCAGGCTGGTTTTCCAGTTTGTCCGGTAAAATTTTCCCGTTTTCAAGAATTGGATAATACGAACCCTCAGAAGCTTCAATGGCTACAACTTCATACTCCTGGATCGAAACATTAAAGGTATTCAATCCATTAAATGAAATAACTGCTTTCCTCACTCGAGGAAAGGTTCTCACAATATTTTTTTCATAAACAGAACGGTTCCAGTATTGATCCCATAATGGACTTTCTACTTTAAGTTTGGAATCCGCAATAATTGTTTCTGCATTTATATTTTCATTCCCTGAAACAGTGATCTTGGATAATTTGCTCAGCGGTGAAACAAAATAAACCAGTACAAGTATAATTAAAACAGCAATTGAGATAATCAGTGTCAAGCGTCGAATCAGGAGTTTATTTCGTACTTTTTTGACATTCGGCAGTCGATCAGCAAAAGATTCATACGTATCATGCTGGACTTCTATCTCCAGATTTATTTCTGCCTCTGACGATGCTTCTTCAGACTCCTCTTCAACCTCTTCTGTTGCCGGCTCCTCCTCCTCAGACTCTTTTTCTTCCTCATGCCAAATGGGAGCAGTGCCCTTGCTTTTCATATATTCAAGGTTTTCTCGTTGCCATGGAGTGAGCTTTACAATTTCGCTTTCAGCTGTATTAGGATTATTTTCTCTTTCCTCAAGGTCCTTCCTGCTAATCTTCTACACCCCCTGTCATTGAACAAGCTCTTTCACCAGCTGATAAAGTCGTTTGCTGGCATCTGGAATCCCTTCTTTGCGGGAACTTTCTGCCATTTTTCTGTGCACTTCATCATCTAATAAAATTTCATCAATTGCAGCAACCAGCTGCTGTCCTGTCAGTTCTCCATCCGGAATCAATTTAGCTGCTCCCGCTTTTACAAGACTTTCAGCATTTTTGGTTTGATGATCATTTGTAACAAACGGACTGGGGATCAAAATAGCCGGTAAACCAAGAGCAGTAATTTCAGCAATCGAAGTTGCCCCTGCTCGACCTACCACCAATTGCGTATTCCCCATGACATCTGCCATTTTATCAATATATGGCTGAATACTTACATTATTGAACTTTCTTTTAGAAAGATTTAACTTTTCCTGAAGCTCTTTAAAATAGCGCTCACCCGATGCATATAAGACTTGATACGGCTTGTCTTCAAAAAAAGGTAAAGCTTCCATAAATGCCTGATTAATTTTCAAAGCTCCGCGACTTCCGCCAAAAATAACAACTGTCGGCTGTCCCGGTTCCAAATCATATTCTGATAAAATGGCTGATTGTTTTATATCCGCAACTTCCTGTCCACGCGGATTCCCTGTCAGCACAACTTTTTCATCTGGAAAATAAGCAGCCACATCCGGAAAACAAATTGCTACACGAGAAGCGAATCTACTAAGAAATTTGTTGGTTACTCCAGGAACGCTGTTTTGTTCATGAACAATTATAGGAATCTTCAACTGTTTGGCAGCTACTACTACAGAACCAGAGACATAGCCCCCTGTCCCAATAACCAGATCAGGCTGAAAAGAACGAATAATTTTCTTTGCTTTACCAATACTGGATAAAAAAAGATAAACCGTCTTTAAGTTTTGAGGACTTAACGAACGGCGAAACCCTTGGATTTCAATTGTTTCAAAAGGAATGCCATATAATGGAACAATTTTGCTTTCCAGTCCGTTTTCTGTGCCGACATACATAAACTCAGCCTCGGAATCTATTTTTTTTACATAATTGATAAAAGCCAGTGCCGGATAGATATGTCCACCGGTTCCACCGCCTGTCACTAGTATCTTCATTCGATTTCTCACTTTTCTATTTGTTTTAGCTGCTGAAATGCCTGCATAAATTTGTCTCCTCGTATTTCAAAATTAGGATACTGATCCCAGCTTGCACAAGCCGGCGACAATAAAATAGTATCATCTTTTTCTGAAAAATCATAGGCTTCTTTTACTGCTGTTTCAACATTCTCAGTCAGTTTTATTTCTTTAATTCCAGCAGCAGCTGCTGCCTGATACAACTTGTCTTTTGTTTCGCCAAAAATGACAATTCCTTTTAGTCCTTTTAAAGACGGAATCAGTTCATCAAACTCATTCCCTCGATCCAAACCGCCCGCTAATAGAATCAGCTGGTTCTTTTTAAACCCGCTCAATGCTTTTTCTGTTGCCAAAATATTGGTGGCTTTAGAGTCGTTGAAAAATTTCCGACCATGAAGCTCCCCTACGTACTGTGTTCGATGAGGAACGCCATTGAAATTTTTCAAAGTTTCTCTGATTGCTTCATTTGAAACACCTTTTAATTTCACTGCAGCAATTGCAGCCAATGCGTTCTCAATGTTATGACTTCCGGGAACCCCAAGCTCTGAAGCTTCCATAATATATTCTTTTTTATAGTAAAGTTTTCCACTGTCGCAGAATGCCCCTGGAACTTTTTCAAGTGTTGAAAAAGGAATCACGGTTGCCTGTGTCATCTTACTCAGCTGACGCAGCTCTTCCTGATCCCAATTGAGGATCAGATAGTCTGATGCTGTCATATTTTTTTGAAGAGCCCATTTCGCCCGAACATATTCTTCACGAGATTCATGGTAGTCTAAATGTGCCTCATACAAATTTGTAATCACTGCTATTTCAGGTTTAAACGTATCAACGCCCATTAATTGAAAACTTGACAGCTCCATGACCAGTTCGTCCTCTGAGACAGCTTCCTGCGCTACCTGACTTGCAGGAAAACCAATATTGCCGGCAAGCCGCGCACTTCCTGCTGCACGGTCAGCATTCAACAATAGACCAATCATAGTCGTTGTCGTTGTTTTCCCATTTGTTCCTGTAATCCCTATTATTGGACAATCAGCTATTTGATAAGCCAGTTCAACCTCTGTCAGAATCGGCAGTCCTTTTTCAAGTGCACGCTGAACCAGTGTATTGGAATATGGAATCCCCGGGTTTTTAACAACCATATAGAAATCCTCATCTAACAATTCAATCGGATGACCTCCCGTAACAACACGAATACCCAAGCTTAATAAATCTTGGGCATCAGGGTTTTGATCAAATTGTTTAAAATCATTAACAGTGACCAATGCACCTAACTCCTGCAGCAACTTTGCTGCACTTACTCCACTTTTGGCCAAACCAAGTACCAGAATTTTTTTATTTTCATAGGTTGTAATTTTCTTCATTATTTTTTCCCCTTCATTAGAAAAGAATCCACAGTGTAACTGCGGAGCCAATTAAACTAACTGTCCAAAAAACGATATCCACTTTCCATTCAGACCATCCTGACATTTCAAAATGATGATGGATAGGAGACATCTTAAAGATTCGTTTTCCAAATACTTTAAATGAAAAAACCTGCAGCATAACACTCGCTGTTTCACAAACATAGATAAAGCCAACCAGCAATAAAGTCCATTCCTGTCTGAGAATAATTGAAATCGCCGCCAGTAATCCGCCCAGCGCCAGAGATCCGACATCCCCCATAAATATTTTTGCAGACTTCTTATTATATGGAAAGAAGCCAATTAATCCGCCAACAACACTCAGGCAGACAATCACAACATCAAATTGCTGTTGTTTCCAGGCAATAATTGCATATGTACCAAAAGAAATTGTTCCCAAACCGGAAACCAGTCCGTCAATCCCGTCCGTCAAATTAACTGCATTTGAAAAACCAACTAGCCAGAAAATGATGAATACTCCATAAAAAATTCCCAGAGGAAGCTCTGTCAAACCAAACAAGCTCAGAGTCCCCGACGGTCCTTCCGTTCGATAGACCAGATAAAAAACAATACCTCCAAGAATCTGACCAATCAGTTTCTGTTTAGAATTCAATCCCATGTTTCTTTTTTTGAATATTTTGATAAAATCATCCAAAAAACCAAGTAGTCCGTATAAAACCAAAATGAAGAGCATGATGAACACAGACGGCGTCAATTGTCTAAGCCAGAATGCGATCGCCAGCGCAGTAATAAAAGCTGCACTTAAAAAAACCGCTCCTCCCATAGTCGGGGTACCAGACTTAACATTATGCCAGGTTGGTCCTTCTTCCCTTGTCACCTGTCCCTGTTTTTTCATTTGAAAATAGCCGATGAATATTGGCATAACCGAAACAGTCAGCGCAAAACTTAACGCTATGGGAATAAAAATCTGTGTCCACTCCATATTATCTCTCCTAATTCACTTCAACATTATTCATTTCCTTCAACAACCTCAGATGACTCGGGTGTTTCCGTTACTACAGCTGTTGCCGTATCAGCGGCTCCATCTGTATCTTTAAGCTCCATTGCTAATTTCATTAATGGATTTGCAATTTCAGACATCATCGTTTTATCATAGTATGCAGGTCGTTTAACCGTTACATATAAGATGTATTCTGGATTTTCTGCCGGTACCATTTCAACAACTGAGTAAAGATAGTCAGTCTCTCCGTCTAAATAGAGCCCATTTTCAGTAATCTGAGCTGTTCCTGTTTTCGCAGCAACCCGATAATTTGGTACTGTATATACCCCATAAGCAATACCATAATCCGGATCTTCAACTGTATCGATCATGTATGTTCGAACATCACTAACAGCCTGAGCACTGACAGGAGTCCCAACTGCTTCTTTTTTGGTTACTGTTTCTTCCCCGGTTTGAGGATCTTTGATTTTGCTGATGTACTGAGGCTTCAGCATCGTCCCATCATTGGCAAATGCACTAAAAGCCTGCATCATCTGAAAGTTTGTTACTGAAACCGCCTGGCCAAATGAAGACATCGCAATATCTACAATATTATCTGTTGGAAGACTTCCTGCAGATTCACTTGGCAAGCCTGAATTCGTTGACTTCCCGAAATTAAAACTTTCAAGATAACTCTTCCATTTGTCATTACCCATACGTCTTTCCAGTTCAAGCATCCCTACATTACTGGACCAGGAAATGGCCTGACGAAATGTCAGTACTCCTTTTTCCCCTTTATCCCAGTCATTTACTTTTACATCGCGCTCTTCATCAAGCACCACACCGCCATAAGGATAGGCGAATTGCTCATTTGGATTAAATACACCTTCCTGAATAGCTGCTGCAGCGGTTATTATTTTCATAGTCGAGCCCGGCTCAAAAGAATCCTCAATTAAAGCATTACGCCAGACAAAATTTTCATCTACTCCTTCTTTTGTTTCAGGTTCAAATGAAGGTCGTTGTGCCATAGCAAGAATATTTCCTGTTTTAGCTTCCATCAGCATAGTTGTAACGCTCTCAGGCTCATATTTTTCCACGAACGGGTCTAACAAAGCTTCCAAGCGTGTCTGAAGACGAATGTCAAGAGTTGTATAAATATCTTTACCGTCATAAGATTCTGAATCTTCAACAATTGTTCCCGGCAACGGATTGCCATAGACATCTCTTTGATATTCAATTTTTCCGTCTTTCCCGCTCAGAATGTTGTCATAAGCTGCTTCCAATCCCATTTTTCCAACTAGTCCTGTTGATTCATCATCTGGATCTGCAAGGTCTGTATAACCAATAAAATGAGAGGAAAATACACCATTTGGATAAATCCTGTCAGGATGATCATTAAAATAAATTCCTTCAATCCCAAGAGTTTCAAGTTCATTCTCAATATTTTGCCGTTGTTCCAAAGTTAGGTTCTTTCCATTGTTACCAAATTCCACCTGAAATTGAACTGTACCGTCTTCTTTTGTACCGCCATTTAAGTATTTCAATGCGTCTTCTTTTGATAAATTCGTATATTTATCCAATGTCTCAGCAATAGCCTCATAATCCTTTTTCTGAGCGTACAGCTTTTTGTTTTCCTGTCCTAAAAATGTTTCCGACAGCACTGCATAAAGGGAATAAGAAGTTGCATCTTCCGCAATAATCTGACCGTTTCTATCTAGTATTGCCCCTCTTTTAGCTTTTATCACCGTACTGCCTGTGTATAAGTCCTGTGTTTTTTCCTTTAAAGAAACACCTGCAACTTCGCCGGAGCTGATGATATAGGATAATCTAAAGGCAAACAAAAAGAACAATCCAATACTTGCAGCAAATAGAATTATGCCCACCTTTTTTCGATTGTTCGTTGGATTTAAGTTTTTTTTCCTGATAAATCGTTTTATTCTGCTATCTTTACTCATACTTAATTCACTTTCCTTAAGTTTCCATCAATTTCTGAAAGGCCTTGTTCTTCAGCAGTTTGCTTAATACGGTCTGCTTTTGAAAGTTCATTTTTTTCCTGTTCCAATTGCAAAGCAGTATTTTCTTTGAGCTTTATTTCTGCCTGTGCATTGGTGATGTCATTTGTTGTCTGAACAATGGCTGTTCTGACTTGGATTGTCAACACCGCAACACTGATTGCCGCAGCCAATATAACAATACTGAGAAATTTTTCAAAAAGCGAAACATTTCTTAGGCGTTTCTTAGGAGAATATGGCAGATTTTCCGGCGATTGAATTTTTATTTCAGGACTTTCTGTTTCAATCACTGCTTCGTCCATGATTCCTATATAATTTGTTTCTTCATATTTCTTCAATTCTGCCATCCTCTGCTCTCCTTCCCCTAATTTGCTTTTATTCTCTCAGCTATTCTCAGCTTCGCGCTTCGCGAGCGATTATTTTCTTCTAATTCCTGCGCTCCCGGTAATACAGGTTTTCTTGTAATCACCTTTAATTCCGGTTGAAATTCTTCAGGTACAACCGGCAGCCCGGGCGGCAGATCTTTTATTGAGCTGTATTCTTTAAACATATTTTTTACAATTCGATCTTCCAATGAATGGAAGGTAATGACACTGATTCTCCCCGATAAACTAATCAAAGAAATTGCCTGCTCCAGTGATTCTTCAATCACACGAAGCTCATCATTGACGGCTATTCGGATCGCCTGAAAAATTCTTTTCGCAGGGTGTCCTCCAGTGCGGCGTGCAGCAGCAGGGATAGCTGTCTTAATAATGTCAACTAACTCGCCAGTTGTTTCGATTGGCTGTTTACTTCTCACCCGCTCGATTTCTCTAGCAATCTGTTTTGAAAATTTTTCTTCTCCATAACGGAAAAATATTTTAATTAATTCCTGATAGGAGTATGTATTTACAATATCATAAGCAGTTAATTCTGCACTCTGATCCATTCTCATATCCAACGGTGCATCCTTATGATAACTAAATCCTCGACCTGCTTCATCCAGTTGAGGGGAAGAGACTCCAAGATCGTAAATGGCTCCATCAATATGCTGGACATTGAGCTCATTCAAACGTTCCTTCAAATAGCGGAAGTTTGATTTAACAAATGTGACCATTCCTTTATCCACGTATTTCTTCAGTCGCTCTGCTGCAAAGTCCAGTGCTTTTTGATCCTGATCGAAAGCATATAAATGACCGGTTTCATCTAATTGGGACAAGAGATACTCACTGTGTCCTGCACCACCCAAGGTACAGTCTACATAGATACCATTTTTTTTAACTGCCAATCCGTCTACTGTCTCTTTTAGTAAAACAGTATAATGCTGAAACTCCACCATGCATGCTCCTCATCCTTAAAAACCAAAATCAGTCATTGTTTCAGCGATTTCATCAAAATTCTCTTCAGCTTCTGCTGAAAATTCTGCCCATCTGGCTTCATCCCAAATTTCAATCCGGTTTGAAACACCGATAATCACACAGCCCTTTTCCAGATTGCCGTGAGCTCTTAATGTTGCAGGAATATTGATTCTTCCCTGTTTATCCACTTCACATTCAGCAGCAGCCGAATAAAAATAGCGGACGAATGTACGGGTATCTTTCTTTGCAAGGGGCATTGTTTTCAACTTCTCTTCCAATATTGTCCATTCTGATAATGGATAACCAAATAAGCAGCCGTCCATTCCTCGAGTAACAATGAATTTGTCTCCAAGTTCATCACGAAGTTTGGCTGGCACAATTAATCTGCCCTTGGCATCAATATTATGTTGAAATTCGCCCATCAACATAGTCGGATTCCCCGCTTTTCCACTTGATAGAAACAGTCTACCATATTCCACCACTTTCTACCACTTAAAACCAAAAAACTTATACCAAATCACTGTTATTTAAAGACTTTGTAACATTTCATCATTTAACCATATTTTGCAGAAAACGGAATCAACGCTTCTGTTCTGCGATTTCCGGGCGATTTTTTCTTTTTAAAACAAATAATGACTAATGTTGGACAACACTAATAAAGCATATACCACTAGAACCAATAAAAAATTAAGACGCCAGAACATCTTAAAATAGCGTCCATAAATCAATTCTCCATAATAGTATGCCTGAAAAAGAGCCACACATATCCCTAATAATAAAATAGAAATAAACATATAGGGAATGATCGATTGATTATATGTATCCTTTGATAAAACATGCATTCCAATCAACAGAAACGGCGTCGCAATATCAGGAGCTTTCACCTTGTAGCGTTCTGCAAGAGAAAGCCTTGTAATAAGAATACTTGATGCGAATAAAGCTGCCACCGGAAAAACATACCAAAGAAGCATAATAATTGAAAAAGAGACCATCCAGAACAATTCCTTTCATAACACTTAGGACCTGTTTGAAAACTCTAGCAGCGAATATTTTCAAAGAAATAGATATGAGCTAACTCCATTTAAAGAAAGAATGTGGCAACATTCTTTTTATTGTCGGACACATACTATACCACTAAATATTCCTACAGACGCGGGACTGACAATTCTACTAAACTGCACCAAAGAAAAGACTTGCATCCATGAGTCTCATATTGTTCGATTCTCAATACAAACACGTCTATTCGAAAAAGCATTGACAACTACTCTGTATTAATGAATTGATTTTATGACCATAAAATCAATCTCATTCTCGTACACATACCATCCTGCTTCCCCTGTTACAAGTTAGTAGGACGGTATGCGTACGAGAATATATCCTATTTTTCCAACCATTATTTACAGAAAAATGAACACGTTAAAATGAGTCGGCTTTTTTGTTTGGTAAATTTAGACCTCAACTAAAATTCCTGAAAAATTCGAATTCCTCCACAGTTTTCAAACAGCTCCTAGTTTAACTATACTGCATTTACTTTACACTCATGTTTCATTTCCTTTAAAAGTTGATGCCTAAATAATACCATTTTACAAGTCATTCAGTTACTATTCAAGGGCTCAATCGCTTATAATGAAATTATCTATTGATTTTTTTGAAAGAGGTGGCAGAATTGATTACATATTTAAAAAAGGACACAGCCGGTTTCAGCGGCACAGCTCAAGACAGCCCTGAAGTTCAGTGGATTATAGCGGAGGCTCCTACCAAAGAAGAAGCAGATCATTTGATCTCAACCTACGAACTACCGAAAGACTATATTACCAGTGTCCTTGATGAAAGAGAAATGGCACGTTCTGAAGGAAACTGGCAAAATGCCAGTGAACACCCAGCATTAATATTGGTTCAATATCCAATAGCCTCATTGAGTCCAAGCGGATATATGCAGTTGGATACTTTTCCTTGCGCAGTCATACAGGCAAAAAACGAAAAGCTTATCACAGTTACCAACAGAACAACTGACTTTATCAATGAGGTTCGGACAGAAAATCTTTCTCAGTCCCAACTATCAACAAAAAATGCCATTTTATTTCAGCTGCTCTGGCGTATTTCCAAACATTATAATAGCTTTCTTGCAAAGATTATTACTGAGATTGGTGATCTTGAGGGCGAATTGAAAATTGCAACAGAAAACAGTCAGCTTTACCAAATGATGGATATCCAGAAAAGCCTTGTCTATTTTGAATCTGCTATTTCTGAGAATATCAGTGTGATCAGACAACTCTATGATACTCGAAAAGAAGCACAAAAATTTGATCATCTGCCTCATCTTCACGACATACTTGTAGAAATGAAGCAGGCTCTGACGACAACCAAGATTCAATTAAAACTGGTAAACCAGATCAGCAGTACATTCTCATCTATAGTGTCCAATAATCTAAATATAGTTATGAAGATTCTAACTTCTCTGACGATTGTTTTGACCATTCCGACAATTATCGGAGGGATTTACGGAATGAATGTTAAACTGCCGTTTGCAAGCAGAGAAGACGCCTTTTTATGGATTTTTATCATTACTTCCATAGTATGTATTGGTGTGATTCGATTCCTAAAAAAGAGAAATCTCCTGTAAATTGCTGTTGATGATTTTCATAAAAGGTTGTAAACTGTAAGAGGCAAAGGATGTGAGAATGATGAATAAAAAGAAAACCAGTACCTTTTCGAAAATTACAAAATTCGTTGTTTGGCTGATGTTGATTGCAATTTTAGGTTCAACTATCATCACTGCGATTTTATATCTGAGATAAATCGGGCATACAAGCAGAGGTTGTGACAAAGCTTCTTACGAAGGCTCGAATTATACAAAGACTGGAACACAGTTTATTCGGCTTTAGGGACTGTGACATTAGTCCATAATAAAATCCCAATGAAAGAACCGGAAAGGGTTCATTTCATTGGGATTTTTGAGTACAATAAAAGGGACTGTACAAAAGTAGTCCCTTTTTTTATTGAAAAGCGCTTCTTCTTATATCATACTATTCAGATCAGGACTGAGCCTGTCTTTAAAGACAAGTATTAAACTTATTACGCTGTTTAGTTAGATTGCTTTCTCCTTATCAGCCAGTTGAAGCAGTTCTTTGGCATGCTCCATTGTCAGCGGAGTAATCTCGCTTCCAGAAAGCATTCTTGCAACCTCTGACGTACGTTCCTCTCCGGTAAGTCTGCGAACTTTCGTTTCTGTCCGATTATTACTGATTTCTTTGGAAATAAAATACTGATAATCAGCCATCGCTGCAACCTGCGGCAGATGAGTAATGCATAAAACCTGAGATTTTTTGGAAATTTGGTAGATTTTATCAGCAATTGCCTGAGCCACTCGCCCGCTGACTCCAGTATCCACCTCATCAAATACAATACTTGTAATACCCTGGGTCTTTGAAAAAATAGTTTTCAGTGCCAGCATGACCCGAGAAAGCTCTCCTCCTGAAGCTACTTTTACTAACGGCTTTAAAGGTTCTCCCGGATTCGTGGTGATGTAAAATTCCACTTGATCCAATCCATCTTCTGTCAGCACCTCTTCCGAGTTGTTCTGGAAATTCACTTGAAATTCCGTTCGTTCCATATAGAGCTCTTTCAGCTCTTTTAAAATACTTTTTTCCAGACCAGCTGCTGCTTCCTTACGTATTTGACTGAGTTTGCGTCCAAGCTTCAGCACCTGTTCTTTTTTCTCAGCAAGTATCTGCTCCAACTCATCTGCTTTTCCATCAAGCAGCCCATTTTCAGCCAGCTCTTCGCTGATTTCCTGATAATAATCTAATATGGAAGCGATGGATTCCCCATATTTTCTTTTCAACTGTCTGATCAATTCCAACCGATTTTCAACTTCATCCAGACGACCTTCATCAAGCTCAAGCTGACCTAAATGACGAGACAAATCTGCACTTGCTTCCTGAAGCTGATAGTATCCATTTTGAACCGTTTCTGATATAGCCTGATATTCAGTATCCAGCGTTTCAATGGTAGTCAGTTCATTCATCGCATAGGCTATTTTATCCAAACTGCTGTTTTCTTCCCCGTTGATTGCCTCATAGCTGCCAGCCAGTACATCTACAATTTTTTGAAAATTTGCCAGTTTATTTCGTTCTTCTGTCAGCTGTTCTTCTTCACCAGCTGTCAGTTTAGCCTCTTCAATCTCATTACGTTGAAACTGGAGCATGTCCAAACGCTGAGCGAATGCTTTTTCATTTTTTTGAAGACTCCTAACCTTTTGCTCCAGCTGACAGTATTCCTGATAGCCTTCAGTATACTCCTGTTTAATCACACGAAGATCACTGCCGCCAAAATCATCAAGCATACCTAAATGCTTCTCGTTGTGCATTAATTCCTGATGCTCATTTTGTCCATGGATATCAACAAGAAATTCACCAACTCTTCTAAGCGTGGCAATGGTAACAATTCGTCCATTCACACGGCAAATATTTTTACCTGAGGAAAAAATATCTCTTTGCAGAATCAGCATTTCTTCTTCCTGCTCAATCCCTTGTTCATCCAGTAATGCAATTAACTCCGGATTAGCAGGCAGAGTAAACAACCCCTCCAACGTACATTTAGATGCACCTTGACGAATAAAATCACTGGAGCCTCTTCCTCCAGTTAACAAGCCCACTGCATCAATAATAATCGATTTCCCTGCCCCGGTTTCTCCGGTAAGAACAGTCATTCCCTTCCGAAATTCCAATTCCAGTGAGGAGATAATTGCAAAGTTTTTTACTGAAAGCTCCTGCAGCATAATTTTTCACCCCGTTACATTATAAATAATTGAAGAATTCTTCTCTTAAAAATCCAGCATCCTGTTCTGTCCGTGTGATCATCAGAACGCTGTCATCATCACAGATCGTTGCAAACAGCTGTTCTTTGTACTGCTTTTCAATCAAATCTGCCGATGCTTTGGCATTCCCCGGAATTGTGTGCAGTACCACATATTTTTCCATTTGATCAACAGAAACAAATGCTTCTTTCATCAATTTTTCCAGTTTTTTCTTTGTGTCTTCCTGCGTCTCCAAAGGGATACTGTACCGATAGCCGCCCTCTATTGATGGTATTTTGATTAGTTTCATTTCTTTAATATCTCTTGAAATAGTTGCCTGCGTCACTTCCACACCTGCAGATTGTAATAAGGAAACAAAGTCTTCCTGTTTTTGTATGTTATTGTCTGTCAGCAGACGAGTGATTAACCGATGACGATCTTTCTTCCTCATAATACTTTACTCCTTTTCAGGTTCATTTCCATTTTATCATAGCGCATTTTTCATTGTTTTTAAAGAATTAAAAAAGTACTGTTGATTTTATGCAAGTTGACAAGCCGATTTTATCATAGTGTACAGCACTTTCAAAAACCGTTTAAAATAAAAAAACTGAGCATTAACGTCTCAATTTTTCTATATCAAGCCTTTTTTAATTTTTGATGAGCTTGCTGAACAGTGCCTTCAATATCAACCTCAGGTGCAATACTTCCTTCATTTTCAACTGAAATCAAATGAACCAAAAATTCAATATTTCCTTCTCCTCCAGTAATAGGTGAATAATCCAGTTCGGCAACTTTGTAGCCTGATCTTGCTGAAAAACTAAGAATATCCTCTAAGACAGCCGTGTGTGTATGTGGATCTCTTACAATTCCCTTTTTACCAACTTGTTCTTTTCCAGCTTCAAACTGAGGCTTTATAAGTGCAACAACATCGCCGCCCGATTTTAATATTTTATGGAGCGGAGGTAAAATAAGACGCAAAGAAATGAATGAAACATCAATCGTGGCAACCTCTGGCTGTCCTTTTGAAAAGTCTTCCGGTTCGCTGTACCTGAAGTTTGTTCGTTCCATAACTACAACTCGTTCATCCTGTCTGATTTTCCAGGCAAGCTGATTGTACCCTACATCCAGCGCATAACTCATTTTCGCACCATTCTGCAGTGCCGCATCCGTAAAGCCTCCGGTTGACGCGCCAATATCGAGCATAATTTTATCTTGAACTGCTATGTCGAATACCTTCAACGCTTTTTCCAGCTTCAAACCGCCTCGAGAGACGTAAGGCAATGTCTGACCTTTCACCTGCAAAATACTGTCTACAGGAATTTTTTCTCCTGGTTTATCCAATCGCTCATTTTTATCATTATAGACCAGTCCAGCCATAACACCGCGTTTTGCTTTTTCTCTTGTCTCAAATAATTCCTGATTAAATGCCAGGACGTCCACTCGTTCTTTCTTCATGCTCTTCTTCTCCTTACTGAAGCGCCAGCTGTTTCAGTATATTTTCCAGAAGCATCGGCTGAAACTCATTGTTACAGGCTTGAATTTCAGCTAATTTTTCGCTTGCAAGCTTCATCTGCTGTTCAAATTCCTTTGCTGCTCCTTCTATTCCAAGCAATCCGGGATACGTACTTTTATTTAAAGTTTCATCTCTGCCCACTTGCTTGCCAAGCTCTTCTTCCGAGCTTGTTACGTCCAGTAAATCATCTCTGATCTGAAAAGCCAGTCCTAAATAGCGGGCAAAACTGCTCAGAAGTTCAATAATAACCTCAGTCTGATCTGCCAAAATTCCGCCTGCTATCAGAGCAAATTCAATGAGCGCACCTGTTTTGGCTTCATGTACTTCCACCAGTTCTTCCAAAGACAGAGAACGTGTTTCTCCCTGCAGGTCGCCAGCTTGTCCGGCAACCATTCCCTGTGTTCCCGCCGCTCTTGTCAGCTGCTGAATTAAGAGTACTTTCTTCGACATGTCCAGCTGGCTGATAGCAATCAGCTGAATAGCTGCTGTCAGTAGACCATCACCTGCCAAAATCGCATGCGCTTCTCCATAAACTTTATGATTGGTCGGTTTTCCTCTGCGAAGATCATCATCATCCATTGCCGGCAAATCATCATGAATCAAAGAATACGTATGGATCATTTCCAAAGCCGCAGCAACCTGACAGTCCTCTTTTTCAAGCTCTTTGCCAAAGGAAAGAACCGCAGCGATTACCAGAAGCGGACGGAGCCTTTTCCCCCCAGCCTGTATAGAATACAACATACTCTCTTTTAAATAGTCATTGGCAGTGTGCTTTTCCAAAAAGCCTGTCATCTCTTTTTCGACCAGCGGAACATAGACTGCCCGGAATTTCTGAAAGGCTTCTGTCATTCTGCTTCACTCTCTTCAAAGGCAACTTCCTCATTTGTGTCAGTCATCATTTTTGTCAGTGTTTTTTCTGCTTTTTCCAGGGTATCCTGACAATGTTTGCTTAGCAGCACTCCCTTTTGAAAGGCATCCAACGCTTCCTCCAAGGGAACATCTCCTCTTTCCAGACGCTGCACAATTTCTTCCAGTTCATTTAATGATTCTTCAAATGTTTTCTCTGTTTTTTTTGGCATCTTGCTGCTCCTTTTCCTTCTTCATCAACGATAATACTTTTCAGATTCTTCAGACTCCTGCATGAATGCTGTCACTCATTTATTTCTCTTTTTTGTTCAACTCAACCGAATCAATGACAGCCGTCACTTCTCCATCAACATAGTGAATGGTCAATTTATCGTTCACACTGAGCTCTTCTGCTGATTTAACAACTATCTCATTCTTCGTTGTATAACTGTAGCCGCGCCCCATAATTTTTAAAGGACTCAGCAAATCCAGCTGCTGAATAGCTGAAATCAGCCGTTTTTGCTGATTGCTCATATAATTATCCTTACGATCAGTTAAACGCTGACTCATGAAATTTACCTGCTGACGCGCTTCCCTGATTCTTCCTGTAGGATTTTGCTGTACCAGACGACTGATAATCTGCTGTGAGACCTGATATCTTTCATGATAAATAGCCTGCATCCCCTGATTCAGCCGCTGCATCATTTTATCCAGTTTAACAGCCTGACCTTCATATAAACGATCCGGTTGAAGAAAAACATACGAATTTTTTAAACGAGTATAGCGCTCGTTCTTTTGCTGCAGCAAATAGAGAAAGCTTTGCTCCAATCTGCTTTGCCTATCACGAATACGCATCAATTCCTCTGAAAGTACCGGAACCGCAAGCTCCGCTGCCGCAGTCGGTGTAGCCGCACGCACATCAGCAACCAGATCAGCAACGGTAACATCTGTTTCGTGACCCACAGAAGAAATAACTGGAATTGCCGTATCAAAAATTGCTCTAGCAACCACTTCTTCATTAAATGACCAGAGATCCTCGATGGAACCTCCTCCACGACCAATAATCATGGTATCAAAGGTACCTTCTTCTTCCACTCGATGGATGTTCCTGACAATATCAGCCGCTGCCTGATCCCCTTGAACAAAGGTGGGAAACAGAACCAGCTGAGCAATTGGATATCGTCTTTTTACCGTGGTAATAATATCTCTGATTACAGCTCCGCTCGGACTTGTTATAATGGCAATCCGTTTGGGATATCTGGGCAGCGGCTTTTTCACACCATCAAACAGACCCTCTTTTGATAGCTTTTCCTTTAGTTCAGCCAAAGCCTGATAAAGCGCACCAACCCCGTCAGGTTCCATATGTTCTACATAAATTTGATAGGACCCGCCATTTTCATATAATGAAATTCTGCCGACAACGAGCACTTTCATACCTTCCTTCGGCTGAAATTTCAATTTTTGAAAGGCAGATTTAAACATAATTGCAGATATTTTAGCACGGTCATCTTTCAAGCTGAAATACTGATGAGCGTTTGCCCTCAATCGAAAATTGGAGATTTCTCCAGTCAGATAGACACGCCCCAGATAAGGATCTGCATCAAATTTACGCTTCAAATATTTAGTTAATGCAGTCACTGTTAAATATTGCTGCGTCATTACGTTCCTCTTCTCTTTTTTGATACTGCCTGTATTATTTTACCAGTCTGCCCTATCTGCAAACCAAATGAGCAGGTACTGGATTGATACGAGGCCAGTCATTCAATTATCCTGTTCCTCTGTCGAATGAAGCAATACAGTTTTTATTATTCTATATAGAATGATTGACTGTTAAATTATTTTTACTTTGAATATAAGGATTTCCATACACTAAGAAAGATATTCTTACTTAATTTATTCGCTTTGCTGCTTCGATGGTCTGATACATCAGCATGGTAATGGTCATTGGTCCGACTCCTTTAGGTACCGGTGTAATGAAGCCTGCTGTTTCAGAAACCTCATCAAATTTCACATCGCCAATAAGTTTGCCGTTTTCATCTCTGTTCATGCCAACATCAATGACCACCGCACCAGGCTTCACGAACTCTTTTGTTACAAAATGCCCTCTCCCAATGGCTACTACTAGTATATCTGCTTCACGGGTAAGCTCCGCCAGATTTTTTGTCTTGGAATGTGCAATAGTGACAGTAGCACTTTTCATCAACAGCAACTGTGCCATTGGTTTACCGACAATATTACTGCGACCAATGACCACAGCTCGTTTCCCTTCAAGATCAATATCATAGGCTTCAAACATTTTCATAATGCCATAAGGTGTACAAGGAATCATTGTTGGTTTTCCAATAAACAGATGACCAAGATTCACCGGATGAAAACCGTCTACATCCTTTGCCGGATCAATCGCCAGCAATACTTTGTCTTCATCAATATGCTTTGGGAGAGGCAGCTGAACCAGTATCCCGTGAAAATTTTTATCCTGATTATATTGCTCAATTTTGCCAAGCAGTTCCTCTTCTGTGATCGTCTCCGGCAATTGCTCCACCTTTGAATGAATGCCGATACGGGCTGCTGCCAGATCCTTGTTTTTCACATAAGTCTGACTGGCGTGATTTTCACCAACCAGCAAAACAACAATACCGGGAGTAATCCCGCTTTCTTGCAGCTTACTTACTTCATTTTTCATTTCTTCCTGCATTTTATCTGCCAGTTCCCGGCCGTTGATTAATTGCCCCATGTTCATACTCCTCCTGTTTTTTAACAACCGGTCAGCACTTGACTGTACCGGTAATGAATAATATATTGTTCTTTTTCCCCTATTTCTATAAGTAAACAATAAAATGAGATTTGTCATCTGATTTTTTCGATCCTTAAACAACCTGTTTTTCTGCCTTCATCAGCCGGCTATTCTAAAAAAAGATACGATCTACTTTCTTCCCAAATTTTTCAATGCTTTTATTCTAGCATAATTTCAGGTTGCTTGACACTATAAGTAACAGTCTTTCGTTAGAAAAAGACATGACTAATGTTCAGCAGAATCGGTTCAAGAAATTGAAAAACTTCCCTCTCAATAGCAGCAAGCGTAACCAAGTACTGACTGAGCATAAGGGAAGTCATTCATTTTTTTATCAAGTTATTCCTGCAGACCCTTCATAACATTAGACAGCACGCCGTTAATAAATTTTCTTGAACTGTCATCACTGTATTTTTTAGCCAACTCAAGTGCTTCATTCAGCGCAACAGTATTCGGAACGTCTGCTGCGTACTTCATTTCAAAGATGGCAATTCGCAGGATAATCAGATCCAGTTTTGCAATGCGCTGAATCGTCCAGTTTTTACCTAAATGACCTTGAATCAGCTGATCCAGCTCCTCTTTCTTTTCACAGACGCCGCCAACCAGTACATCAAGATAGACAGGGACAAATTCTTCTCCATCTTCGCTGATCATTTCGCCATGATCCAGTTCAAGAGCATTTGTAATTGCATCCTGCTTTGTCAGGTCGCTGTTAAAGTCTAAAGGAAAAAGAGCCTGAAGGGCTTTTTCTCTAATCTCATGTCGAGTTAATGCTTCTTTACTCATTCTCTTCCCCATCCTCCGGGAAAAGTTCTGAAAAATCAGGTTCAGGCAGCTTTTCCGGAATAACCGCCACAACATGAATATTCACTTCAATTAGATCAATATCTGTCATAAACAGTACCTGCTGTTTTACACGCTCCTGCATTTCCAGCGCTGCTTTAGGTACAGACACACCATATTCCAAGTAACAGTAGATATCCACTTTCAGTCCATCTTCTTCCTGATTCAGATAGACACCTTTCCCATGTGCTGCACGTCCCAGAAATTCTGTTACGTTATTAGCAAAAGTACCTCGCATGCCATAGACACCATCAATTTTTGATGCGGCAATACCAATAATTACTTCAATGACCTCCGGAGCAATAACTATTTCGCCCAAAGCGTCTTTTGTATCAATAATAAGATTTCTTTCTTCTGCCATTATAAATCCTCCTGTCCTTTATGCCCGTGACACATAACTTCCGTCTGCTGTATTAACAATCAGCCGATCTCCCTGATTAACAAAGAACGGCACATTCACAACAACACCCGTTTCCATAGTTGCAGGTTTTGATCCTCCAGAAGAAGTATCTCCTTTAATGTTCGGGTCAGTAGATGTTACTTCCAATGTCACTGTATTCGGTAAATCAACACCAAGAATTTCAGAACCAAACATAATGATACTCAATTCCATATTTTCCAGCATGTATTTTAGTTCATCCTGAATTTGTTCTTCAGGAATTTCAATCTGTTCATACGTTTCCAGATCCATAAACACATGGCTTTCGCCGTTTTCATACAAATAGTGCATTTTACGGTTATCAATTTGAGCTTTTGCCACTTTTTCACCTGCACGAAACGTTTTTTCCTGAACGCCGCCTGTACGAAGATTTTTTAACTTCGAACGGACAAAAGCAGCTCCTTTACCAGGCTTCACATGCTGAAAATCTACTACACGCCAGATTGCTCCATCTACTTCAATGGTCAGCCCAGTTTTGAAATCATTAACAGAAATCATTTGGTTCCTCCTTCATCTACTCAGTCAATACTGCTGACTGAACAGCTAAACATCTGTCTTTTTACTCGTTCCTAGTTTAACATTAAACAAGCGACTACGCCACCAGAAAAAACGCTGAAGCTCCTTCTCTGAATGTAAAAGACACTAGACATTTTTTTTATAGAACAGCCCATTCATTTCTTCCTTAAATCAGTCGGATTCAGCATTTGCTATAAAATAATCAGTTCTTTCGGTGAATGAGTCAGAACACGATTTCCTTCTGGAGTAATCAACAGGTCATCCTCAATACGAACGCCGCCCAGTCCCGGGATGTAAATTCCAGGCTCATCAGTTATCACATTTCCTACAGTAAACTGCACATCTGCTTTAAATGAGACATTTGGACCTTCATGAATTTCCAGTCCGATTCCGTGTCCGGTGCTGTGTCCAAAGGCTTCTTCATAACCATAGGAAGCAATGTGATTACGTGCTACTGCATCCAGCTGAAAACCGGTTAAGCCTGGCTTCGCTTCTTCCAAAACTTTTAACTGAGCTTCCAGTACAATTTCATAAATCTCTTTCAGTTTCGGATCAGGCTCTCCAATAGCGAAGGTTCGTGTCATATCAGATACATAGCCTTGATAGTAACAGCCAAAATCAAGAGTAATTAAATCTCCTTTTTCAATCAGCTTATCGCTGGCTACACCATGAGGCATAGCTGAACGGACACCGCTGGCTACAATCGTATCAAACGAAACACCGGAAGCTCCTAAAGAACGCATATAAAAATCCATTTGATTCGCCACTTCAATCTCGGTCATTCCCGGTTTAATCACTTTCAGAATATGTTCATAGGCAGAATCAGCTATGTTGCAGGCCTGTTGAATCGTTGCGATTTCATCTTCATCTTTCACTTCTCTCAGAGCCTCAATCATCCCTGCCACTGGAATTAGCTCACAGGATAAAATTTCCTCCAACACACTATATTCAGCAAAGCTCACATGGGTCTCTTCAAAAGCCAGATTGGAAAGCTCTTCTTTTTCTGCCAGCTCCATTACTTCATCGAAAATAGATCCGGTATTTTTAACGATTTCAAACCCCTGCGCCTGTTCTGCTGCCTGTTCCGTATAACGAAAATCAGTAATAAAAAATGCTTTGTCTAAAGTAACAACAGCAAGTCCGGTCGTTCCCGTAAAATTAGTTAAATAACGTAAATTGTACTTACTTGTAACCAGAAATGCAGCGATATTGTTTTTCTTCATTTCCTGTCTCAACTTGTTGACTCTTGCAATCATAGCCTGTTCCTTCTTTCCTGTAATAGTTGCTTCTATTTATTATATCAAAGATCAAATATGAAACAACTTTGAGCAGCTTAACAGCAGAGAGAAGACTAAAAAAACATTTCCTTTATCTAAAAATACCAGAAGTTTACTAACAATAAAAAAATCTGAAAAAAATGCTTCTCCACTTCTTTATTTTTTAGTATGATTTACTAAGTTACTCTAAAGATTTTCTGTAAAATAGAACGTACCTGTAATTCTTTTATATACTGGATAGGGATAAAAATGATCAACTCAAAAGAATCTATCAAAAACTGACCGATTAATTAACTGAGAGCTTTGACAAAAAAACGCCAGCTTTGAATGCTCTGGCGATAAAGAGTACAGCAAAGAAACGTATCAGAGCAACTATTCCAGCTCAATGCTGCTCATTGTAATGCGTTCGCTTCCTCACCAAAAATAACATGATTATGTTATTGCAAAGAGAGACAAAAACAGGGTATAAATCCTTTCATATCAAGGATTTTAAGGTTTCAGGGAATATATTTTTAATCACCAAAAAAATGAAAGGAGAGCCATTGATGAAAAGACTATTACTGACATTTCTTAGTATTGTCGTTCTAGGCATCGCTCTAGCAGGCTACGCCTTTTTTATAGAACCCAAAAGAATTACGATTAATCATCATTCCCTAGGTACCAACACCGGACAGACACCGGTAAAAGTACTGCAGCTCTCCGATATTCATTTGAAAAAAGATTATTCTACCGAACAATTGAAAAAAATCGTGACTGCTGCAAATAACGAAGAACCAGATATCATTGTATTTACTGGTGATCTATTTGATAATTTCGCTAAATATGGACCCATTAACGAAACCATTGCTCTGATGAATGAGTTAAAGGCTCCTCTCGGGAAATTTGCAATTTGGGGAAATCATGATTACGGTGGGGGAGCTCATTCTGTCTATCCGAATATTTGGAGCAGCAGCGGGTTTCATCTGCTGAAAAATACTGGAACAACTATACAGACAGCCGATAACAAAATGATCTATCTGACCGGTATTGATGATGCTATGTTCGGCACGCCTTCAATTGAAGAAGCAATACAAAACCGCCGCAATGCTGATTATACAATTCTTCTCAGTCATGAACCAGATGTTGTGGACACTGCTGTAAACTATGACATTTCTTTGATACTGAGCGGTCACAGCCATGGCGGACAGGTAAATATTCCTTTTATACCAGTCACCAATGTCCTTGCTGAAAAGTATACAAAAGGATTCTACGCACTTAACGCACAGACCACATTGTATGTAAACACCGGGCTGGGCACTACATTAATTTCTGCCCGTTTCAGAGTCCCACCGGAAATCGCGGTCTTTCAACTTTATATTTAATTACACTCCATTTACAGATCAAAACAGACTGAAAAACATTGCTTTCACAATATTTTTCAGTCTGTTTTTTTCCAGGTCCCAGCTTATACAATGACATCCTGTGTTTGCTTATTCATATGAATTTTAGCTGTCCATGTCTCAAAAACAACAATAACCGGATACTCATGATTCAGTTCTTTCTGGTAAGCTGTAAGGTTCGAGTCCAGGTCATTTTCGGAATCTACAGGCTCTATAGAAAATTTCCCTTTTAAAGAAATACTTTCATGATCTGATTCATCATAGCAGCAAACTGAACCTGTGGCATCTCGCATAATATTCCTTACTGTCTCACCGTTCTCGTTAAGATAAAAGTACATTTTTAATAATCCTACACGCCATAATGGCCGAGAAACTGTAATCACAGTTGGAAATCCGCGATAATCAAGTGTAGCGAGCAAAAAAACTGTGCTTGAATTTAGTAAGTGATTAATCTGATCATGAACTTCCATATAACCGCTCCTCCTTGTAACCTTTATTTCTTATTATACCAATGATTTTCCATTAGTAGAAAAAAAGAGTCCCTTATTTTTTCCCAGTCAGTCAAATTAATTTATCAATTGTGCCGCTTTTTGTTATAATCACAGTATTCTTTTAGATTTCAGGAGGGTATTCCATGTTTTTTGAACACATTCACCATACTGCAGTTAATGCATCCAATTATGAAAAAACAGTCCAATTTTATGTAAATATACTTGGTTTTTCCATTATTCGGGAAAACAAACGTCCGGAAAAAAATGATATTAAGCTGGATCTTCAACTAGGTAATCAGGAGCTTGAAGTATTTGTCAGCGATGTCTTTCCTGAGCGTCCCTCCTATCCAGAAGCACTGGGCTTGCGTCATCTGGCTTTCAAAGTAGTGGATGTACCGAAAGTCTGCGCATATCTTGAATCAAAAGGAGTCGTCTGCGAACCGATACGTACAGATGATTTTACCGGTGAAAGAATGACCTTTTTCTTTGATCCAGACGGATTGCCATTGGAAATTCATGAATAAAACAGATACTCATAAGTGCTGTTGAGAGGTGAAAGAAGTTCCATCTCCTATTGTTTTTAATGGAGCTTCCGAGACATGTTTGGAACAAAGAAGAACTTTTTGAAAGTGTTTGAGGCTGGGATGCTCTGGACAAAGAAGTCTGGATAGCAGTCATTCATATTAAACCCATTCATAAAAAATGTAAATCTTTCTATTTCGCCAATCGAAATTCTTTGAGACAGCGGATACTGATTTAATTGGGAAAAATAATTGGAAAAAGCCAGAATAAGCCTTTAATGAGTTGAACATTGCTGAAAGACATATCCGCCTATCTCTTTTGACAATAAAAAAGGTTGGAAGCAGAGTTTGCTGCATGCATTATTTTCCTTCATTGGTTGTTCAATACAATTTTTGAAAAATAAGCGCTCAACTGGCTCTATAAACAAAAACGTTCAAAGGCTCTGAGAAAAAGCCTTTGAACGTTTTTGTTTACAGCCGGACAGCCGTTTTTCAGGGCTGTCCGCTGCATTAATATTTATTAGAAAAGAATCAGGAGTTTTTACACACAAAATTAATTACACAGTTTCTCTTGATTTTCGAATAAAGATAACTCCCATCACTACTCCGATAATTCCAAGGATACGATAAGCCATTTGGTCCGTCTCGCCGGTCTTAGGGTAGCTGCCCTCTGGTTTCTTAGTTGCTGTTGAATCAGTAGTGGAAACAGCTGTTGTTGAATCCGTTGCAGAAGAACTTATTTCAGACGTTGTCGACTCTTCCATAAACTTGTCATAAACATAAGTAACATGCTGATCTTCTTCTGTAAACTTTCCAGAATTATTTTCAGGAGTTTCAATCAATTGATATCCGTCAAATGCTTTTGTTTCCGTTTGATAAGCAGCTCCAATTACTCCGACAATTTCCACATCATCCGCCAGCTTCTCGCCATTTTTTGTAACATAGCTGATCCGTACTTTTCCAATCAATGCGGCAGGATTATCCAGCAGATAGGTCATCGTGATTTCCTGTGGCGAATACTTGAATACTCCGGAAATCACTTTTGTTTCGGAATAATAGCCTTCAATTTCAGGACTGCTGATTTCAAATGCTGTACCGACCTCTCCTGAATAAACTTTTTTCTCAGCTAAAAGCTGACCCGCTGCATCTTTCAAAGCAACTGTAATTTCCCCGGCTTTATCATAAACTTCAGGCAACTCATAAACCATCTGTGTATTATATACTTTTCCATCTGGTACGATTCTCTGTCCCACATTCAGATAGCTGATACGTTCCATATGAGCGAATGCTGCATTGGTATAGATATTGAAAGCAACCGTTTCTCCCGGCAGAACAAATGCAACTCCTATTTCAGACAAATCCAGAGTTTGAGTAGTATGCTTTTCCGGAAGAGCAGCATCAGTGACTGCCAAGGATAAGCTGTATTGCTCTCCATCCACAGGCAGAATAATTACTGGATTTTTCAGTGTTTTATTATTCTTTTCTGTTGCTGCTAAAACGACATCCGTTTCTTTCAAAACTTCATTATTAGTAAGAGTTACTTTATAGCCTTCGTTTCCATCAGTAAGCGGTATCACCGAAGATTCAACAGCTAATGGCAGATATTGTAATTCTCTTGAAGGAAGAGCTATTCCAGTAAACAACCCATTGTAGATAGCTGTTGTCAGTGTATCTCGCTTCTCACTTTCAGTGCTGGATGGTGCATCCTGTGATTGCATCCAGGTTATCATCCCGCCCAGTCCGTTTTCACGAATATAGTTTGTTTTCTCCTGAATGGAGCGGATACTATCATAGGTAAAGAATACTTTTGATTCTTTGCTGTACATATAAGAAGCTTTAGATTCCTCATCCCAGTATTCGGTCAAATCAGGATACTTCACTTTTAGCTGATCAAAGGAACGATAAGCCCAGATCCCGCCATTTCTTCCACCGTCACCGTTTATCAGAGGTTTTTCGTTTTCAGCACCACGGCTTTCGCCTCCATCCACATCTGTCGTAGCAAAATCTGCACTTCCAAATAATCCAGGCAGATTTACCGGATCTGGTCCGTCATTCTCTACATTTCCCCAACCTCTGCTGTAAAAAGCAGCCCCAATCACAATTTTTTCAGGTATCGCACCATTACTTAAAAAGAATTTCACACTGTCATCCGTACTGAATGACCAGGGTTTACCATCTCCTTGAGGCGCTTTGGAGCTCGTATATAATCCAGTGTGATGATTGGTGGCATTTTCCCAGGCGCCATGGATATCATAAGTCATTAAGTTGGCATAATCAACGACTTTAAAGACCTCGGCTATATCCGTTCCCTTGTTTAAAGTATATGGTCCGGCCGCCAGTGCCACTGAAAGCTCGTAGGTTTTACCCGTTTTCTGCCCCAATGTATCCAATCCTGCTCTCAACTCTTTTAATAAAATGACAAAATTTTCCCGATCTGCCTCAGAAGCATCCGGTGTTCCCTCATCTTCCTTGCTGTCAACCAAATCTGGCGCTCGCACGCTTCCCGGATACTCCCAATCAATATCAAGAAAATCCATTTGATTGTATTCAACAAAAGCAAGCAGATTATCTACCAGTTTCTTTCGATATGTGTCATTTTGTGCATTAAGCGCAAAGTCTCCGGATTTTGTCCAGCCGCCGACAGAAATACCTACTTTTAAATTTGAATTTCTCAGACGAAGCTCCTGCAATGCATTCAGCAAACCAGCATTTGGTGCGTATTCTTCTACGCTATTGTTTCCTCCGTTTGTACCTAAAGCAGCAAACTCATCGGTCCATTCCAGATTTCCTTCTACATCAAAATCTAAAAAAGCAAAATTTAAATGAGTTAATTTTTCAGCTGGAATATCTTTTGGAAAAAAATTCCCTTCACTGTCTTCAATCGACCAGTCGCCATAATACATCACGTTTCGATAAGAAAGTTGTGATTCCTCTGCGTAGGCTTGCTTATCTGGAGACATGCTTGAAAATGACACACCAAATAAAATAATTCCTAACATCATCATTATCAAAGAGACGAGTTTACTTTTCTTTTTAACCATATTTTATCCCCCAATATCTTTTTGTTTACGCTTCCAACCATAGTTTAGCACACTGCCTGCACATTTGAAACATTATAATGTAATGAAGTTGTTTTTTTACCAAAATAAAAAAGTTGAAACAACCTATCTTCGGGTTTGTTTCAACTTTAAATGCAGTCATTATTTATTATGCAGTTTACCAAGTTTTTACAGTATTTCCTGTTTCGCTCTGTTTTCACTGTCAGTCCCTAGCTCCTTTACCCGTCCGCCGATCTTTTCAGCAAACATTTCTGCCTGTCGCATATCTTTAAATCTTCGTGCACATTCTTTGTCTCTGGTTCGTCGTCCATTCGTACTGATATATCCATGCAGTACTTTTACAGTATACATAATTGGCTAATTCCTTTCTTTATTATTTACAATAATCTCTAAAATACTGAAACTACTGTCTTTATGCTTTGAAGATACACAATTCTTGCTTAAAATGCAATGTTTTCGCTCGATAAATAAAAATAATTTAATAATTGCAACTTATTACTAAGAGTTTTCGAATTTTAAATTTCGATTACCCTAAAAAATTATCAGCCAATCCCGATTTGATATAAACAGCAGATAATGCCGGTGACTGGATTATCTTGTTTATGGATGAGAAAAAAATGTACAATGACGACATGAAGTATGGAGCTAACTATCAAAGAAAGACTGTCTCGATTGGTCTGTTAACATACAAAAAAGAGGAGTAATTACTTAACTATCCTCCTTTTTATATCAATATCCCGCATATCCTCAAAGACACTTATTTATAAGTCGGCATTAACTTGGCATAATTAATTACTGTTCTTTCAGTCTTCTCTACCGGGATTTTAATTCCTTTCACACTAATTACTGCAGAATTAACCCTCAGCACTTCTATTTTTCCACTTCTTATTTCCTTCTTATAGATAAATGATACTTCTTGTCCCTCATGAAACGCTTTACTCTTCTCAGAAAATTCTTCTTTTTTACTCCAGTAGTAACTCATAAGATAGCCTCTTTTCTTTATTTTCTTTGAATCTTACCTTAACAAATTGCTTAGCAGCTTCACTATTCATAAAGATGAAAACAGACGATACAATCATTTGAATTAGTCGACAGTAATTATTTTACAAAACATTAGATAAACGACATTGTGCAATGGTCCACTCAATATTGGGAAATGACAAAAAGTTTATATCATAAATAAATTTTTTGTCTGACAATTGTCTGATTGTCTTTAGCCCAGCTGCGATGTATCGAATGGTGATTAGCCTGTTCGATCGTTTATTTAACATCGCCTTTCTTTTGGTAGAGTATAACATGGAATCAGATACATACACTTTTACAGGATACAACTTTTTCATATTATTACCTCTTCCTGCCACTACCTTAGTATAGCATGTATTTGTGAAGAAACTAAGGACAAGCAACATCTGACAGGTTATTCAATTGGCTTTCAGCATTCATAAGCCTAGAATAAATCACTGGAATGAATGTTTCACATTCAATGGTTGTCATTCGTCTAGCATTCTACTGGATCAAGAGGGCAGACTCCATTCAAAGATTGTCGTCTGCCAAGCAGCAAACAAAAAAATGCCACAGCCGAAAAACTAGCTAAATTTGCTAATTTCTAAGCCTATGGTATTCAATTGCCTTGTTATAAAAAGAAAAAGGGACTGTGACATAAGTATGTCTGAGATCCCTAAAACCGAATAAACGGTGTTCCAGTCTTTGTGATTCGAGCATTCGAAGAAGCGTAGGAGCAAGTTACATGCCCCCCAGACATGCGACGAGCATTCGAAGAAGCGTAGGAGCAAGTTACATGCCCCCCAGACATGCGACGAGCATTCGAAGAAGCGTAGGAGCAAAGCCCCTCCATGCTTCGAGGATCGGAACGAAGTCCTTCAATTCTTAGTGGCTTTGCCATTTAAAAATTGATGAGATCGAAACGAAGTGTAGTGTAGTGAGAACCGTAGATGCAGAAAAACGGATGCAGCGTAATGTTTTGTCTCGAGAATCGTTAGACTCGTAGAGACAGCAGTTCTGGAAATAAGTCGAACGATACTAAAAATATGAGTAGCTCCAGGGAGGTATCAATTCACAGCTAGTCATATTATGACTAGTGTTCCTTGACAATTTTCGTATATTCCGACTTATTGTCATAAATCACTACGATTGACTTGTCAGAGTATATGATGCATGTTACCCATAGCCATCAAGCTAAGAAATAAATATAGAAAGTCACTTTGTCTAATGATTATCTGTCAAAAAAAGACCGCACGAATCTAAAGAAGGATAAACACGCTGTTTTATCCTAATGAAATAGCTACCAAAATATCAAGACTGGTCTTTTTGCCCTTGCGTCGTGACTTCTTCCTGTTCTGCTCTAAGAAACGAAAGATTTCGCCCAGAAGATTACGTAAAAGAATGCCATCTGCCTGTATCGCTGGAAATAAATCAGGTAAAAAAGGAACCAATACAGACATAGCCTTCTGCTCACTTAATTCTTTCTGCGCTTTTTCATAGAGTAGCTCCCGCATTTTGAACATGGTAGTAGACAGTAGCCAAATCACTATCAATTTACTGTAGACATGACATTTTAACCGCTGAACATTGACTGGTTTTACCTTATCAATCGCAAAAGTAGATTTCCATATCTTGAATAAAAGTTCAATTTGCCACCTTAAAGAATATAATTCATGCACTT
>NZ_JAJDJW010000021.1:0-60042 GCF_020567645.1 Enterococcus sp. CWB-B31
AGTGAGCAGAAGGCTATGTCTGTATTGGTTCCTTTTTTACCTGATTTATTTCCAGCGATACAGGCAGATGGCATTCTTTTACGTAATCTTCTGGGCGAAATCTTTCGTTTCTTAGAGCAGAACGGGAAGAAGTCACGACGCAAGGGCAAAAAGACCAGTCTTGATATTTTGGTAGCTATTTCATTAGAATAAAACAGCGTGTTTGTCCTTCTTTAGATTCGTGCGGTCTTTTTTTGACAGATAATCATTAGACAAAGTGACTTTCTACATTTATTTCTTAGCTTGATGGCTATGTGCATGTTACCTACTTGGTTCTTGAGGTAGAACACTTCTGTCGCAACCTCAATCTTAGTATGTTTTTCATTTCAGGCTTTTACAGATATCTGCTGCCCATTTATTCTACCGTAACACTTTTCGCCAAATTTCTTGGTTTATCAACATCATACCCTCTTTGAAGGGTTGCAAAGTAAGCAATCAGCTGTGTTGGAACAACACTGACCAGTACTGTCAGCAATGGATGAATCTCAGGTATGACCAGCTGATCTGTTCCCTTCGCCAGTGACTCAGTGACAATTGTCACTGTCTGAGCTCCTCGGCTCTCTACTTCTTTTAGATTCCCTCTAGTAAGGGACGCCGTCTTCTGATCAGTAATAATCCCGATAACCGGGGTTTCCTCTTCAATCAGTGCAATCGTCCCATGCTTCAATTCCCCGGCAGCAAATCCCTCTGCCTGAATATAGGAAATCTCCTTCAGCTTCAATGCTGCCTCCATCGAAACAAAATAATCCATTCCTCTGCCAATATAAAAAGTGTTTCGTGTATCATTTAGAAATGTTTCAACAAGTTGGCTAATCATCATTTTTTCATCAACAATTGCTTCCATCGCAGCTGCAGCAAGACTCACCTCATGGACCACATCAAATCCAAGTGCTGCTGAATTTCCCTTTTCTCTGCCGACAGCTGCAGCAAGCATTGTCAGTACTGCAATTTGAGCAGTATAGGCTTTTGTTGAGGCAACAGCAATTTCCGGCCCTGCATACAGCAGCATCGTATGTTTTGCTTCTCTGGACAATGTGGAGCCGGGTACATTTGTCAGTGTTAATGAAGAATATCCCATTTGATTAATCTGTACCAAGACTTGACGACTGTCAGCCGTTTCTCCGCTTTGACTCAAAAAAATAAACAGCGGATTTTGAGAAATCAAAGGCATGTTGTAGCCAAATTCGCTGGAAAGATGAACTTCCACCGGTATGCCGGTTAGCTCTTCAAAAATCTTTTTACCGGCCCAACCTGCATGATAGCTTGTCCCGCAGGCAACAATGTAAATCCGATCACTTTCAAGAACCTGCTGAATGATTTTCTGATCAACCAGATGATTTCCTTCATTGTCTGTATAACAATCAACGATTCGACGCATAACACTTGGCTGTTCATCAATTTCTTTCAGCATATAATAAGGATAAGTTCCTTTTTCCAAATCATTCAAATCCAGCTGGGCTTCATAAGATTCGCGAAAAACCATGTTTCCTTTTTCATCTTCAATCTGAATGCTGTCAGTCTTAACGACTACCAGCTCGCCGTCGGCAATTTCCACAAAATGATTCGTTTCCTGAAGCATAGCCATTGCATCACTGCAAATCACATTGAAGCCATCTCCAAGTCCAATCAGCAACGGACTTTTATTTTTTGCTACATAGATAACTTCCGGGTTATGATTGTCAATTAATGCAAAAGCATATGAACCTTTAATTACTTTCAAGGTCTGTTTAAATGCTTCCTTTGTATCACCTGACTGATCGGCAAAATAATTAATCAAATGAACAACTATCTCTGTATCTGTCTCTCCGATTAATCTGCTGTTTTGAAGAAATTCCTGTTTTATTTCTTCAAAATTTTCGATTACTCCATTATGAACCAATGTGAAACGACCATTTTCTGAAGTATGCGGATGGGCATTCCGTTCACTTGGTTTGCCATGCGTTGCCCATCGGGTATGCCCTATCCCGATATTTCCGGACAGTTCTTCTTTTATCTTACTTTGCAGATCCGCAATTCTTCCCTGGGATTTAACCAGGCAATCTTTTCCAGATTTATCTGTTACATAAATACCGGCTGAGTCGTAGCCTCTATACTCAAGTTTTTCCAATCCTTGTAATAAAATATCTGCAGCATTTTCTTTGCCTATAATTCCAACAATTCCACACATAATATCTTTTCCTGCTTTCTCACGAGGTCGGGATTAGGTCATCCTTCCCGCCAGTTATTAAGATTCAAAGAATAGAGAGGGCTTTCTGTACTTTCCATTTATTTAAAATAATACAAATTCATTCACTCATCTATTCAACATCTGTTTCTATCTGCTTAGTCAGTGTTTTATTATAATTTCACAATTATTTTTTGTTCTGACTTGTAGAGTGCAGTCCCTGAAGCTACCCGCCGAATCTTCGATAAGCTTCACCCTCGTCACCTGAAAATAGTCATTCAGGTCTGGCGCTCCCCTAAATTGGTATACACAATCCCCCTTAACTTTAATATCTATAGAAACTTATTAAATATTATAATAAAACACATACGGTTGTCAACGAAAGAATTAAAAAAATAAATTGGTATATACAAAAAGAAGTAACCTCAGTCCATACTAAAACACCAATGGAATGCCCCAAAAAGGGTTCATTTCATTGGTGTTTCTGAGTGCAATAAAAGAATACAGATTGCTTCTGTTAGAAAATAGCTATAGTCTTCATCAAGAATTTCTTTCCCCTCACCACTATCATTTGACAATAAGCTCTTTAGAAAGAAATCCGTTTCGTTAGTTTCTTATTTATTTGATACCGATCTCATCTTCAACAACCCGAACAATCGTATCTACATAGTAGTCGACTTTTTCTTTTGTCGGCGCCTCTGCCATCACTCGAAGTAACGGCTCTGTTCCGGAAGGTCGAACCAAAATTCTGCCATCGCCATTCATTTCTGCTTCCATTTTTTCTACAATTTCTTTGATAGCTGGTACATCCATGGCATTGTTTTTATTCATTACGCGAATATTCACCAGTTTTTGAGGATAAACAGTTACTTCAGATGCCAGCTCGGATAATGTTTTACCTGTTTGCTTCATCACATTTAGCAGCTGAATACCAGATAACATCCCGTCACCTGTTGTATTATAATCAAGAAAAACCATATGTCCGGACTGCTCACCGCCAAAATTATAGTCATTTCTTCTCATTTCTTCTACAACATAACGGTCTCCTACCTGTGTGATCACATCCAGCAGTCCATTTGCTTCAACTGCTTTACGAAAGCCTAAGTTACTCATAACTGTCGTCACAATCGTATTCTTTTTCAGCCGTTTTTTCTCGAACAAATATTTTGCACAGATAAACATAATTTTATCTCCGTCAACTATATTTCCCAATTCATCAACCGCAATCAGCCGATCTCCATCACCATCAAACGCCAGACCCACATCTGCCCCTTTTTCAAGAACAAATTCAGCCAGTTTTTCAGGATGTGTTGAGCCTACGCCATCATTGATATTTAAGCCATTCGGACTAGTACCCATCGTAAAGAAGTCTGTTTCCAGATCCGCAAACAGTCGGTTGACAGATGTAGTCGTCGCCCCATTAGACGCATCAATACAAACAGTTAAATCTGACAGATCCCCAGGAATCGTCTGTACAAGGAACTGAGAATATTTTAACAGCCCTTCCGGAAAATCTTCTACCGTTCCCAGTCCTGCAGCAGAAGGTCTAGGCAGCGTATCTTCTTCACTGTCAAGTAATGCTTCAATTTCCAGCTCCTGTTCATCATCCAGCTTAAAACCGTCAGAACCAAAGAACTTAATGCCATTATCTTCAGCAGGATTATGAGAAGCAGAAATCATGACTCCTGCTGAAGCTTTCTGCAAACGAGTCAGGTAGGCGACTCCCGGAGTAGCAATGACTCCCAGCTGAAATACTTCAATCCCAACAGACAGCAATCCGGCAATAATTGCCTGCTCCAGCATTTGTCCTGAAATGCGAGTATCTCTTCCCACCAGAACTCTGGGTTTGCGTGAACTGTCTTCTTCATGCTGACTTAAAATATAGCCCCCGCAGCGTCCCAATTTAAATGCCAATTCAGGAGTTAATTCTTTATTTGCAATTCCCCTAACTCCATCTGTTCCAAAATATTTGCCCATCATTATTCTCCTTACTCACTAATTAGTTTGTCGAATCTGTACTTTCTTCTGTCGATCCCTGATTGTTTTCTGATGATTCAGCAGATGACACAACCGTGTTGCTGCTGTCTGCTGTTCCATTACCGTCAGTTCCACGAGGCGTTGAACTGCTGATAGAGTCGCTGGTACCGAACCCAGCATAAATTGGTATAATCGTGACTTCTATTTGAGACGGATTCACCGTATAGTCGCCATTAACAGGAATATTCACTGTCTTTCGTATAGAAGTTCGAATATCACTGATATCAACAGGTACCTCTATAGAATCAATCGACTCCAAGACTGAATTTGATCCACTGATTTCCACCACCTGCTCGGATGTATTAAATGTGTACCCTGTTATATCTGATGGTAAAGATCCGGTACTGACAATTTTCAGCGCTACTTCTTTTTTAGGCAGCGACAGCTTAACAGACACTTTGACCTGCGGTGCTGGATTTTCAATGCTTAATATCTGACCTTTACTGTCAAGAGCCTGTACGTTTACTGTCTGTCTGATCGTGTCTGCCGATTGAGTGACACTGGTCAAAGGCGCAACTACTCTTACAATTTCCGCCATAGTATCCTCGCCGGTTGTAATGTCTACAGTTTTGGGACTGATTGAAATCGAATCAACTTTGTATCCTTCAGTATTAAAGCTTTCAGGTATTTGAGCTTCTACATCAAAAGCTTTTGTCACTTTGTTTTCTATCGTTACTGTAATCGTAGCCGGATCAAGTTCAGCCGTAACTGCCGAGCTGATTCCTGTTACTCTTAACGGAACTTCGGCTGTTCCCAGTGAAAGATTTGTCAAATCAGCCTCTACCCGAAAATTTCTTGTATCTTCATTCGTTTCAAGATTCAACTGTATTCGGTTTGCACTGCTTAAATGAACCGTTACACTGTCTTCATACCCTGAAACAAAATACGTGTCTTCATCATATTCAAGCTTGACCGGAATATTATAAAGCACCTCATCATACACTTGATTATTAGTTGCAGTATTGGTTGAGCTGCTGTTTGAGTTCGCATTAAAGAAGAGCAGTAAAGCAAATAATAAAGCCAGCAGACCAGAAAACCAGTTGCTTTCGTAGGCTTTTTTCATTTCTTTTTCCCTCCTTTAGCCACACCATCAATAAAGTGCTGTAAAAGGTTGTTTCGGTCCTTGTCATTTTTAGGCTCTTTTGTCTGAACCAGTTCTTCTCTAAGTATTTTTAAATATTCTTCCTGATTCAGGCGTGGAATTAATTCATTATTTAAAGTTAGACTGACATCGCCAGTTTCCTCTGACACGACAATTGTCAATGCATCGCTGACTTCACTGATTCCTACAGCAGCTCTGTGCCTTGTTCCAAATTCTTTTGGAATCAAACTGCTTTCAGATAAAGGCAAATAGGCACTGGCACACGCAATTTTTCCATCTTGAACAATCACTGCCCCATCGTGCAAAGGTGTATTCGGAATAAAAATATTTATCAACAGTTCGCCGGTTACATCCGCATCCAAAGAAATTCCTGTTTCAATATATTCCTCCAAACCTGTATTTCTGGCAATAGTTATCAGCGCACCAATCTTCCGTCTGGCCATATACTGGATGGCTTTATCATATGCCAAAATCATTTTCTCATCTTCCTGCTCTTCATTTTTGGAGGCTCTGAAAAATGAGCTCCTTCCCAAATGCTCCAATCCGCGGCGCACTTCCGGCTGAAAGATTACAACAGCTGCAATTACTCCATACATAATAACCTGATTCATCAGCCAGGATAATGTGTGCAGACCAATAAACTCACTGAGTATTCGGATGAGGATAAAGACTGCCACACCTTTAAGGAGTTGAACCGCCTTTGTTCCTTTTATAAGCATAAACAGCTTATAAACCAGGTACCAGACAACCAGAATATCTATAATATTTATAATAAAATTGCGGGATAACAAATCAGAAGGAACAAATTTTTCCCAATAGCTTAAATCAAATAACTGACTGATTTGAAAAGACGACATATCTTTTATCACTTCTCTCTGAGGAATTCCATTTTAGTATAGCATAAATTTTTTATAGATTACAGAATACAGGAAATTGAAAGAAACTTTTAGAAAAATGGTCATAATCTTTTCCAATTATTCCTCGTAACAACTGATATATGAAGAAAGATGGGACTGTGACAAAAGTTTGTCACAGTCCCCTAGAGCCGAATAAACGGTGTTCTAAAGCCCATCCATCCTTCGAGGATCGAAGCGCAGCGTAGTGTATCAATCCACAGCTATTCATTTTATGAATAGTGCTCCTTGACAATTTTCGGATATTCCGACTTATTGACATAAATCACTACGATTGACTTGTCAGAGTAGATGATGCATGTTACCTACCTGGTTCTTGAGACAGAACACTTCTTTCTCAACCTCACCTTAACAGCTATCAAAAAGTACTAACTTTCCTCTTACTGTCTTTTAGCAGCTCTCTCCGCTCTTCTTGCAGCTCTGCGTGCTTCAGCTTCAGAATCTTTCACTCGTTCCCGTTTTTCTCGAACAGGCTTCTCCTCAGTTAAATCTGCTGCAGATATTGTATTTTTTTCCAGTTTTTCCCGAATTTTTTCTTCCTGTCCCGCTACTCGAGCATAGCTGTAAAAACGATTTTTCGCATCTGAAACAGTTTTGTCAAATAATTTCCCGGCGTATTCAGCTTGTGTTGCCTCTAGTGATGAGAATCTGACTTGTTTACGCATGAAATCCTTCATAACATTAAAATCAGGTTTTTTATAGTCCAGGATCATTGGACTTTTTCCCTTTTCTTTCAACTCAGGATTATAGCGGTAAAGCGACCAGTAGCCTGACTGTACAGCTTCCTTTGCTTCCTCCAACGTCTGGCTCATTCCGCCCTTCAAGCCATGAGCAATACAAGGTGTATAAGCAATGATAATAGACGGTCCCGGGAATTTCTCTGCCTCTTCAAATGCTTTAATCGTCTGCATTTGATTGGCACCTGATGCGATTTGAGCAACATAGACATTGCCGTAAGTCATTGCCATCATCCCTAAATCCTTTTTAGATACATATTTTCCGCTGGCAGAAAATTTTGCGATTGCAGATGCCGGTGTTGCTTTCGAGGTCTGGCCGCCTGTATTGGAATATACTTCATTATCCAGCACCAGCATATTAACATCTGCACCGCTGGCCAGCACATGATCAATTCCTCCATATCCTATATCATAAGCCCAGCCATCCCCACCGATCATCCACTGACTTGGTTTTGCAAAGAGATCCTGATCCTCATAAACGGCTTCTAAAAGCGGCTGACCCATTTTTTCTGCTTCCAGAGCTGCCCTTAATTTAGCAGCTCTTTGCTGAGTCCCTTCACTGTCATGAAGATGATTTTGCCAATCTGTCATCAAACTCTTCAATTCATCTGAAGCTACTGACATACTCTCATCCATTTTAACTGCCAAATATTCTCTTCGTGTCTGATTGGCCAAGAACATTCCATAGCCAAATTCGGCATTATCTTCTAATAGGGAGTTTGACCAGGCAGGTCCCTGCCCCAGCTCATTCGTTGTATAAGGTGCAACCGGTGCCGCTGCCCCCCAGATAGATGAACAGCCAGTTGCGTTGGCAATCATCATTCGATCACCAAACATTTGTGTCAATAATTTCACGTAAGGAGTTTCACCACAGCCAGAGCAGGCACCGGAAAATTCCAGCAACGGTTTACTAAACTGTGTACCTAAAACGGTAGTTGCTTTCGCAGGGTTTTCTTTTTGTCTCAACGTCATAGAAAAAGCCCAATTTATTGCCTGTTCTTTCTGTTCGTTGTAAGGCTTCATCACAAGTGCTTTTCCTTTAGCAGGACAGGCTTCAACACAGAGTCCGCAGCCTGTGCAATCTTCTACAGAAACCTGAATGCGATATTTCAGACCATCTGCACCACGCATTTCTCTGACAATGTATCCTTCCGGTGCCTCTTCCATCTCTTCCTCATCTGCAAGAAATGGTCGAATCGCTGCATGAGGACAGACAAATGAACACTCATTGCACATCGTACAACGATCGCTGATCCACTCAGGAACCTCCAATGCAATACCACGTTTTTCAACAGCAGTTGTACCAAGCGGCATCCGTCCGTCTACCATTCCATTTGCCACTAAGGTTCCGACAGACAGCTCATTTCCTTCTTGACGATTAACTGGTTCAACAATTTCCCGGACATATTTTGAAACACTTCTGTCTGCCGCTGTCGTTTTAGCCTGGACTTCTTTCCAGGCAGCCGGTACTTCAACCTTGTGAAGCAATTCAACCGTTCGATCAATTGCCTGTATATTTTTCTCAACAACTGCCATTGATTTATGCCCATAGCTTTTTAATGCTTCTTCTTTTAAAATAGGCAGAACTTCTTCAAACGGCATAATGTTTGCAAGTTTGAAAAATGCAGTTTCCATAACCGTATTGATTCTTCCGCCCAAACCAACTTCTGAAGCCAGCTGAACTGCATTAATGGTATAAAACTGAATGTCATTTTGTGCAAGGTAACGTTTGATGCCTGCCGGCAGATATCGGTCAAGCTGCTCATCATTCCAAATTGTATTGAGAAGGAAAGTTCCACCTTTTTTCAACCCTTTTACCAGATCATACGTATGCAGATATGCTGCAGTATGACAAGCAATAAAATCTGCATTCTCAATTAAATAAGCCGATTTTATGGGTATATCGCCAAAACGTAAATGTGAAACAGTCAAACCGCCTGATTTTTTGGAATCATAATGAAAATAGCCTTGAGCATATTTATCGGTATGGTCTCCAATAAGTTTTATTGCAGACTTGTTTGCTCCAACTGTACCGTCTGAGCCGAATCCCCAGAACTTTGCCTGATAAGTCTGAGCATCCGTTAAATCGCAGACTCCTTTAGAAGATAGTGATGTTCCAGTCACATCATCGTTGATTCCCAGCGTAAAGCGGGATTTTCTTTCTAGCTTTTCCTTTACAAGCTCATCATAAACTGCCATAATCTGGTCCGGCAGTACATCCTTTGATCCAAGTCCGTAACGTCCTCCAATAATTGAAGGATGGATATCCGATTCATATAAAACGCTCTGCACATCCAGAAGTAAAGGTTCGCCGCCTGCTCCTGCTTCTTTCGTACGGTCAAGAACAGCGACAGATTTTACTGTTTTCGGCATTTTTTCCAAAAATGTTTCAATAGGAAACGGGCGATATAAACGTATATTTAAAAAGCCGACTTTTCTGCCGTTTTTATTTAGAAAATCAACGGTCTGCTCAATTGTCTGAGCCACAGAACCGATAGAAACAATAACTTCTTCCGCATCTTCAGCACCATAATAGGTAACCAGATCATAATTTGTTCCCCGAAGCTGATTAATTTCTCTCATGTATTTCTGTACAATAGCAGGAAGCTTCTCATAATATGGATTTACTACCTCACGCTGCTGGAAATGTATATCTGGGTTCTGATTGGTTCCGCTGACTGAAGGATGATTTGGATTCATGCTTCGGCTTCTAAAATCAGCCAACGCATCCTGGTTCATCAAGGGAAGCAGTTCATCATATTCCAATACTTCTATTTTCTGAATTTCGTGACTTGTCCTGAATCCGTCAAAAAAATTCATAAACGGAACTTTGGATTCAAGAGATGCCAGATGGGCAACAGGAGAAAGATCCATCACTTCCTGAACACTGCTTTCCGCCAGCATTGCAAAACCAGTCTGTCGGGCTGCCATCACATCCCCGTGGTCTCCAAAGATATTCAAAGCTCCGGTTGTCACCGCTCTGCTGGCCACATGAAAGACTGTCGGCAGAAGTTCTCCGGCAATTTTATACATATTTGGAATCATCAATAATAATCCCTGTGATGCTGTGTAAGTGGTCGTCATCGCTCCTGTTTTTAGTGAACCATGAACAACTCCTGCAGCACCTGCTTCTGACTGCATTTCCACAATTTTTACTGGTTGACCAAATAAGTTCTTTTTTCCCTCTGAAGCCCATTGATCCACCAGCTCAGCCATTGTTGAGCTTGGTGTGATTGGATAAATTGCTGCCAGCTCTGTAAAGGCATAGGAAATATAAGCAGCTGCAGTATTTCCATCCATTGTTTTCATTTTCCTCATGTTTATATCATCCTTCTGTCGAAAAAGTAAATTTTTTAACTATTTATACGTATCTATTATAACGGATACAGTATTATTTTGAAACAATTTATAGAAATTTTTCACAAACATTTCATAAAATATCATTCAAAAGAATCTATATTTCAATTGAAAAATGACGATTTTACTGAATATAGTTTCTGTAATCAGTGAAAAAACACACGAAATAAAAAATAAACTCAGCACAATTATAGTCTCATTGCAGTAATCGTACTGAGTTATTCTAATGCATGTAAACAGGAAAGACTTGAAACTATTCTGTTAACTAAGTTAAAATTAAGAGAAATTTCTAATCCAAGAAATGTGCAGCCAGCACGGGAGAAACTTCAATTTTTGTAGCTGCTCGTTCTTGTCATTGAAGCATACAAGTTAAAATTTTCTATCTTTGAACATCTTTTATAAACTATCTTTATTATGATTTATAACAGTGTCGAAGCACTAGTTCTCTTTGTAGTAAAAAATGCAAAGAGACTAGTTTATTTATGAAAACAGTTACGAGTCTTTTTCAAGAAATTTGATATACTTTGCCAAGATACAGCTTTCTATTTATTCTTCATTTGAATAGCTGCTAACAAATGTACTTACTGACGTATCAGCCCTTGAAAGTTTGTCCCGTCAAAAACGCAGTTTTCAAAATTACAAAGAAACACTGATTACGTTTTCAGCAATCAGTGTTTCCTGCATTTTTCTATTCTAATACAGTTCCAAATATTGTTCTCTTTCCCATTCAGAAACTGTCTGACGGAATGCTGCCCATTCCATTCGTTTTGCCTCAACAAAGTTTGCATAAATATGCTGTCCCAATGCATCAATCATTACATCGTCTTTCCGAAGTTCTTTAATCGCATTGTGAATAGTAGAGGGCAGATCTTCAATTTGTGCTTCTCTGCGTTCTTCTTCATTCATAATATAAATATTTCTGTCCACTGCAGCCGGCGGTATAATTTCATTTTTGATTCCATCTAAACCAGCCTGAAGCAGTACAGCCATTGTTAAATAAGGGTTCGCCGAAGGATCCACTGAACGAAGCTCTAGACGAGTTGACATCCCTCTTGATTCAGGTACCCGTACCAGAGGAGAACGGTTTCTTCCACTCCATGCTACATAAACAGGTGCTTCATATCCGGGAACTAGGCGTTTATAAGAATTCACAGTTGGATTGCAGACAGCTGTATAGGCACGTGCATGTTTTAACAAGCCGCCCAAGAAGTAATAGGCAGTCTGACTTAATTGCATCGGTCCTTCTTTATCAAAGAATGCATTTCCCTCTTCACTGAATAATGACATGTTGCAGTGCATTCCAGAACCATTAATTCCAAATAAAGGTTTTGGCATAAAGGTAGCGTGCAGTCCATGCTTTCTTGCAATCGTCTTTACTACTAATTTAAATGTCTGGATATTGTCGCAGGCTTCAACCACATCTGCATATTTGAAATCAATTTCATGCTGCCCTGGAGCTACTTCATGATGAGAGGCTTCCACTTCAAAGCCTAAGCTTTCAAGTTCCAAAACAATATCACGACGACAGTTTTCGCCCAAATCCGTTGGAGCAAAATCGAAGTATCCGCCTCTGTCATTTAAATCTGTCGTAATTTCACCATCTTCATCTAATTTGAACAGGAAAAATTCCGGCTCAGGTCCTAAGTTAAACGAAGTGAAACCCAATTCCCGCATGTCTTTCAACGCTCGCTTTAAATTCCCGCGCGGATCTCCGGCAAATGGCGTTCCGTCAGGATTATAGATATCACAAATTAAACGAGCCACTTTTCCATGGGCACTTTCCCAAGGAAAAACCATCCATGTAGATAGATCCGGATATAAATTCATGTCGCTTTCTTCAATTCTTACAAATCCTTCAATAGAGGAACCGTCAAACATCATTTTGTTGCTCAATACTTTATCAAGCTGACTGACCGGCACTTCTACATTCTTGATTGTTCCCATGATATCTGTAAACATCAATCTCAGGAAACGAACGTTTTCCTCTTCAACCATCCGCTTGATATCTTCTACACTGTTCTCTTTTTTAACCATAAATTCCCTTCACGCCCCTCATCTTTTTCTTAAAGTTATAGTTTCGGTCCTTGCGATTGGAATGGATTCTGTTGAGTAAGTCCTCCTTGAGAAAGAATCTCATCATACAGAATTTTCCGGACATCTTCGTCAGTCAAAGGCTTACTGGTATCCGTGCCGTTCTTCTGCTCTTCCAGTTTCATTGTATACACTCGTTTAATACCAGCCATGTTCAGTCCATCAGATAAATAATCTTTTATTTCTAGCAGGGTATCAATGTCATTCAATGAATACATCCGACGATTTCCTTCACTTCTTTCCGGATGTATCAAATCCTGTTCTTCATAATAACGAATCTGACGCGCAGACAGATCTGTTAATTTCATAACTGTACCAATTGGAAATACTGACATAGATCTTCTCAGTTCCTTTTCTCTCATATCCACCCCCCTCTCTTAGTTGCTATTAGGATAACAGCACTTTTTTAACTTGTCAATCATTTATGTTAGGTTTTCTAACATAAATGTTTTTTCGTTCGGTTTTAGACCACTTCTCAAAGATAAAAAATTACTTTTTCATTGAAAATATTAAGATTTCCCTACATATGAAAAAACGATGACTGGAGATATCCTTCCAATCATCGATATACTAAAAAGTTTGAAAAAACCAGACCATTTTTATGCTAATAGAATACTTCGTTAACAGCATGTGAAACAGCAATTTTTATGTGTTCATAAGTCAGTCCGCCTTGAAGATAAATTAAACACGGAGGACGAACGGGGGCATCTGCACTCAACTCCATACTGGGTCCCTGAATAAACGTTCCGGTTGCCATGATAACATCATCTTCATAGCTCGGCATGCAGGACGGAATCGGTACGACAAATGCATCAGCTGGAGAAAACTTTTGAATCGCCTGACAAAACTTGATCATCGCCTCTTTTTCCTTCAATCTTTCCTACAGCAGTTTAAGCTGCGAATTTATTTTTTTATCAACTTCTTCAATTTTAGTGATCAATTCAGGATAAAAGCCTTCAGTCCAACTCATTTTCCTGTCTCCTTACCCATTTGGAATCTTTTTTCGCAAATCCGCGCACCTTATAACTATTCTCTTCTTCTGCAAATTCTTCTGACAATAGAATCGTATGCCGTTTAAGTTCGCTCAGCAGCTGTCCCTGATCAACAGCTATTTCCAGCTCATAAGGAATAAGCAGCTCCATCATCTTCTCTCTGATTCTGCCAATTAACATTTCTTTATCCTGACTGTTCTTTGCGGAAATCAGCACACTTGGAAACAGGGTTGGGGTAAAATCATCTTCCATAATCAAATCCGCCTTATTATAAACGGTTAGTACAGGAATATTTTCAAAATCAAGATCATCAAGCAGACCTGTCACTGTCTGTTCATGTTGAAGACGATTGGGAGCACTGGCGTCAACAACGTGAAGCAGGAGATCCATTTCTCTGCTTTCTTCCAGTGTAGACTGAAAGGCTTCAATCAGCTGTGTAGGCAGATCCTGAATAAATCCAACTGTATCAGTGATCGTAACCTCCATCCCATTAGGCATCTGCCATTTTTTAGTCAACGGGTCCAAGGTGGCAAACAGCTGATCTTCTGAATAAGTTTTCGCAGCTGTCAACATGTTAATAATCGTTGATTTTCCGGCATTCGTATATCCTACCAGCCCAATTTGGAAGACGTCAGCATTTTGCCGCTTCTGCCTGCTTCGTTCTCTATGTGCAGCAACTTCTTTTAATTCTCTTTTGATAATGGTAATTTTATTGCGAATATGCCTTCGATCGGACTCCAATTTGGTTTCTCCAGGTCCTCTCGTTCCGATCCCGCCGCCCAGCCGGGACAAATGCAAACCTTGTCCTACCAGTCGCGGCAATAGATAATTCAACTGAGCCAGCTCTACTTGAAGTTTTCCCTCTTTTGAGCGTGCCCGAAGAGCAAAAATATCTAAAATCAGCTGTACTCTGTCGATAACTCTTATCCCAAGAGCCTCTGCAAGCTGCTGGTTTTGTCTGGGGGTTAACTCATGATTAAAAATCACCAAATCTGCTTCATGGGCATCTGAAAAGTTAATAAGCTCCTCTAATTTCCCCTTGCCGATAACTGTCTGCCGATCTACTCGAGGACGCTTTTGAGTCAAACAGAAAACGACTTCTCCTTGTGCTGTCTCTGTTAGTTTTTTTAATTCCTGCATTGAATAATCAAATTGACGAGTATTTGCTTCCGTTTCTACACCAACCAGAATCACTCGTTCTTTTCCATTCTCCATAGTTTCTTCCTCTCTATTGATCGAGCCATTGGGCAACGGATCGTTCCAAATCAGGTAATTTTTCTGGGTGCATGACCAGATCAATCCAATGAGCAGTCATTCGATTTTTAAACCATGTCAGCTGTCGTTTCGCATACCTTCGTGAATTTTGTTTTACCTGATCAACCGCTTCCTCTAGCTGAAGCTGCTGATCAAAATACGGGAAAAATTCCTTATAGCCAATACCCTGAGCAGCCTGTACAGACCTGTTTTGAGCCATCAGCTTTGCTTCCCTCAAAAGCCCTTGTTCCATCATTAGTTCCACTCGCTGATTAATTCGTGCATAAAGGATTTCCCTCTCCGTTTCCAAGCCAATCAGAAAATAATCATATACTGGCTTTGGTTTTTCTTTCGGTGACGTGATACTGTAACCTGTTGTCTCAAACACTTCCAGCGCCCTGATGACCTTTTTCCGGTTATTGAAGTGGATGACCTCTGCCGCTTTCAAATCTTTCTCTTTCAGCAGCTGCCATAAAGCTTCATTGCTATTCTTCTCAGCATATTCTTCATATTTTTCACGAATAGCAGAAGTTTCCGGCTCGTTTTGTCCGCCCAATTGAAAATCATACAGCAATGCCTGAATGTACAAGCCTGTACCGCCAACAATAATCGGTAGTTTGCCCTTAGCAGTAATCTCTTCTATGTATTTCCTGCCTTCACACTGGAAATCAGCCGCAGAGTAACTTTCAGTTATTTCACGGCAGTCAATCAAATAATGAGGAATATTCTTTTTTTCCTGCTCTGTCACTTTAGCTGTTCCAATATCCAGTTGACGGTAAACCTGCATGGAATCTCCGCTGACAATTTCACCATTAAATTTTTCTGCCAAATATATGCTCAATGCTGTCTTGCCAACTGCTGTCGGTCCTGTAATTGCCAGTACTTTCTTCATCTTTACTGTCCTTTTCTTTTTTCTCAATTCTTCAAAAGAACCGGGTAGTACTCATTCTAGAAATACTCCCGGCATTAAACTGTACTTCTGTCATTACTCGTCAAAAGTTCTTTCACAACAATTAGCATCTTGTTCAAGAGTTTCTGTCTCTAAACATCCATTTCTCTGCACAAACCCAATGTAATTTCATCACTTATAAGCGTACTGTGAAATCTCCGCCGCTTACTGTTAAGTTCGGGTTATAAAACGGATCATTTTCTACATAGTCCGGCCATCTTCTTCTGAATCGTTCTGCTTCCTGCAGGAATCGTTCTTGCTTTTCCGGTGTATCTTCATAGCCTCTGGACTGTGATTCATAGTGATAAAGTTCCGTATCCGCTGCAAACACATTGTATTTACCCAGCTCGTCGTAAACGCGGATACATAAATCCACATCGTTATACGCTACAACAAACTCTTCATCGAAACCGTTCAGCTGGTCAAAATCAGTCTTTTTAATCATCACACAGGCTGCAGTAACTGCCAGATAATCTGTATTTACAACCAGCTTTCCGAAGTAGCCGAAATCCCCTTTAGGGTATGTATGATGCCCATGTCCGGCAACTCCGCCCAGTCCGACAATAACACCGGCATGCTGAATCGTATTATTCTCATAATAGAGCTTTGCCCCAACTGTTCCCACATGGTCAAACTGTGCCAGTGAAACCATATTGGTCAGCCAATTCATATTGATAACTTTCGTATCATTATTTAAAAACAAGAGATACTTTCCTTTTGCTTCTTTCGCCGCAAGATTATTGATTTTCGAAAAATTGAACGGAATATCAATTGACAGTTTTGTAAAACGATCTCCAAGCATTGTTTCATAATGACTGTAGAGCTCTTCCATCTGTGCCTCATCACTGCCATTATCTGCAACAATAATTTCAAAATTGGGATACTCTGTTTTCTCAACAATTGAATCTACACATCTTTTAAGATCCTTATAACCATTTCTTGTAGGAATAATGATTGACACCATTTCTTTTTCAGGAATATCATAAGTTACCCGATACAGTCCGTTAGCTGCACCAGATTCCACAGATCCGGCAATCCCTCTTCTGTTTAATGCTTCCTGCAGTGCTTTCTGACCAGCCAGGAAGGCATAGTTTTTTGAGCCCTGATTCGCTGCAGTAGAGGTATCCAGCATTCGCCAATGATAGAGTACTTTTGGAATATGAGCAATAGTTTCCGGTGCTGTTTTTTCAGTAAATCGTAAGACCAGATCATAGTCCTGAGCCCCTTCAAAGCCCTCACGCAGTCCGCCGATTTCTTCAATAATCGAACGACGGTAAACACCTAAATGAGAAATGTAGTTCGTTCCCATCAACAGATCCGGAGACCATTGAGGCTTAAATGCCGGATCAGAACGTGTACCGGATTCATCAATTTTATCTTCATCTGTATAAATTAAGTTTAATTCCGGATGCTCATTTAATAATGCAGCAACCTCATATAATGCATTCGGAGCAAGCTCATCATCATTATCCAACAGTGCCACAAATTCTCCCTCAGCAATTTCCAATGCTGAATTTGTAGCTTTGCAAATATGACCATTTTCTTTTCTAAAGACAACTTTGATTCTGCTGTCTGACTTTTCATAGGCAGCCAAAGCATCCAGCAGCTCTTTATTTGTCGAAGCATCGTCTGCTATGCATAGCTCCCAGTTTGTGTAGGTCTGATCTTTAATTGACTGTATGCACTTGTCCAGCCATCTAACTTCCACATTGTATACCGGCATGACAACTGAAATAAGAACCTGATTCTTTAATTCAGCTGTTTGCTGTAAAGGCTGTTCATTTTTCTCAATCCATTCCAAATACTTATCATTCGTTTTCTGCTGCTCAATTCGAACTCTGCGATACGTATTCAACAAACCGTTTCTTTTGAGATAGCCGAAACCCTTTTTTACTTTTCTGAAATACTGCTTCCATTTGTCTTTATTGACAGACTGTTTAAGATTGGCATAGTTCTTTTCCAAATCAATCGTCTGAGTGACCGTTTCTTCTGCGTTTGAAAAAAGAAGAACTGCCTCCCCTTTAAAAGACTGCACTGTTAAAGTAATACTGAAACCAACAGAGACATAGGGCGGAAGATCATAAATCCCTATTACGTCTCCTCTAGGTGCCAGTCCTATTTTGCTGGAAACAATCTCTGCTGTCTTTTTCACTTCAATTTGCGGATTTTTTTTACTGAGCATATCTATCGCCCAGCCCATAATTGTTATCTCTTTTTTTTGTTTGTCTTTATAAATGTTATCAATATTCACGAGGATTTTTTGTTCATTAGCCATTTATTCGTTCCTTTTCTATAAGTTTATTCTATTCATAGATTACAGTGTTTTATGAGCAAAGTCCAATTCAATCATTTAAATGTCAAACGAAGCCGAAATTGTGCTTATCTGCTCGTCTTCCAACAGACTAAACAGGCATCCGCCGAACTTAAATGAACAGTCGCTTTGTTGTGATTTCCAGTTCAAGGAATAACATACTGATTTATTTTATCATCAATTGAATACTTTGAGAAGAAATGGTTTGTTCCTTTCAGCCCAAAAAAGATGTTCCTTAAAAATCAATTTCACTGCTAAACAAAAGAACTTTATCTACAAAGATTTTCTTTTGCGTAAATTCTTTTCTTCTACACAAAAGCACCTGTGATCTGAACCCGATTACGGGTGGATTCACAGGTGCTTTACTATCGCTCCTATCGCTTCCTTCTGAATTAATAGGCAGAAGAAAGTTTATTCGTTTACAGGAGAAATATCTTTTTTCTTTACTTTTTCTTTTACGAAAGCTCCTAAAGAATACAGGCACAGCAATTTAAAAACTTGAATAACCGGAACTCCGCCCCCTGTATAAAGTGTCATGAACAGCTCTTTTCGATCGGTTGCCCAGGTTGAAAACCATGCCACACCGAACAATAAAATAATAAAGCTTAAAAACAAGCCGGTAACAATAATAAAAAGCGTTGTGTGCTCTTCTTTAAATTTATTCTTAACCATTTGCCAGATGATAACCAGATAGCCGATAAGTGATAAAAACAGAAGCGGTAAACTTACAGCTCTATAAACCTTAATAATGTGGTTTGATATTTTTACGGCTGGTTTTGCTGATGTAAAGATTTCAGCATCTTCTGGAGTACCTGGATAAATAAATCTCGTGTTTATCAATTCCCCATACCATGCCAGCTCTTCATCAGAAGCATTCATTACTCCAATTCTCGAATCATAGTTCCCATATTGGCTGGTTGCGTAAAAGCCATATTGGAAATACTCCCAGATCAGCGGCATGTCTTCCATGGTCTTTCCGTCACCTGATTTTGAAATAAACAGTCCTTTTTTCTTGATTAACTGTCCGTTCGCAAACCCTTCTTCAAGCTCTTTGAACAGTTTTTCAAATAGCTCATTTGATTTTACTGCACTTTCATAATAGCCATCTTCAACCAGTGACTGTCGAAATGCCCAGAAAATAATATCGCCATGTACTTCGCCGTCCTCACCAGCCCAACCTGAAATATCATAGACCCAGTTGATATTTTCTTCAAGAGATTTTAGTGTAGAGTAACACCAGTACGTACATGCACCCCACTTTTCATATCATAAATTTCAGTCCAATAACATCAACCTACCACTTTTTTATTTATTTGATGAAAATGTCATTTAATTGAGTTTTCTTTTGAATTTCGTTATCTAAGAATTTAATATAGTTTTCTTTACCAAGTTCTTTAAGCATTATTTTCCCATGACTAACTCTCGAAATATCATTTTCAAAAATACCTTTGCGAACATAACAAAGATAATAATAATCAAATCGATTCAACTGCTTTGATAACTCAAGAGATTTATCATTTAATTGAGCAGCTAATTCCAGATTTGAAGTATTCATATATAAAGTAGTTAGATTAATGTATTCACTAAGAATAACAGGCTTTATATTTGTATAAGTCTCATATTTTTTTATTTCATGTTCTATTCTAGCAGCAATATTAATAGCAATTTCTGCCCTGTAGAAAAAAAGTATACTGCTTGCGAGTCTTAATTCAGAAAGTGTCCACTGGTTCATTTGGTTTAATCGCTCCCAAATAGGAACAATTCTTTCCTTATCTATTTCTGTCAGAGATTCATTGGCTAAATCAGGTAAAGAGATTAAAATTTCACAAACTGTTCTTATGTCTTCAACATATTTGTCATAGATATCTACTAAATAATAATTACAAAAGTCAATAACTTTCTCTAGTTTGTTTACTTGAGTGTTATCAGAAATCCTCCAGAATTGAGAGATTATTTCATTCTTGGATATTCTTCCTTGCTGTAAAAATTCAAATTCACCAAACGAAATTGAAAGTTTTTCCAGCAAATATTCAAGTGTTTTATATTTTGGATTCGATTTGTTATTTTCAATTCTTGAAAGAGCAGCTCTGGAAATAAATTTGCCACAAATATCTTGTTGGCTTAGTCCTTTATCCTCTCTGATTTTTTTTAACAATGTACCCAATTGTTTCATAATTACCCTCCTAGTTTACTTTAGTATACATTTTAATAATCTCCTTAGTAGTTATTATATAATAACTACTAAGGAGATTAGAAGGAGGGATTGTATAGTGAAAATGTCAATTTGGATCATTGGAGGTTAACTAATTATTGGACAAAATATAAAATATTGAAAGAAGTGATGGAAAAAATTTTTATGGTCTTTCTTTGTTTTTTGCACAGAGTGTGTATTACGTATCCTCTTTAAAATCTTCAAATAAAATATAATTAGAATGGGGAATATTAATGAAAAAAATAATTTGGATAGCATTAATTATTACTATTACCATAGGAAGTGTGAGCTTTAGTAATCAACAAGTATCTGCTGCTGACACTGCGATAGGAGATGATTATCCTTCCGTTTGGAAAAATGCTCCCATGAATCAGTATATCGATACATGGGGATATTATTCAAGAAATTGTACATCTTTTGTAGCTAATCGGCTCAGTAAAACAAATAAATTTGAAATACCACGAGCTATTGGAAACGCTGATGTGTGGGGAACAAATGCAAGAAAATTAGGATATACCGTTGATATAAATCCTGTAAGAGGTTCTGTTGCTTGGTGGAGCAGTATGCATGTTGCCTGGGTAGCTGCTGTTGATGGAGACAGAGTATTAATTGAGGAATATAATTATGGTTTTACAGGAAAATATAATTCCCGATGGATTAGCAAAGGATCTGTAAGCGGGTATATCCACTTCAAAGATGTTCCTTCCAAAACATTTGATACTGTAAAAACACAATATAATGTCAGCAGAGATGCACTCATCATAACCTCAGCATACAATGAGTATGGAAATGTACCTTATAATACTGAAAATTATAAAAAATTAGGTTTTTTATCAGGTTCGGTTGGAAAAAAAGTAGCAGTAAAACAAGTTGTTGTAACCTCCGCAAATAATAAAGTATATCAGTTTGTTATTGACGGAAAAACATATTGGGCTGACTATCGTAATTTTGCTACTATAAATGCTACGCTTAAAGAAGAAACCATGAATTTCAGTGCCATAATAAAACCTTCTCAGTATGATGAATACGGAGATAATGCATATAATTCCCTTGAGTACAGGAAAATAGGCAGTACTCAAGTCTTTTCTGGAAAAGAAGCAACTATTTCTAAAAAGGTAACTGCAAAAAATGGAGATATATACTATCAGTTCAAAATAGATGGGAAAACATACTGGTCAGATTATCGTAATTTTCAACCACGAGATATAATCAGCAAACAGATAATTGCGAGTGGCAGACAATGGAAAATTGTGAAGTCTGCTTATAATGAATATGGACCAACGCCTTATAATACAGCTGGTTACAAACGATTGGGTTATTTAACTAATTACGAAGGTCAAAAAGTAAAAATCACTAAAATGGTAACCACCTCTGCCAATAATACTGTTTATGAATTCACACTTAATGGAGTAGTTTATTGGGCAGATTATCGCAATTTTGAAGATACTAATAAAATAATTGAAGATGTCTCATATAACACCTATGCGACTATATCACCATCTCAATATGATGAATATGGCGACACCCCCTATAATAAACTTGAATATAAAAAGTTAGGTAGCACTACAGAATTTAAAGGAAAAGAAGTATTAATTTCCAGCCGTGTTAAAGCTCAATCAGGTGATATCTATTACAAATTTACAATTAATGGAGCTTCATATTGGTCAGATTACCGCAACTTCTCTATAAGAGATACTATAAATCAAACAACTTTTATTGACAATGAAGCTAAAATTATTGCCTCTGATTATCATGAATATGGAAATGTACCTTATAATACCGTTGGTTATACTAAATTAGGATATTTAACAGATCATGTTGGAAAAGTGGTTTCCATTTCAAAAATCGTTACTACAGCAAGAAATAATATTTTGTATGAGTTTAAACTAAACGGAGTTACTTACTGGGCTGACAAACGTAATTTTAAACTTGCAGACACAGTGGCAGAAGAAACAACAATTAATAAAGATGCAACAATCATTTCATCTATTTATAATGAATATGGACCAGTACCTTATAATACTAAAGGATACAAAAAATTAGGAACTTTGGCTTCCAATGTTGGTAAAAGAGTTACTGTAATTAAGAGAGTTAAAACTTCTGCAAATAATATAGTTTGTCAGTACTCTCTTAATGGAACAACTTATTGGGCTGACTATCGTAATTTCAAAATAGATGAATGAGCAATAAGATTTTCGTAAAATGCTTTGCAAAAAAGACACTATAAGAGTAAGCGAGAAATAAAAAGACGCATATAAATGAACAGAAACAATCTTTATGATGTTGGTGAGAAATCACTGGCATCTTTTTTAGTAAAAATATATGGGAAAGACACCCTACAATCCTTTAAAATAAAGTCGTCAAAAACTACTTTAAAGGAGAATGGCACGATGTCCTATTCAGATTCTATCAAAGATATGCTCGATATTCTAGACTTAAATCTTCATTTCGAAGAAAATTGTTTTTCTAAAGAAATAATCAAGGAACAGGTGTATATAATTTTTTCTGGTGTCCTTGATGACACCCCTCGCAATTGTCCGCATTGCTTATGTTCTGTGGCTTCTGCGATTATCCGCTGGGGATTTACATCAAAACCTGCACTCATTCTAATGAACGAAGTGTCCGAGTTTCAAACGTATTTTCGCTTGAAGAAACGTCGTTTCTTCTGTTCGAATTGTTCACGTACGTTTGTGGCTCAAACAACTGTCGTAGAAAAAGGCTGTAAGATTGCTAGGAAAGTGAAATTATCTATTGCCCAACGATTAACACAAGTAACGGGAATGACAGAGATTGCGCGACAGAAAAATGTCTCGCTTTCTTCAGTTTATCGCGTAATGAAACAATTCTATGAACCGAAAAAGATGGGGCAGCTCACCTTGCCGAATGTATTTAAATCAGTGAAACAAGTCTCTGGGGCAATGAGCTTCCTTGAAAACAGACAGCTGACTCATTTAGAAAGGTACTTTACTCGTTGCCCTTTGGCAGAACGGCAAAAAGTGACCTTCGTTGTCTGTGATATGTATACGCCTTATTTTTCTTTAGTGAAAAAGATGTTTCCAAATGCACAGATCATTCTGGACCGTTTTCATCTCGTTCAGCTCATCAGCCGAAGTTTCTGACTCATCGTATTCAGCGAATGAACACATTTGATCGCCGTGTTTATGCAGAACGAAGAAAGTACAACCACGTAAAGAAGTATTGGAAACTGCTACAAAAGAATCAAACAAAACTGAATGGTCAGAAACGCATTTCAAACTGAGCAAAAAAGCCTAGAGAAAATTTCTCTCTAGACTCGACTCTATTTCTCTGGATTTTTTTTGCTAACATTCGTTGACAAAGAGCCATTTTTTAATCCTATTCACACACAAAATATATTTTTTACAATTCTATTCTGTGCTTTCAGAATTCTGATATTTCGTTCACGGATCATGCCAAAATTCAGATTGCTTTCAAGGCAAAGTCCTGTGTATCAAGCGAAAGATTTACATTATAATATGGATCTCCAGATTCCAAAATATCCGCCCATTTTTCCTGAAACACAGCAATCTCATTTTGGAAACGTGCGACTTTTTCAGGCGTATCCTCAAGTCCTCTCGACTTGGATTCATAATGATATAATTCCGCATGAGGATTATATACAATCAGTTTACCAAGCGATCGGATCTTAAGACAAAAATCAATATCATTAAATGCCACAGCCAGTTTTTCTGAAAAGCCACCTACCTGTTCAAAGTCATTTCTGTTGACCATCATACAGGCTGCCGTAACAGCACTGCAGTTCTGAGTAACAATAATTCGATGAAAATATCCCGTATCTCCCGGTACATGATTGGCAAAGGAATGGGCTGCAACACCGCCAAGCCCCACGACAACACCTGCATGTTGAATCGTTCCGTCAGGATAATATAGTCGTGAACCAACAATTCCCACATCTTCACGCATTGCATAATTCAACAGCTCTTCAATGGTTTCCGGATTAATAATTTCAACATCATTATTCATAAATAAGAAGTAATCCCCAGTAGCGAAGGATGCACCATAATTGTTAATGGCAGAATAATTGAAAGAACCTTCATAAGTAACTACTTTTACACGAGGGTTATGTTTTTTTAACTGTTCATAATAACTGAATGTTGCATCTTCCGTACTGTTATTTTCTATAATGATGTACTCCAGATTCTTATACGTACTCTTTTCATCAATTGAATCAATACATAATCGCAAATCATCCACATGATCTTTATTTGGAATGATGATGGAAATCAACGGGTCATGATCTCTTATTAACCGTGTACGGTATAATCCAAAATATTCTCCATCTTCTACAGTGGCTGCAATTCCCATACGATTATAATGTTCTTGTACAGCCAGTTTGCCTGCATCAATCGCATAGCGCTTACTTTCAGGATTTTCAGAGGTAGAATCCTCAGAAATCCTCCAATGGTACAATATCTTTGGGATGTGATAAATATGAGCGGTTTTTTCTACGCATCTAAGAATAAAATCATGATCCTGAGCTCCGTCAAATTCTGAACGGAGAAGACCGACTTTATCAATAATGCTTCTTTTTACAACTAAAAAATGACAAATATAGTTCACTGAGCAGAGCAAATCAATACTGAAGTCCGGCTTGAAGTGAGGTTGCACATACAGACCTTCATCATTTACTTTATCTTCATCTGAATAAATAACTTCTGCATCAGGAGCGTTGTTAATCAACAATACATTTTCAAAAAGTGCATTTGGTGTCAACACATCATCATGATCTGCAAAAGCAATATAGTTCCCTGTTGCTATTTTAATCGCTTCATTGGTATTTTCAGAGATGTGAAGCTGTCTTTCATTATGAACTACTTTAATTCGTTCATCACTTTTTTCAAATACCTCCAACATAGCTCTGATCGGCGAATTTTCACCACTTCCATCGGACAGACACAATTCCCAATTGTCATAGGTTTGAGCTCTAATTGAATCAATCAGCTGATTGAGATAAAACTCTGATGTTCTATATAAAGGAATGACGATACTGATTAATGGGCGTGTGTTAAACTTGTTCGCTTTTTGGCGACTCAGTTCTTGCTCATTTGGCAGGTGTCTTTGTATCCATTCCTGATAATTGACAACTTTCGGAACATCTGAACCAACTTTATGCTTAAATTTTCTGATAACAGCTTTAAAGAATCGACCAAAGCCTTCCGTTCGCAGTACCTTAATTGCTTTTTTCATCAATTCCTGCATTTTTTTCCTCTGATAATAGGTCTTAGTTAGATAAATCATTTCATTTACCTGAGATGTCTCCATTTGAAAAATCAGACGGACCTTTTTACTGCTTCCATAATGAAAGCGAATGATAAAGCCATTGTTATCACTGACATCATATTCCGAGTAAATAGACAAAACATCTCTGCGTTTCACCCATTCGATCTCATACAGAATTGGCTTATTCTTTTCATCCACCAAAAGAATTTCTACAGGACGGCTTGATACAACCCATCCTTCAATTTCACATGTTTTCTTTTCGAAATCAACGGCTTTTTTATCATAACAAACTTTTATTGGCTCTTTCTTTTCTAAAATAGAAGAAATACTCATTTCATAGCGTAGTATCTCTTTTCCTTTATCGCCGCTATAAATCTTTAAGCTATGATAGTTTTCCAATGCTTCTGGAAAAGCAACAACAATTTTTACAAATTGACCAATTGTATCTTTCTGAAATTCATTTGATTTTTCAAATGTATATTCCAGCAGTTCGTCATCTAGTTTTATACTGATTGTCTGATCTGCTTCCAACCAGGCATCTATAATGTACTTAGAACTATCCTTTAGATGGAAACGATCATTTCTTATCCAAAAACTATTATCCACGATTTCTTTCTCCTCATTTCACAAATAATCCCTGTATCACTATTTACTAAATATTTTCCGGTATCGCTCATAAGCTTTCCAAATCTTTGTATTTTCCATATTTGAAATAAGTTGTAATTGATAGTTAATTTTATCTGCATTTTCTTGAAGCTGCTGTTGCTGCCGCTCTATTTCTGCTTTAAACTGAAGCTGTTCCGCCTGCAAATCCAACGCTATTTCTTCAAATACATTTTTCCCATTCAAAATAGGAACAATTACTTCACGCTCTTCTACACTTATAAGTTTGATTTTATAGCTTATTGTAAGATGTTTTTTCTCTTTTAAGCCACCTAAAATAATCTGCGGATCCTCTTCAAGGAATGTAAGCTGATGTTCACTTATAAAAATTCCATTTGTAGCAAAGACAGGAACTTCCTGTCCCAGTTCATCCTTAATTTCCAGTTCTGTTAAACTGCACGTAAGCTCGTGTGGGTCCAGTCTCAGGAAATCTATTTCAGGAGCCACTTCCACTTCCAGTTCAACTTTTTGGTCTATATTACAAAATAAAATAGTAGAATTCTCTTCATAAAAGTCATAAACCTCACTGAAAAATAACTGAATCGGTGTTTCTCTACGCATTTTTTCTTCATTAAACAATCGCTTGAGATCAATACCGCCAGGAGAAATTGCTTCATGCAGTTCCCTAATAGGAACTATTGTTTCCTCCTGATTTTCATCGCTAAGTAAAAATTTCATTTGAAAATGTTTTTCCATTTCCGCATAAACTTCTTGCTCTGCTGCAGAAATGCCTGCCTGTTCAAACAAATCCATACCAGATATCATTTTTTGAAAAGGACTGCTGCTGATGAAATAATGAAGAATACGATAAATAACAAAGCTTGAAGGAATTGGGAAATCAAAGGTCCATTCATAATCAATGATTGTCCACTTTTCCCCAAGGATTACATTATTCAGCACCATATCAATATTCGTTACTTTAGCAGAAAGCGCTTCTTCAATTGACACATCGCCAAATGTATTGACAAACGCTTCTGTTTTAACAAAAGGATGGATCATATCCCCTTTTTTTACTTCGTTGATGTAGGAAAAAAGCAATTCGGAAAACTGCTCCAATTTTCTTTCTCTCAAAAGTTCATTCAGTTCATGCTCCAGAGTAAGCTGTGTGAGAAATTCCAAAGAAACTTTATCTCCAAGATACTCGCAGCGGTTCATCTCGATTTGAGTCTCTTTATAGGTATCGCTCAACTTCTCATACCACTGATAAATATCTTTAATGTGCTGTTCACCTTCTGGATAAAGATTTCGTTTATAGACTGTAAGCTGCTTTGATTCATCAGAAACAATATCAGTGCGAATCGCAAAGCGTCTAGCTCTTTCATTAGAGTACTTACTGAAAATCAACTTTTCCATATTAATGATCTCCTTCCAGTATTGTCAAAAAAGAGTTAGAAAAAAGAGGAAACAGTCCACTTTTTATAATATTGTCATAAGCTTTTGTTTCATCAAACACATTCACTCTCAAACGGTCAAAATTTTGGTTAATCGTCAAATCACCTAACTGAGGAAGGTAGTCGTCAGAATATATATATAAAGGTAGTTTATAATCTGGATAAGGATAGTAAAATGTTGTTTTAGAAAATCCACTTTTCTTAAAAATTTGTTGAAGTTCAGGTTTTGAAAAAGTTGCTGCGATACCACCATTATGATAACCTTCAATACCATCAAACAAAATTCCTGTATGATCTTCAGTACAACCAGCAAAATATTTAAGTCCCAATCTGTTTTCGATCGCAATAACTATTTTCCCTCTGGGCTTCAGATGGTTTTTGATAATTTTTAAAAAATCTACATAGGGATTTTCAGAAGCTATATACTCTTTACCATATTCAAAAACACCGATTAACGTAATCCAGTCATATTTCTCTGTCAACGATTGTTCCACGTCCTGGAAATTCCCCAGTTTTATTTCAATATTCTCTTTTTTTCTGTTTCTTGTTGCATTAATCAAACTTCTCTTTTTAGATAAATCAATACAGTCTACTTTAAGAGCCTTCTCACTTAAGACACCAGTGACAGCTCCACAGCCAGCTCCAATTTCCAGTACATTATCTGTTTTCTCAATAGGAAGCCATTCAACAATATTTTCTCTTAAATGCGACAAATGATATAGTATTGCCCAGTCTTTACTTTCAGCAATTACTTTATTATATTCATCTTCTGGAAAATTTGTAACGATATTCAACAGCCTGTCTTCAATTACACCATCACTGTAAAAATCTTCACCAGGATAATGTGTTTCGTCCAACTTCACTTTTCCAACATATGTATCCACAATAGGACCCCTTTCAACTGTTATTGGATCACTTCAACCTGAACGCTAGAGTCCATATCAAAGAATCCTACTGTATCTTTAGAAGAAATAACCATAATATTACAAACATCATAAAGTCTGTGATACACATCAAATTCACCTTGAGGATAACCCGTACATCCAAGTGAAAGTAAATAATCGCCGCCTTGGATCAGCATTTTTTGAGTAAAGTCTATTTCTAAGAGGGTTCCCTTTTTGCGATCTTTGATTTCCACTTTCTCAAACATGCTGTTAGTTCCAGTAATCTCTGTCCCTCTTAAGTCTTTAATGGTGAAGGCATAGATCGCATCTTCTAAATCCATATTAAATTTGATTTTCATTTTAATTGTGAACTCGCTGAATTTTTCTATGGTATTCGTAGGAATTCCCTTTGAATCAATGATTGTAAAATCAACGATCTCAGCCATTTTATTACCATATTCCAATACATTTGGATTTAGAACGAATGGCTTCTTCCATGTATCGATCTCAGCTATTTCAATATCTTCCAGTTCATTGGCTCCTTCAGGGGCATCATAAGCCTGAACCCCTTCTTGTTTTACAAGAACCTTTTTGAACAGATCCACCATTTTTTTAGGACTACCCTCATCAAGTTTTTTCCCATTGTTTAAAAGAACAACCCGGTCACAATACTTTGAAATACTCCCCAGATCATGGCTGACAAGCAAAATAGTCTTACCATTTTCCTTGAATTCCTCAAATTTCTTATAGCATTTCGCCTGAAAGAAAACATCTCCCACAGACAACGCTTCATCAACAATCAGGATTTCTGGTTCAATATTTATTGCAACAGCAAAAGCCAGTCGGACAAACATCCCGCTGGAATACGATTTTACCGGTTGGTAAATATACTCACCTATGTCTGCAAAATCCAAAATTGCGTCTAGTTTTTCATCAATCTCTTCTCTGCTGAATCCGATCATTGTTCCATTTAAATAGACATTTTCCAGACCAGAATATTCTGGATTAAAACCCGCACCCAATTCAAGAAGCGCAGAAATTCTACCGTTTACTTTTACATTTCCACTAGTAGGATTTAAAACACCTGTAATAATTTTTAAGCAGGTTGACTTTCCTGATCCATTGGTTCCGATAATGCCAATCGTTTCACCTTTTTTCACGTCAAAACTGACATCATTCAAAGCATAATGCTCAGTAGAATGAACCTTCATACCCAGGGCTTCTTTTAAGCGATCAAACGGCTTATCATACAAACGATACACCTTGTTTAAATTCTCTATAGTAATTACACTTTCTGACATGACGATCTCCTTCTACAATACATCCGCAAAATGGATTTTTAATTTTTTGAACAAGAAAATTCCAAAGACAAACAGAACAATCGTTATTGCCCAAAAATAAAGTGTCAGGCTAGGATATTCCCAAAAACCAATTTTATCAATCAGCGTTGTTCGATATCCGTTCACAACATAGTACATAGGATTCAGTTTCAACAAAGAAGCGATGGTACTGTCTTCAGCTAAACCCATATCTGGAAATGCCCACATAATCGGTGTCATCCAGATCCCTACCTGCAACACGATGCTAATGATTTGAGTTAAGTCTCTAAAAAAGACAACCAGCGAACTGGTAATATAGGATACTGCTAACACGAAACAAAAAATGCAGAAACTGTAGTAAATAACTTGAAAATAGTATATGTCTGGTGTCATACCATAAAAGATATACAACAATAGAACAAACATCAGGAAAAATATATGAATAAAGAAAGCAGACAAAATTTTAACCATTGGTAAAATACTAATCTTGAATACAACCTTTTTAACTAGATAGTTATACTCAAGAAACGTGCTGGTTCCTGAAACTAGACCATCCTGTAGAAAAAACCAAGGTACTAATCCTGTCACTAACCATAAAACATACGGTGCTCCACGATCTGCTCCATTTTGAAAAATATTTCCAAAAACAAACCAATAAACAAAAATCGTAATGATTGGTTGAACGAAAGCCCAGATAATGCCCAGATAAGAACCGGCGTATTTTGTTTTAAAGTCATTTTTGGCTAGCGTAAAAATTAATTTTCTGTTTTGGTATAATTCGGTTGGTAAACTCAGTAAATTTTTCAACATAAAATCATTCAATCTCCTACACTGGATTCTTTTAATTTCTTCCATTAAAACATCAATGAATTATATCATTTATTTTGAAAGCAGGCAATTCTGTCAAAAATATGTGAACAATACTTTAACAATTCCTTCTGACAAAAATATAAACTGCGGCTGCAGTTAAAAGTTGCAGAAGCCACAGTTTACATTTGTTATTTTCTATTTTTCAACAGTTACTGTTGTAGCAGCAAAGCCGGTTACTCCATTGTTGGCATAAAGATACGTGTGCACATTATATACCCCAGTATTTCCGCCGTGATTCTTAATATCTACTGTTACTTTATATGAGCCGTCAGACTGCTTGACTCCGTCATACCATTTGATATCAGACTGATTTCTTTTACTCCACACAGGGATTTTTACATTTTTTATGCCCGATTTACTGCCTCCAGTCACCCTGATACTAAATGTCCCTGTTGACTTGTTGAAAGCTGTTTTGGAAACTAAAACAGTCGGTTGAGTTACACTAAATTCTGTGGCAGCAACAAATTTATTCACACCATTCGCAAGCTTTGCATACACATGAAGATTATACTTCCCGCTGTCTTTATGATTGGATATATTAATAGTGGCGGTATACTTGCCATTACTTTGCTTTGTTGCTTTATACCATTTAATATCATCCTGTCCATTTTTTTCACTCCAGACAGGGAAAGTGACTTCTGTTGCCGTACCATAGATGCCCAAATCCATTGTCAGTGTTGCTGTATATGTTGTTTCACTGGCATTTGCAGCAGCACTCACCAAGCCTTTGATAGCCGGAAGAGAAATACTTGCCGGTACCATTGCACCAAAGCCAGTTAGGCTATTATTTGTATATACATAAGCATGTGCTTGATAGATGCTGGAATTATATTGATGATTTCTTGTATCTACTGTTACTTTGTAAGTCCCATTAGATTGCTTCGAAGCATTATACCACTTAATGTCAGATTGATCACTCTTGCTCCATACAGGTACTTTTATTTCTTTTATACCAGAAGGGGCCGAAGCTTCCACAACAACATCAAAGGTCCCTTTATTATTTTGGATATTTTTTGAGAAAACAGAGACAGTTGGACTGCTGACTGTAAACTTATCTGCTGAAGCAAACTTCATCACTCCTGTAGAAACAGTGACATAGGTATGCACATTGTATTGTCCAATGGTCTTATGATTATTGATGTCAATCATAGTAGTAAAAGTCCCGTTGCTTTGTTTCGTTGCTTTGTACCATTTAATGTCATCCTGCCCATTTTTTTCACTCCACACAGCAAAATTTACTTCTTTAGCAGTTCCAGTAATTCCCGGTGAAACAGCTGCAGTTGCTATATAGTTTGTCTCAGTTTTCTTCGCATCAGTAAATGTCACATTCACACTTACTCCTGTGACATCCATTTGTTGAGATAATGCCATCCCTTGGCTCAATCCATTTTTCCCATAAATGTAAGCATGTACTGTATACATTCCTGAATTGTACTGATGGTTTTTAACATCGATGGTTGCTTTATAGGTGCCATCTGCCTGTTTCACTGCATCATACCAGTAAAGATCAGATTGATTTGCTTTACTCCACACCGGCAAACGAACCCTATCAATTCCCGATACACTGTTTCCCGTTACAACAACATCAAAAGTTCCCTGTGTATTGTAATTAGTAATGACAGCGCTCATCGTTACAGGTGTTATCGTGAACTCAGCGGATCCAATAAAAATATTCATAGAAGAGGTTGGGAGCATTTGAACATAGGCATGGATCGTATAATCGCCTGCAGTTTTATGATTGGTAATAGGAATATCTGCAGTCCAGATACCATTGCTGTAGGCAGCCTCATACCAGATAGTATTATCCTGTCCATTTTCATTCGACCAAGTTGGGAAATATACTTTATGAGGTGTATATCCGCCTGCTTCCACTTTGGCACTTGCTTTAAATATCTGTTCTGATCCTGAAACATCTGAGACAGATATGGTCCCCGAAACTGGAATACTAGAATCCCACTTATCACTTTCTCCTGTAAACAGACCTGTATAATCTGTATTTACATCAAAAGGATGGGAAATTCCTGGAAAATAGAAATTGGACGACCATTGCCATGAAGAATAATCGCTGTTCCAGTTCTGAGAAGCAGTCGGCGTGTACGGATATTGCGCTACCCAGATATTTTCTTTTCCAAATATACTGCTACTAAATACACCACCGGCAACATCCAACCAACTTCTTGACAGGTAATAGGCAACTTTACTGTAGCCTGAGTTGTTCAGCTGAGCTTTAAAGGCTTGAGTATTTGCATTGACTGCTGAAGTCCGCATGGATGATTCTTCAATATCAGCCACCATCACAGTATCTTTTGAAAGAGACAATGAATTGGCTTTGTTGACAAAATATTTAGCCTCTGCCTGAGCACCGGCTGTAGATGTATAGTGACTGTAGTGATATACGGATACTTTTAGTCCAGCAGCCTTTGCATTGGCAATTTGTGATTGTGCATATGGATTAAAATAAGTCGTTCCTTCAGTAAGTTTTACAACTACTCCTGTCACCCCGTAATTCTTCATCATCTGGTACTGACTTGTTGTAATTGTTCCATTATGAGAAGAAACATCAATAAAACTTAATTTCGGACGGTTCGATTCGCCCGCATTAACGATGTCAATTGCTGCCAAAGCTGTAGTTGCTCTGCTGGCAACTATCAAATCTGAACGACTAGATGGTGAAGGTTCAGTATAGCCTTCACCGAAAGTATTCACGTCAAAGCTCTGTTCATCTGTTGCCTCTTCAGAATCAATTGTTTCTAAGGCTTCTATTTCAGTTGAAGTGCTGCTCTCTATTGTTTCGAAATCGTTCCTGCTGGAGTTACTTTCTGAACTGATTGTTTCTTGTATCAATGAATTTCCCGTCAGTTGGTTTCCTGTTAAGTTCTCAGTTGTCTGTGTATTGACACTGTTCTCCATTCCTGTGCTACCTTCTGCAGATACCACTATAGTCGGTATTAAACTGGTTACTAACAAATCTCCGCAGACCAATAGAGAAAGAATTAATTTTCTATTCATTGTATTTTATATCCTCCTGCAATAAATTAACCCTTTTCCCAAGTAATAACTTTTCCAATTCATAATTATTGTATCTTAAATTAATAAATCAAACAAATCCTCTTACTCCATCTCATCCAACAAATACCTTAATTTTTTAATTAAATACGTGATTTTTTAAACTATTCGAGAATTTTATAAACTCTATATCCTTCATCAGAAATATACAGATGGTCTGTTCCATCTTTAAATTCAGGAATAAGACTTAGATCATTTTGCGAAAGAATATATTTAACATCCATATTTTTTAATTTCTGAAGAGATAAATTGACTGTAAATACATCTGCCTGCACAAGCTCAAATGATCCATCCGCAGGATTATCTGCACCTACAACATTAATCACGATATGCGCATAACGATTATAAACCTCTTCATATTGTTTCTCCGTATCGATAGTTTCCCACAGCTCAAGATTTGGATAAACATTGGTTGAATTAATGGTCGGCAGTCCAAACATAATTGGAAGATTATTCATTGGGAGTCCCATCCCCTCCACAATCCAAACACCTTCTTCTTCTTTTTGAATCTCTTTCAGCGAATCAGCAATTTTTGACTTTTCAATTGCATCTGTCGACTGTTGTATTGGATTGACAGACAAACCGCTGACCAATACGATCGAACCGATAAAAGCAGCCACCAATTGTGGTTTTCGGTTCCAGCAGATAACTAGGCTGCTCATACCGAAAGCAAGAAAGAAGACAGCCATAACTGCTAAAGGATGATGAAGAAGAATCGGGTACAGTTGTCTATTAATCACAGCCATAACCATTGCATAAAGCCCCGCTGCAAGAAGTCCCCATATCGGTCTGATTTTAAGTTCCATCACCGATAGCACACGCAAAAGTAAAAACGTATTAACTAAACCGAAGCCAAGATATGTCCTTCTAGCTTGTGTCTTGTCCAAAAATGTAAATTTGGCAATGATTTCTGGATACCCTACACTCATCCAGATGAAGAAAAAGACACTTAACGCAATCAGAATGATCATCAGCGAATCTTTCTTTTTCGTTTTAAACATGTAAAATAGGCTTAGAATAATCCCTAATGGAAACATATCCAGAAAAACAGCCATTTCCGAAGTATTATGGATATCTAAATATTTTCTAAATGGGAAAAAGATATTAGAAAAAGCACCCACAAGATTTTCAAGTTCAGAGCCGCCACCAACTTCTACTCTAGATCCTGGATAAACTGTATTCATTACAGAATTAATAGTATCGATAGATGCACTGAAAATATAACCGATTACAGCAGCAAACACCACTGTCATCCAAACTATATTAAAAATATCTATTTTTTTTAATGTTAATGTTGACCAGTTTTCAATGAATATCCATAGAATAAACCCTAAAATGACATAGGCAACCGGAATCATCCATGATGGATAAAACGTAAGAATGAAGTTGCCGGCACAAAGTAGTATTAAAACAAAATACAGTGCCCTTTTTTTACTGCTGTCTGTTTTAATATACTTATCCAAAAGCAGTATTGACAGCTGTGTGGCTATCAGCATTTCCACTAGTCCGTTGATGGCAAACCACCATTGAACAATTGGGGAAAATGTAATCAAGATACTTCCAAGAAGAGCATACGGTTTATTGCCTTTAGTTATTAATTTGACAAATTCATATGTAACCAAAAATAGAACAACCAGTCGGGCATACCAGAAAAATGCCAATCCATATGAAGTGCCCAGTAAAACATAGCCGACACTGAATATTCTGAACAGAAGATTCAAACTGAGCGCCGGCTGACCGTAAACGATCGACACATCAGTTAAAGTTCCTCTGATAATATTACTGACAGCCGAATACCCATTATAATATTGCGACATAGTCATCGGTGTATTTACAGCCCACTCATCAGATCGAATCGGACGAGCAATACCTGCTAAAACTCCATCATTATCCATGTATATGTAATCTTTCCAAGATGCAAGAGAAGAACCGCTCAATTCAAAGATCACTGCGAAAGCAACGACTACAGCGGCAATCCAGTATCGATAGCGGTCAATAGTATTATACAAAACTGTCGGACCAACAATGAAATGTGCAAATAAAAATATAAAAACCAACGTAATCAGTAATGCCAATGTCAATGTCTCTTTAGAAAACAGAATTTTTGGTTTCTCCAATTCCACAGATTCAAGTTCAAATACCTGTCCTGTAGCTGAACCTAAATCAATCCGTAAATCAGTAATATAAGAATTAATTAAAAAATTGAGTTTTGTATTATTTTTATTTGTTATAATTTTTTGTATAGACTGTTCTTCTGAGAACTCTCCGCCATTTGCATAATAAATCTTTATCTCAACAGGCTGATCAACTGTTTTCAGAGAAATCTGTACTTGATTAACATACGCATTTATATCATGATAAACCAAATAGGAATCATCTGTCTGCGAAGTCAAACGGCCGTCCTCTGCTTTAAATCCGATCATTCTCGGCTCTGCTATTTCAATTGCCAGTTCAGGCTTTGTTAAAGAACTGATAATATTTAGAAAACCAATTTGAGTGCCATACGCCAAAAACAGCCCCAATATACTAGAAATGATTCCACAAACAATAAAAGAATATAATTTTTTTTTCATCCCAATCTCCTCTACCTTTCCAGCAATATGTGTCGAGAAACAAAATTAAAGATCATCGTCACAGTAGTCGCAAGGAACTTGGCCAGCATATAGTAAATACCCAGCCATTCAATTCCCACATACATCATTGCCTGATTGATCATCCAGCCGATTACGGCTGTTACAAAAAAGATAACTACCTGTTTTTGAACGGAAAGTCCTTCTTTAGCTACAAAAACATATTTCATACTCGCCACGTAATTGAAAATTAGTGCCAGTATAAATGCAATTGTAGCAGCTATGTACACATCAACACCTAATACAGATCTTAAAATAAACAAACTGGCAAAATCAATAACTGTTGCTATAATCCCGACAATACCAAACCCTATGATTTTATTTAGCATAAACTTAGTTATATCCTTTCTAAAACTGCTTTTCAAAAAAACAGTGAACAGCAGGCAGAAAATATATGCCTCCAAAAACAGCTGCATGATTATTTCTGCTTGCCATTCACTTTTAACTGTTGCTAACAAGGTGCCGACCATCCGTTGTTTGCTTTATGCCGCAACCTGCTTTATTTTTTATTTTTATCAACCTGATTGTTTCGCCAGTAAATATCGTGCAGCTCCAGTTCGTAATCTTTCCTTGAATTGTTAACAACTGTATCTAAAATCAGACCAGTAATAAACAACAGCAAGGCAACAAGCATTAGCCCCACTGCCAGAATAGCAGATGGAACTTTACTGATAAAAGAAGTCTGAATAAATTCATTGATTACTGGAATTCCAATGAGAAGACTAATGATAAAAAATATCAGTGCACCTATAGAAAAGAAAAATAAAGGTTTATAATTTTTAAACATATTAATAATTGTCATAATTACTTTGAAACCATCTGAAATAGTATTCAGCTTTGATTCGCTGCCTTCCGGACGATCTCTGTAAATGATGGGAATTTCCTTTAACCTGAAGCGTTTATCCAATGTGTGAATACTCAGTTCCGTTTCAATTTGGAAGCCGTTACTCATTACAGGGTAACTTTGAACAAAATACTTGTTGAATCCGCGATACCCAGTCATGATATCCTTGATATCACTACCGTACAATAGATTAATAGAGTTCTTTACCAAATTATTTCCCAGATTATGCATTGGACGTTTGTTCTCATTTGTATACGTTCCATTGGAAAGTCGGTCTCCAATGACCATGTCAGCCTCACCGTTTATCAGCGTTTCAAGTAAACTGTGGCAGGCATCTGCCGGGTAAGTATCATCCCCGTCAACCATCAGATAATAATCCGCCTCAATCTCAAAGAACATTTGTCTCACAACATGTCCTTTCCCTTGTCGTGGTTCTTTTCTGACAATCGCGCCGGCTTCTCTGGCAATTTGATTTGTATTGTCAGTTGAATTATTATCATAAACATAAATATCTGCATCTGGTAATTCTTTACGAAAATCTTCAATGACTTTTTTGATTGTCAATTCTTCATTGTAACAAGGGATCAAAACTGCAACTTTCATAATACTCTCCTTCATTTTATTCTACAGGTATTCATAGAACTTATTCATTTAAATAAATCTTTTTTTATATTTCGGTTATTTAATACTTTCCAGCATTTGTGCCAATGCCTGCTGCCAAGTTGGAATCTCAAAGCCCAATGCTTCAGTCTTTCTTAAATCCATTACAGAGTACTGCGGACGTTTTGCCTTTTGCGGAAATTGCGTTGAATCCACAGGCAGCACTTCAACATCCGTGTCTTTCAAGATTTCTTTTGCAAACTCATACCAGCTGCAGCTGTTCTCATTTGATAGATGATAAACACCGTAATCTGCTTTTTCTTGAATAACAAACAGCATAAACTCAGCTAGTGTCCGGGTCCATGTAGGACGTCCGAACTGATCATCTACAACAGTCAGCTGATCTCTGGTTTCCGCCAGCTTTTGCATGGTAAAAACGAAATTATGACCATACTTTCCAAAGACCCAGGAAGTCCTTATGATATAATACTTGCTCATTGTTTCCTGAACAATTTGTTCGCCCAACAATTTCGTACGTCCATATTCATTTTGAGGATTTGTCTGATCATCAGTCTGATAGAGCCCGTCTTTTTTAGTACCGTCAAATACATAATCTGTACTGATATAGACTAAAACTGCACCAACAGCTTCCGCTGCTTCGGCCACGTTTTTAGTCCCGTCAACGTTGATCTTTTCATCAAGCTCTTTGCCTTCATCTTCCGCTTTGTCTACCGCAGTATAGGCAGCACAATGATAAATCAATTCAGGTTTAACTTCAGAAATAAACGCTTTTGTTTCTTCCAGATTGGTAATATCCATTTCCCCAGCATCTGTTGAAATATATTCCAAACCCTGCTCATCAAGTAAATGGCGTAGTTCCGTTCCCAGCTGTCCATTTCCACCAGTAATTAAGATCATTTTATTTTCTCCTCTGCTTGTCATTGTTTGTTACGGAAACCTTTCTCCGGTAATAGCAATAATTTTTCTTGTTTGAAAAAATATTGTCGAAAAAACTGGTCCCCATTACCAATACTACCCTCTATCATTAGAACACATGATAAAGGGCACCTATAATCCTGACTCTTATTAAATAAACATGTCAAGTACTACTGACCGTTCTTAGCATAGTTTGACTCAACTGCTTCTTTTTCAGCCAGCCACCAGGTTTCATTTTCAGAATACCATTTAATTGTGTCGGCTAATCCATCCCGGAAATTAGTGAACTCAGGTTCCCAGCCCAATTCTTCACGAAGCTTGGCAGAATCAATCGCATATCGTAAATCATGACCAGCGCGATCATTTACATGTTCGTAAGCATCTGTCGGCTGTCCCATCAATTCCAGAATCAGTTCAATAACTGTCTTATTATCTTCCTCGCCATCGGCACCAATCAAATAGGTTTCACCGATTCGTCCTTTTGTCAAAATCGCCCAGACAGCAGAAGAGTGATCATTCGTGTGAATCCAATCTCGAACATTTTTTCCTGCTCCATATAATTTAGGCTTGATTCCGCTTAAGACATTCGTAATCTGACGAGGAATAAACTTCTCGATATGCTGATAAGGTCCGTAGTTGTTTGAACAGTTGGAAATTGTTGCCTGCAGATTAAATGAACGAACCCATGCTTTAACAAGCAGGTCTGACCCTGCTTTTGTTGAAGAATAAGGACTTGATGGGTTGTAAGGTGTTTCATCAGTAAACTTCTCTCCCGGTCCTTCTCCATGTCCCGGTAAATCTTCACGTAATGGAAGATCTCCGTACACTTCGTCTGTTGACACATGGTGATAACGAACATTATTTTTGCGGCATGCCTCGATCAGTGTATAAGTTCCAATAATATTTGTCTGTAAAAATGGATATGGATCGTTCAGAGAATTATCATTGTGAGATTCTGCTGCATAATGAACTACCGCATCTGTTTCTTTAACCAGTTTTTCAACAAGCTCTGCATCTGCTATATCTCCAACAACTAATTCCACTCGATCTGAGGGAAGTCCTGCAAGGTTTTCTCTGTTTCCTGCATAAGTTAGTTTATCCAATACAGTTACATGAACTTCCGGATGGTTATTCACCACGTAGTGAACAAAATTTGACCCAATAAAACCAGCTCCGCCGGTAACTATAATGTTTTTCATCTTCAAGACCTCTCTCAATTTCTAAATTTCACCATAAACAAATGGGTTTTCTGCTTCAAATTCTTTTAAAGTAGGGTGTTGCTGATCCTTTTCAGAAGTAATTGCCTTACTGATATCAATCGGCCAGTCAATCGCCAAATCAGGATCATCAAATGCGATCCCGCCATCTGCTTCTGCACTGTAGTAGTTATCACATTTATACATAAAATTAACATCCGGTGTCAGCGTTACAAATCCATGAGCATAGCCTCTCGGAACCAGCAGCTGACGATAATTATGTTCAGACAAAATATAGCCTTCCCAAGCTCCATAAGTCGGACTGCCTTTACGAATATCCACGATAACGTCTAAAACTGCTCCTGTTACCACTCGAATCAGCTTTGTCTGAGCAGCTTCTCCCTTTTGAAAGTGCAGACCTCTTAAAACGCCTGCTTCGCTGGAAAGCGAATGGTTATCCTGCACAAAATCAAAATTCAGACCATGCTGTGCAAATTTTTCTTTTGAATAGCTTTCTGTAAAAAATCCTCTATGATCACCAAAGACATCCATTTCGATTATTTTGACATCTTTTAATTTTGTTTCAATGACTTTCATTTATTTTCCGTTCCTCCTGCTACACTTCAGCCAGCCTCAGCAAATATTGACCATACCCGTTTTTCTTCAACGGCTGTGCTAATTCAGTCAGTTGCTCTTTTGAAATATAACCCATGCGATAAGCAATTTCTTCCAGACAGGCTACTTTTAGATTTTGACGTTTTTCAATTGTCTCAATAAAGGTTGATGCTTCCAGAAGCGATTCATGCGTTCCAGTATCAAGCCACGCAAAGCCTCTGCCCATCACTTCCACTGATAATTTATTCTTTTCCAGATATACTTTATTTACATCGGTGATTTCCAGTTCGCCGCGCTCTGAAGGCTGAATACCTTTAGCAATCTCCACCACATCATTGTCATAGAAGTACAAGCCCGTAACCGCATAATTTGATTTTGGCTTTTCCGGCTTCTCTTCAATTGAAAGAGCCGTCATCTCTCCATCAAATTCTACTACACCAAAACGTTCAGGATCATTTACGTGATATCCGAAGACAGTTGCTCCGTTTTCCTTTGCTGCTGCTCTCTGCAGCATCTTGGATAACCCGCCGCCATAATAAATATTATCGCCCAAAACCAGACAAACACTGTCATCCCCTATAAAGGATTCTCCGATAATAAACGCTTGTGCCAAGCCGTCAGGACTTTCTTGGACTGCATACTCAATATGGATGCCTAAATCAGAACCATCACCAAATAGGTTTTCAAATCTAGGTGTGTCTTCCGGGGTAGAGATAATCAATATCTCCTTAATCCCTGCCAGCATTAATGTGGACATTGGATAATAAATCATTGGCTTGTCATATATCGGCATTAGTTGTTTGGATGTTGCTTTTGTCAGCGGATATAATCTTGTTCCGCTTCCGCCGGCTAAGATAATTCCTTTCATGGAAAAACTCCTTCATAAATATTTATTGTTGCATTCTTTACATACCATTTTACATTATCTCATTAACCTATAAACTTGTCATGTATTTTCCTTATATTTTACAAAAACGTAATCTGCCTTTCATCTTTTGAAAAACAGCCGCTGAATCAGTAAGTAAATCAAAGTCAGACGCCATGTTATTTTTTGTACAGCACTGGAACTTGTAGCAATTTCACTGACGTTCTCTTCATGTCTGCGATAGTACGTCAGCGGTTCTTTAAGAAAAGCACTGCTGTGGTAATATTCACTGATTAGTCCAATCCACATATCATGCATCGGAACATTATAAGGAATGGGCAAAATTTTCTTTTTTAAGCTTGCACGAAGACACATGCCTGCTCCGATATAGCCGCTTTTCATAAAATTTGTCCAGAATCCCTGCTTTACCTTTCGATAGTCAAAATAGGAAGAAATAATAGGCTTTAATCCTTCATCAACAATTGTTAAGTCACTGACAACAAGCTCTGCTTCAGGATGTTCTGAAAAATAGCCAAGAATTTTATCAACTTTTTCAGGCAGCCAGACATCGTCTTGATCTGCCAAAAAGATAAATTCCCCAGCACTTTGACTAACAGCCCAGTTAAAATTGGCTATAACCCCCTGACGCGGTCCCTCTGTTAAGCGAATTCGTTTATCCTTCTTCACATACTCATTGATAATCGTTATTGTTTCATCTGAAGAACCGTCATCAGAAACAATCACTTCATCCTTTGCTCCTAACTGAGGAAGAATACTGTCTAGTTGTGCTGAAATAAATTTTTGGCCATTATAAGTAGCAATGCATACAGAAATCACTTACTATCCCTCACTAATTTTCGATACTCTTTCCAAGTTCGTCGCCATATCGCTCTATTTTTTACCAGTAAAAACTGCTTAAGTGTTCGTTTAAGCAAATGTTTTGTATGAATGTCCAATTTCTTTTGATCATATTCCCCATAAAACAATGACTCAGCCGAAATAATGGATTCGTATCTTTTTAACGAAACACTGCTATAGTCAAGAACAGAAAGGTCATGTTCGAAAGTTAGAGGAAGAACCTCAATTTTCAAACCTTTTTGATGCAGGGTCCAGAATACCCAATGATCCAAAAAATCCAACGGAAACGATTCATTAAATGCTTCGACAGCCATGAGCCCTTTCTCTGTCAGAACGGTACCGGAATTAATAGCCATCAGCGCCTGATCTGTCACACCTGTTTGTGGAAAAGAACGCTCTCTGCTGATATACGTATCACTGAAAACCGGAGAAATTTGCTGATTCCCTGAGCGAATAAAAGGAACAAATGCCCCTACTGTCTCTATCTCTGTTTCAGGCAGAGCAAGAATTTGTTCGATATCTGCCAAAGCAACGACAGTATCCTGATCCAACAGCATCAGAAGTCTGCCTTTACACTTTTTAAGCCACTCTGCTCCGGCATTGTATGCCTTCGCAAGACCTGAGTTCTCCGCATCATGAATATAGTGTACATTTTTCAAATCAAACAAAGAATCTTTCTGGGCTTGCTCACTGTTATCATAAATAAACAAGTCAACTGTTTCATTTTCTGATACAGCAGTCTGTAAAATGTCATAGCTCGGAGACTCTGCAAGCTTCTTCTGATACAATACAAGTACAATTACCAATCTCGTATCCATCAAAAAAACCTCCAGCCCCATTTATTGAAGAATCTGAACATGGACTGCATAAAAATATTAAATAGTTTCATGTTTTTATGCGCCCCTTTTTCATAAAGGTGGGTAACTGTTTCAAAAGGCGTATAAAGAATCTTATATCCTTTTTGTCCAAAACGCAGACACAGATCATTATCTTCAAAATACATGAAAAATCGTTCATCAAATCCTTGAATCTCATTGTATTTTTCTACATCTATAACCATAAAACACCCAGATCCCATTTTGATGTATGAGGTTTTGTCTTCTGGCAGATCCCGGCATTCATAATAAGCCAGACGCTTATCAAATATTTTTTTCACAAAATGGATAGGAACAAACCGGAGCATGTAGTCAAAAACATCCAATTTCTGACGAACCAAATATTGTATCGTCCCATCATAATTTAATACCTTCGGGCAGATGAGAGCAACCTGTTCATTCTCTCTGATTCGTTGAATCATGCTGTCCATTGCTTGCTTGCTCACAAGAACATCAGGATTGAAAATAATACCATACTGTGCAGCTGCTTCTTTAAAAACCTGATTATGACCGTATCCAAAGCCTCTGTTTTCCTTATGTTGCTGGAGAACAATAAAGGGTTCATACGTTTGCAGCCGTGCTATATAGTCTTTATCGGAATTATTATCAAAAATATGTACTTCATATTCTGAATTATCGCCCAGCTCTGCTCTCAGATTATCCAGGACTTTAAAAATATGTTTGCTGTTATGCGTTACAATCGAAAGTGCGATCTTATTATTCATAATATTAGATAATCCCCTTAATATACGTATTCCCAATATGTTCATAAAAAAACAAACCAGCTTTTAGCCAAATAAGCAAAGATTTATTCCCTGTCCCACATTGCCTTCTGTAAAATTAAGTACGTAATTATACCTTTCATAAATTAAAAAGCATATGATAATTATCATATGCTCCATTCTACCTTGTAAAGTATACCATAGGCTCCGCATTTTCGGAAATTACTTCCTCTTTTTTGAATGCTTTCCGGCATGCTTATTTATTTGATCTTGTCGAAATTCCTTATTTCCAAACATTCTTAAAATATACATCAATGGCTGATGCTTTTCTCCGACCAACCCAATCAACTCGATAAAAAGCTCCAATCCAATTAAACTGAAAACAATCAAAAGAATCGAGGCAACATTACTAGCATAACTAAACAGCAAAGCAACAAAGGAAAAAACCAGCGCCAACGCATAGATTGTCATAACTGCCCCTTTGTGCGTAAAGCCTAAAGAAAGCAAACGATGATGAAGATGCATCTTGTCAGCAGATGAAATAGGACGCTTATTTAACAGCCGACGAATGATAGCATACACCGTATCTGTAATCGGCACTCCCAAGATAATCAGCGGTGTGATCATTGAAATAAATGTTGCATTTTTCAATCCCTGCAAAGACATTACTGCAATCATAAATCCAAGAAACAGCGCTCCAGTATCCCCAAGAAAAATTTTGGCGGGATAAAAATTATAAGGAAAGAAACCGGCAATGCTGGCAACTAAAATAAAAATAGCAATTGGAACGTAAACTGAATCAGCATGCAGAAAGAAATAGCCAACCATTCCTATGGTTGTCAGACTGATAATTGAGACACCCGATGCCAAACCATCCAGCCCGTCAATCAGATTGACTGCATTTGTAATAGCAACAATCCAAACCACTGTCAGAGGCAGGCTCAGCCAGCGCAGATCAAGCTGATTAAAGAATGGTAAAGTAACAAAATCTATTCGGATTTTGGCCACAAAATAAATGACCAGCGAAGCAAGCAATATACCGATTGTTTTTTTTCTAGGCGACAATTCATAAATATCATCAATTAGCCCTGTTGCAATCACTATACCGCCGGCAAGGATAATCGGCAGAATATAATTTGTTGGAATTACTGAGTGAAAAAATAACAGACACGAGATACAAAAAGAGATGTAAATCGCCAGTCCGCCTGCAGTCGGCATATTTTTTTTATTTATTCTCCGTTCCCCTGGAGCATCGTAGGCCCCAATTTGAAAAGCCAACAATTTGACCAGCGGCGTCAGGATTAGAGAAATCATGAATGTCAGTAACAGCCGCAACATGACTTCATAAATAAACATAGACATATAAACGTCCCACTTTCTTAAGTTTCAACGTATATTATACAGGATCATTCCCGATTTACAAGTTCGATAACGCCCCTGCTCTTTCTGCAATCTACTAAAATAAAAATTACAGGGAATCAAAAGTTAAATCAGGATTTATTTGGCAACTTTAGTTTTTATAAAAATGATCAGCTGGCGGATCATTCCTTCACGGCTTTCTATTTGACCTTCAGAGAGGTAGTCTTCAACCACCGCATTAATAATACCTCCCAATACAATAATTGTTGAGGCAAAATTGAGCCACAACATCAGAACGATGAAACTTCCGATAATCTGATACCCTGATACTCGGGAGCTGAAATACGTAATATACACACCAAATACCTGAGACAACAGCAGCCAGCCGATTGTTGCAAAAATTGCGCCGGGAAAAACTGAACGGCTTTTCAATTTGACATTTGGTACAGCAAAATAAAGAAGGCTCATCGTTAGAAACAAACCAAATCCTGTAACCGGCCACTTCAGCGTCTGAAAGGTATTTAGAAAATCAGCCGGAATATGAATAATCGGCTCTATGTAATCCAAAATATTCTGCCCAAGACCTAAGATCAGCACCACCCCAACCAATGCAACCATGAGAAGAGCAATAACAAACAACGAAACCAGTCGAACCAAAATAAAATTTTTCCGCTGTTCTACACCGAACGCCTTATTCATAGCAACCTGCAGGGCATTAATACTCTGACTTGCACTCCACAAAGTGGCAAGTGCTGAAACTGATAAAAGTCCCCCGGAGCTTTGAGTCAAAAGAGACTTGATTGCCGGCTTAAGATCATTAAATATTGTTTCTGGGATAAACTCTGAAATATAGGGCAATACACTGTTTGGATTAATTTGAAGATACGGCAGTAAATTTCCTACAGCAATTAAAAGAGGAAACAATGACAGAAGCAAATAATACGCAACAACGACAGAGGTATTGCCCATCTCTGAGTTGACTATTCGCTCCTGTGTAGTTTGAATAAATCGATTAAGATTCTCATTATTTTTCAATTTATCCAGCATACTGATTTCTCTCCCCATTTTAACACTTTATAATTTTATACAGCAAAAAAAAATGCTCCGCTTCATTCAAGGCTTAATAAGTAAGTTCTTCACCTTGAGAAGTTAAAATTTTCGGTCCTTCTTTAGTAATAGCCAGCGTGTGCTCAAATTGGCAGCTTAGTCCGCCGTCCTGAGTGTAGGCTGTCCAGCCATTAGGGTCCATTTTCATTCGCCAAGTGCCGGTATTTACCATAGGCTCAATCGTTATAACCATACCTTCTTTTAAACGCAGACCTTTTCCTGCTTCTCCATAGTGAGGAACAGAAGGACTTTCATGAATTGTCGGACCAATTCCATGTCCCACAAAATCGCGAACGACTGATAGCCCCTCCCCTTCTACATAGGTTTGAATAGCATGACCAATATCGCCAATTCTATTCCCTGCCTGCGCCTGCTCAATCCCAATATAAAGTGCTTTTTTGGTTACGTTCATCAAATGATCAATTTCCGGCGTAGATTCTCCCACAACATAAGCCCAACAAGAATCAGACATGGCCCCCTTTAAGTCAATACACATATCTACTTTGATTAAGTCCCCGTCCTTCAACACTTTTTTTCTTGGAAAGCCATGACAGATTTCATCATTAATGCTGCAGCAAGTGGCATATTTATAACCTTCATATCCGATTTGTGCTGCTACTCCTCCATGGCCTTCAATAAAATTTTTTACAAATACTTCAATATCCCAACTGGAAATACCTGGCTTAATAAACGTTCTCAAATGTCTGTGAACATCCGCCAGTAATTCTCCAGATTCATCCATCATTTCAATTTCTCTAGCTGATTTTAGTGTAATCATTCCTGTACTCCACTCCTGCAAATTAATCTTTATCATCTGTTAGTTTAGCATAAAATTGTCGAATAAGAGAATTTATTCAATTACAAAACTGATTAATTGTCAAAAAACAAGAACTAAAAAAGTTTTAAAATAGGATTAAAAGAAGAAACGAACACTTTGAATGACAGTGATTTTATGATATTATTCTATAGATTGGGAGGAGAATTTCGTTGAATATTTTATTAACATTATCTATAGCTTTCATATTAATATACATTTTTAACCTGCTTTTTGGAAAGCTGTTGTTTGACAAAAAAAGCGGTCTGAAATATTTTTCGCAGACACTGGATCTTTCATTTATTGTCTGGTGTAGCTCTCTGCTAATCTATACAAATATTTTTAATCGCTCGCTTAAAGCTGTCAATACCACAAGTCATTCTTTCTATTTTTTGATTAACTTATTTATCGCTGTTGTTATAGCACTGGCTGTTGCTTATATCCAGTCAGATAAAGTAGCTGTCAACATCTCAGTTAAAGAAAAAAAGAATGCTGCCCTGACCATACCTGCTAAAATTCTTTTGGGATTTTACTCTATCATATTGCTGGTTTCTCTTTTACTATATACAAGCAGCAGCTGGCTGATTCGTACATTTGGACCCGTCAGCATTGATCAGCTGCTTTACAGCATGCAAACATTAGGCGGTACAAACACAGATCAGGTGATTACATTTATCGACAAACCTCTGATTATTTCCTTGGTTTTAACCTATTTCTTTATTAGAGGGACTGTATTTTTCTCACATTATTCTTTATTTACTTCATCAAAGACTCGCCGGCAAAAGAAAGCATTATGGAAAAAGGCGCTTCTGCCTCTATCTATCTTTATAGTATTATCCGGGGCTGTTCTGTTAAGTATTAATAATGTAGGTTTCGCGCAGGTGAAACTGTATTTTGGAAAGTCTTCTCTTTTTGAGAAAGAGTATGTCGACCCTAAACTAGTTGATATCCAGTTTCCTGAACAAAAACGGAATTTAATTTATATCTTTGTTGAATCTCTTGAAAGTAGTTATGCAAGCCAAGACTTAGGCGGTATAAAGGAACAGAATTTGCTACAAGATTTAACAGATTTGACAAATATTGGAGCTATTAACTTTTCTAACACAGAAAACTTTGGAGGGGCTTATCAAGTACCTGGTGCTGAATATACAGCAGCCGGTATTGTTGCTCAAACATCTGGAATGCCACTCAAAGCTCCTACAGCTGATGCAAATAACTTTGGGGATGGGGACAGTTACAGTAATGGTGACTCTGCTTTTCTCCCAGGATTGACTTCTATAGGTGAAGTTCTGGCTGATCAAGGGTATAATCAAACCTTTATTATGGGGTCCAATGCAAGTTTTGGCGGACGAAGAACCTATCTTGATCAACACGGTGCTTATCATATTCTGGACTTAGTCGAAGCTCGAAATACAGGTCTTATAGACCCCGATTACTTTGTCTGGTGGGGATTTGAAGACCAAAAACTGTTTGAATTTGCCAAATCTGAAGCATCAAGATTATCTGAACAGAATCAACCTTTTAATTTGTCAATATTAACCGCTGATACACACTTCCCGGACGGCTATATGTCAGAAGATACACCGAAAAAATTTGACGATCAATATTCAAATGTCATTTCATTTACAAGTCAACAAGTGGTAGCTTTTATAGAATGGTGTAGTCAACAACCATTTTATGAGAACACAACTATAGTTATTTCAGGAGACCATTTGACGATGGATCAAACCTTTGCAGACAGTGTTCCTGCCGACTATGAACGTATGATATTTAATATGTTCGTCAACGTTCCTCTTCAAGTCAAGGAAGATAGAACAAAAAACAGGGATTTTACCAGTTTTGATATGTTCCCGACAACTTTGGCTAGCTTAAATGCTAAAATTCAGGGCGATCGGCTAGGCCTGGGAACAAACCTATTTTCAGACAGACAAACGATTGTAGAAAGTGACTCACTGCAAAGTGTGCGTGACCAGCTTTCGCAACAATCGGATTTCTATACACAGAATATTTTAGCCTTTGATCCAAGTAAATATGTTTCAACTAAGGAAACAGTTACTACTACTAGCACCTCTTCTACTGAAGAAACAGCTGATACCACTTCAACAACTCTTTCTACAACAGTTGAAACAGAAATATCTACAGACGAATCAACTATAGAGCCAGTAACAGATTCTGTTATTCAATAATAACTATCAATCGTCGTTCTTACTAAAAAAGATAAGAACGGCGGTTCTTTTTTTGAATTATCCAGTTCCAACAGACCTTACTTTACAACAATGTTTAAGTAAAAAAACATCTGCCGTTTAAGTAATTTACATCTTAAGCAAATTTCTGTTATAATCAAATTTGTATTATTTCAAAGGAGGGAAATAGATGACCTTAGCTAAAATTGTTTATGCCAGTATGACCGGTAATACTGAAGAAATAGCTGATATCGTTGCAGAAGCATTTGAAAACTTAACTGTTGAAGTTGAAATTGACGAATGCACTCAAGTAGATGCAGAAGATTTTAAGGATGCAGATATCTGTGTCGTTGCTACATATACTTATGGTGATGGAGAGCTTCCGGATGAAATCGTAGATTTTTATGAAGAGCTGCAGGAAATTAATCTGAATGGCAAGATTTTTGGTGTCTGCGGTTCCGGCGATACATTCTATGAGGAATTTTGTAAATCTGTAGATGATTTTGAAGCTGTTTTTTCTAAAATCGGTGCTGTAAAAGGTGCTGACAGCGTAAAAGTTGATCTTGCTGCAGAAGAAGAAGATATTCAAAATCTGGAAGCATTCGCAAAAAAACTTGTAGAAGCTGCTTCTTAAGTCAGTCTTCAATAAGCTAAATAAACAAATAGATAAAAAAGAGAGTTTCCGAAAATACGGCTGCTCTCTTTTCATTTCGTTCGATTCAATTTTAGCTGATGTCTATAAAAACATTACGTTCAAGTGTGGTTTCAACACTTTCTTTCATAAGTTCTTCAATCTGTTCATCTGTCGGATGAATAATCCCGGAAGTCATTAGTGACGCAACCCCAGTCGCTACAATCCAAGTTCCCATGTGTAGTGAATTTATCTGCTTATCAGTCAATTCTGCATATTTAGGGTCCTTTTTAACCGCACTGGAAAAATAGTTATAAGAAAATTCCTGCATACGCTGTCCCCCGCCATATTCTTCTAAATATAGCGCGCGATACAATTTACTTTCCTTTTTTGCAAAATGAATATAGTTTAATGCCAGATCAATAATTGTATTACCAGTATGCTTTTCAGGAAATACCTCAGTTGAAAGATAGCTGTGAATCTTGTCAAACAGTGCTTCTTTTAGATCGTCCATATTTTCAAATTCTAAATAAATAGGTTGTGTTGAGCATTTCATTTTTGCTGCAATATTCCTTGCAGTAAGCTTAGAGAATCCTTCAGTAGCTACTACATCATATGCAGCATTCAGTATTTGGTCTTTAGTAATTGTTTTCTTTCTTGCCATATTCTCAATCCTCTCTACCTTACCTACACCCTCAAAAATCTTCCATATGATATCTAGTATTATTGTAACACGATTAGAGATTTCTGCAAAATACTAATACTAGCTTGTTATGGTTCTTAATAGACGGTTAAATCAGCCTTATTTCATCACTTCCTAATATAATTGAGTTTGCTTTTTATCCATGTTATGATATTTACGTTTATGATATAAACTTTAGGAGGATGTTTTATGACGTTACCAAATTTTGATGTTTTATTAAAAAAATATGCCCGGCTGATTGTAGAAACAGGAGTGAATGTACTGCCCGGACAAACAATTGTAGTGCAAATTAATGTAGATCAGGCACCTTTAGCCCGATTAATTACTGAAGAAGCTTATAAATTAGGTGCTGGTGAAGTAATTGTTCAATGGACAGATGATGTTGTTCAAAAAGAATTCCTCATGAATGCAGATCAAAAATATCTTGAAAATGTTTCTACTTATAAAACTATGCAAATGGACGAATGGATCGAAAGAGGTGCAAGCCGAATCAGTGTCGTTTCCTCTAACCCTGATGCTATGGCAGGTGTTGATTCTGAACGTGTTGCACTATTTCAAAACGCAACTGGAAAAGCGATGATGAAATTAAGAAAAACAACGCAGGCAAATAAAATCAGTTGGTCTGTCGTAGCAGCCTCCAGTAAAGAATGGGCAGCTAAAGTCTTCCCTGAACTGAAAACTGAAGAGGAACAAGTTGATGCTCTTTGGAATGAGATTTTCAAAACAACCCGAGTTTATGAAGAGAATCCTATTGCAGCCTGGGAAAAGCATGATGCCCTTTTGGCCTCAAAAGCAGAAGAGCTGAACCAAGAACAATTTGATTTCTTACACTATACTGCCCCTGGAACAGATTTAACAATCGGTCTGCCTGAAAATCATCTGTGGGAAGGTGCCGGAAGCTACAATGTCCGTGGAGAAAAATTTATGGCCAACATGCCAACTGAGGAAGTCTTTACTGCTCCTGACTGTCACAGAGTAGATGGTTATATTTCCAGTACTAAACCATTAAGCTACGCAGGTACAACAATTTCCGGAATGAAATTTACATTTGAAAAAGGAAAAATCATTGATTTTTCAGCTGAAAAAGGGGAGGAAACTCTGGCCAAATTATTGCAGACAGATGACGGCGCTAAACGTTTAGGTGAAGTCGCTCTAGTTCCTGATCCCTCTCCAATCTCTCAATCCGGCATCACTTTTTACAATACGTTGTTTGACGAAAATGCCTCTAACCATTTGGCTTTAGGCTCTGCCTATGCATTCAGTATTAAGGGCGGAACTGAAATGAGTGAAGAAGAACTGATTAAAGCCGGGTTAAACCGCAGTCAGACGCACGTTGATTTTATGGTTGGTTCAGCACAGATGAATATTGACGGTATCCGAAAAGATGGCTCAGTTGTCCCTGTTTTCCGCAATGGAAACTGGGCATAGTTTATCTGTTTCATCTGAAATAAATCTTTTATTAAAGCTCTGAAGATTTGCTAGCTACTGACAAATCTTCAGAGCTTATTTTGGAACGATAGAACACTGTTGCTTACAGAACTGGTTATTTTAAATGACAATGACAGTTCTTAATAAATTTCGCTTATATACAATACAAACGAGCATCAGAAAATTACAAGGAGTTTCAGCAATAAATAATTTGGGTCTTATAAAAATAATCACAGGAAAATCATCAAAGAAGAGCCTATTATTTCAATGAACCCTTCAGCACACATTATAAAAAATCTCTAAGTCTATTGACTAAACAACTGGAAATAAATCAGTTAGTTGAAGACATTGAATAAAGACGTTTGCTTCATCAAAAATGAATTCTTCATACTCAGGTCCTGCTATAATAAAAATAAAAAGACTGGCATAGAGTGGTTAATAATGACAACGATCAGATATGTCCTTTTGGTTTACACTTGATGAACACTTACCGGAATAAGAATTCGAAAAGAAAATACAGAGACAACTGGGCTATATACTATCAGAAAATGAAATTCCTGTTGGACTCTTGAGGTATAGTCTTTTTTTGGGAAAGAAATGAAAGAGTTAAGGTTTGGAATGATATGACCTCAACTCAGATAGATGAAGATGCACAGCATGTCTGAGGGGCATGTATGAACTTGCTCCTACGCTTCTTCGAAGCTCAGATCATACAAAGACTGGAACACCATTTATTCAATTTTAGGGGACTCAGACATACTTATGTCACAGTCCCGTCTTTTTGTAATGCTTACCAATATACTCCTGAAAAAATAACTCTTTCGTTCAGCAATTCAAATGATTACAATTTATCTACATTCTTTCTTTTACTTCATTTTTTATTTGTCGACGCTTTCTGAGAACAAATGTTAACGGCAGTTGTTCGGTCAAATTATTGATAGAGTAGGACTCCAGCAAATTCACTCTTTGGCGATAATCGTTGGCTGTCCATGAAGTTATTTTATTGGAAACCTCGTATTCATCGATAATCTTACGCTCCAAGTAATACCCTCGAAGCATCTCTCTGGCATATTCTGCTTCCTGCTGGATCAACATAGAAGGAATCAACGTTCCCTGCTCCAAGCGTATCAGCAATCGTTTTCGCTTGGCTGCATAAAAGTCAATCAAGCTTTCATCATAGACATCCTGCAGGTTTTCTAAGCTTTCCAGAAGTAACTCTGAATTTTTTAAAAACAGAGCTTTTACTTCTGCAATATCCGTCTGGCTCAATAAGGTTGCTCCCTTTTGATGACGTGACATAAAAAGTTTTGGGTGTAAAAGAACCCGTAACAGACGTTTAACAAAAGCCAGCCAAAAACTGGCAAAAGAAAGAATCTGTCTGGTAATTGATTTATCAAAATTATCGATAAACCGGGAATAAAAACGATAACCATTTATTGTAATTTTTCCTTGCCGATAATAATTATCTAAGCTGTCTCGTTCAACAGAAAGCATCAGTGCCTGAAGTTCCTGCGACTCGCTGCGCTCATCACTGGTCAATGTGTTAGTATAACTTTCTCCAATACGATCCTGATAATTTTCAATCACGACCTCAGCAGCCAGACGAAGACGGTTATCTTCCGACTTCCCTTCCACTTCACTCATCAGCGTGCTTTTTACTTCCTCTAAAATAGCAATAAAGCTTCCATCTGCCGTCTCCACTTCTTCATCTTCAGCCAGAATAGGCAGAACCACCATTCCAACTAATAGTGTAGTCAAAATAACACAGGCAGTGATAAACAATAGCAATGACCGATCTTCAAAAGTCTCTCCATTTATTGATAGAGGAAGGATGAAAATTGTTGCCAAACTGACGGTTCCTTTCACTCCGCCAAAAGTCAGAACAAGAAGATCGTGAAAATGACTTTTTACAGTAGAATACCCTTCTTTATAAAGATAAAAAGCAACGATATAAATAAAACGGACAAGAAAGAGTAATATGGAGATTATCACCACAATCAGAAGAAGGTAGGGATTTGAGTAGGTCACGCTGTTCCAGATAGGAGAAAATACCTGAGACACTTCTATTCCCAAAAAAAGGAAAACTAATGCATTCAAAGTAAATTCAATTGTAGACCATGTTGTATCAGAAACATTGGAAAGCTTCGCTTCAAACAAACTAACCTTACGAAATCCTGAAGACTGCATCACACCGGCTACTACAGCAGCAATAATGCCTGATGCATGAAATTCTTCCGCTAGTAGATAAGCCAAAAACGGCAGCAGTAATTCTAAAAGCAAGTAACCTGTCACATCTTTTGCAGAAGCTCGTTCAATTAATTCTACCACTTTATTTTTCATCCATACTAAAAGAAAACCAATCAGAGCACCAAATAGACTAGAGAAGAGCAATGTTTCAGATGCTTCCAGTAAAGAAAAACTCCCTGTAATTAGTGCACCAAGTGCAAACTGGAAAGCCGTTACACCAGAAGCATCATTCAGCAAGCCCTCACCTTCCAGGATGCTGGTCGACTTTTCTGAAAATTTTAGATTTCCTGCCAAAGATTTAACAGCTACTGCATCAGTTGGTCCTAATGCTGCACCAAGTGCAAAACAAGCGGCCAAAGGGATTGTTGGTAATAATATATAAAATACACCACCTACAGCAAGTAACGTTAATACAACTCCGCCAAAAGCCAAAAATAGAATAGGTCCACTGTTTTTTAAAAAGGTACGAACATTCATCTTTTCACCCTCACGAAATAACAGCGGAGCAATAATCATAATCAAAAATAATTCTGGTTCAAATGTGATGGAGCGGCCCTGCTCAGTCAGACCAATTAAAATACCGACAAAAATCTGAATAAAGGGAGTCGGAATAATCGGCAGTACTCGACTGATAATATTAGAAAAAGTTACTGCAAAAGCAAACATGATAATAAGGGTAACAAATTCCATCCGGTCACCTCCTAAACTTTTTCTAATTTAGTATAAAAGATTTTCAGCCACTGACCTTTTTTCTCTAAAATTTTATCTTCAATTTCTGCTACCTGCTCTTCATTTCCTTCAAGCAGCAGCTGACTTCTTTTAGCTTCAAGACGCAGAATTTCATGTCTCATCATTTCACATCGATGATAGGCAATCTTGTTCCGCTTTTTTAATAACTTTTTTTGTTCTTTTTTTTCTTCAAGAGACAACTCAGGATACTGATTTTTCAGCTTGATAATTCGCTCTTTAAATTCCTTTGTCATGAGGTTTCTATTCTCCTTTTGCCTAATCACAATTTACAGAAGATTTAATTAAACCTTCCGAAATCATATTATACTCCTTTTCTGAAAAAAGTGTTAAAAACTCTTCGAAGCATGAGGAAACAATAAAGACAAGTGTTTCTTTTTTTGCATAGTCTAAAAAAGATGAGAAAATATCTTTTATCAATCCATCTAACTTAAAATACAAGAAACCTGTAATATAAGAAAAAGCTGAGAATCTCAAATAAAGATTCTCAGCTTTCTTATTTTCATAACGTCCCCTGCAGGAATCGAACCTGCAACTAAACCTTAGGAGTTCCCTATGTATGATATTCTCTACTGGTTTTTAATGGTCTATAGTGGTACCTAACACCCTAGAAACTAGGCAAGGCACTTGCTCCATCTGGAATCAACTATCCTCTACTACCCTGTAATGGAAACAAATGGTTAAATCGTTTTACTCTCAAAAATTTCACTCATGCCTACCATATGATTTTTGAATACATTGAAACATTCTACAATACAGTTCGAATCCACAGCCATTGCAATTATCTGTCCCCAAATGAATTTGAAACGGTGCATGAACAAGCCGAGAAAAGGAAATGTCGACTCATTAGCTAAAAGCATAAGGTGTTCTCATTTTAACTTGTCCTAATTCTTGACATAGGACCACCTGTTTACACACAAGCTGCCAATCAAGTGACAGCCATTGTAACAGTGAAATACCTTGATAAAGAAACTAAAGTTACATAGCTTTCTCAATTTGAGTTAACCTTACAGAAAAATGAAAACTGGAAAATCATAAAAGATTAATCTTTTCTACATTGACCTATTAGGTAAAAAGCGATATTATGATATTGATCTAGTAGGTCAAAAAAATAATGAAAGGAGAAATTATGAAAAATAATTATAGTACAACTAGAACTATGTTTCTTATTACAGCAATACTTGGAACTTTAGTCTGTATTCCATATTTAACAAATATGATTGGAATCGGAGAGCCTGTTCAATTAGCATTTATCGTTTTTGCACTGGTAACTTTATTTCAGAATAAAGATAATAAAGAAATCAATAAAAGAGGACTTAAGCTAATTATGACCTCATTAGTTATTATTATCGCTTTTATTATCGCAATTCTAATAACAACAAATAGTGTATCTTTAACGATGTTCAATGTATTTGAATTTGCCTCATCTGCTAACTCATCTAGTCAATTTTTAATTGCTACGTTGGGCGTAATCGGATTAATTGTGTGTGCAATCGGAGTTGTTTTTTGTTATTTAGATTATTTCAATCTAAAAAAATTAGCAGTATAGACATCAATATCGGAAATCTTTAGAAAGGTGTGATAGCATGAATATTTCTAAACTAGATGAAAAAAGAAAAATTGTGATACTAAACTCTGCTTTAAAAGAGTTCACAGCAAAGGGTTATGATGAAGCTTCAACAAATGTTATAGCAAAAGAAGCAGGAATCTCTAAGGCATTAATGTTCCATTATGTCGGAAGTAAGCAAGAACTATTTTTGTTTATTTATGACTATTTTGAAGAGGTTTTAGAAAAGGAATATTATTTAAAAATCAATTTGAAAGAGAAAGACCTTTTTAAGAGATTAAGACAGTCTTACTTACTTCAATTAGAGTTAATCAAACAATATCCGTGGATTCTTGATTTTGATAAATTAACTGTTGAAACAAGTTCTAATGAAATAAATAAAAGAATTCAAAATAGTGGTAACGAAAGAAAAGTGTCTGAATGTTTTCAACTTTTTGATGATATGGATATATCTAAATTTCGTAAAGATTTAGATATCGAAAAATGTAAGCAATTTATTCTTTGGTCTAATGTAGGATTTACCAATCAAATTTTAGAAGATATTAAAAGTAAAGAAGCTCCAAGCCCGAATAATGAACAGATTATTTCAACACTTGATGGGTACTTTGATGAACTACGAAAAATTTTCTATGTTTCTAATGAGGTATCTTAGAGATGATTAAAATATTCAATAACGAACCAGTAACAATAGACTTTCCTTTAAGGGGAGAATGGAATGCTCCAACCACACCAGCAAAAAAAGTCCCTAGTCATGGAACTAATAGAATGGGGTTAAGATATGCATTTGATTTTTTACAAGTTGATCGGAAGAATAAGAACAAAGATTATGATGCTAGTTTCTTAAGATTCCTACTACTTGGTATACCTTTAAAAAAATTCTATTGCTGGGGGGAAAAAATCTATGCTCCGTGTGATGGAGAGATCGTGGCAATCGTAGATGGTATTTCGGAAAGAAAACATGTTCATTGGTTAAGAGAATCTATTCTTGCTTTAAGAAAAACTCTTACCTTTAACGAAAACAAAGACGATTATAGTGTAATCGCTGGAAACTATATTATCATGAAATGTTCAAATGGTGTCTACATGGCTTTTGTACATCTGCAAACAAATTCTATTAATATTTCCATGAATGAAAAAATTAAAAAAGGTACTTATTTAGGTAATGTTGGACACTCTGGAAATTCTACATCTCCACATCTCCATTTTCAGCTTATGGATAGCGATAATATAAAAGGTTCAAATGGCATTCTTTGTCGATTTGGAGAGTATGAAGTATATCAAAATGGTGTATGGAAAAAAGTATATAACCAAATCCCATCAAGTAAAGAAAGAATTAGGTTTTATAAAAATTAATGAATATAGATTGAAAATTAGGAGAAATCATATGGAAGATGTAAATTGGATATTATGTCCGATATGTAAGAATAAAACACGAAACAAAATACGGTCAGATACTGAACTCAAAAACTTTCCTCTGTATTGCCCTAAGTGTAAACAAGAAAGTCTAATAAGTGTAAATGACTTAGAAATAACAATTATAAAAGAGCCAGACGCTAAGACGCGGAGCCAGTAACTTGGAATGAATAATTCTATGTTACTGGCTCTTTATTTTTATAAAGCTACATTGTTAATTGATGATTAGTTCTTGTCAAAATAAATCTCTGTGTCACGAGTTAAGAAACACAGGTTCAAACCCCAAAATAAAAATATTATAAGGAGTGTATCATGGAAATTGAACAAACTAGAATGTATCAAACTACATTCAATTTTATTAAGTTGGTAATTGGTCAAGCTGTTTCTGTTTTTGGAACATCATTACTTCGCTTTGCCTTATCACTATATGTATTAGATATTACAGGACGTGCTGATATCTTTGCAACGTTATTTGCTGTATCAAGTTTACCAGTATTGCTTTCGCCTATTGCAGGTGCAGTAGCAGATAGATTCAATCGGAAAACAATTATGGTTGGCTTAGATACAGCGAATGGATTATTTAGTCTATTGTTACTCATAGCATTTTTGTTTAATCAGACCTCATTAATTGTAATAACCATAGCAATGATTTTATTTGGATTTGTAGGTTCAATGGATACTCCTGTTGTAACAGCAATTATCCCTAGTTTAGCTTCACAAGATAAATTAGAATCTGCCAATGGAATACTACAAGGTGTACAGTCAATCTCTGGTATTGTTGCACCAATCTTAGGTGGGCTTCTATATAGCATTATTGGAATGGACAACATTTTAATTATTACAACAGTTGTATTCTTCTTAACTGCAATATTAGAAAGTCGAATTTTAGTACCAAAGAACAAATCGACATACTCTGGAAGTATCTTCCGTGTACTTACAAATGATTTAAAAGAAGGAGTGCATTACACCCTATCCGATAGTTTTGTTAGAAAAACATTATTGATTAGTGTAGGGTTGAATCTTGTACTTGCACCTCTATTCGTTGTGGGTATTCCATACATACTACGAGTAACAATGAACTTATCAACAGAGTTGTATGGTGTTGGCATTGGTGCTATTCAATTTGCAACAATTTTAGGCGCATTAATGATTGGAGCAGTCCTAAAAAAATTGAAAGTTAAAAACTTCTATTTATGGATTTTGGCTATTGCCATTCTTCTAATACCAATCACTTTATCAACAACCCCTATGCTATTAAAAATTGGAAATATCCCAGCATTTTTACTTTTTGTTTTATGTGCTGTTCCACTTTCTGCATGTTTATCAATAGTTTCCATTTTTTCAATTAGTAAAGTCCAAAAGATTACACCGACTCAACATTTGGCAAAAGTAATGTCAATTCTTTTGATGATTATTCAATGTGCTTCACTAATTGGACAAATAATCTATGGTATAGGATTTGAAGTCTTTCAAGATACAGTATACATCCCAATCATGATAACTTTTTTTGCCACTTTCATTATAGCGATTGGAAGTAAATTTCTTTATCGTAATGAGAAAGAGGTTTAATTTATATCACTGGCAAAGAAAAGTGTGATTGCAAAATAAATATCTTAGATTATGCTTTCTGAATGTAAATAAGAAAATATAATCAATAAAAGAAATTAAAGAGAACAATCATAAAAGAGCCAGACGCTAAGACGCAGAGCCAACGATAAGGAACTTAACACTTCTTGTTGTTGTTTTTTTGATTGTAGTGACATAGTTAATTGGCTTAGGCAATGTCTTGTGGAGGCATTGCTATGTTGAAAATACATCAACTCATAAGAATAAAAACTGAATATGTTATTTCGATACACATTTTTTCCGTGAGGGTTAAATGTGTATTTTTTTATCTTTTCGCCGATAGTAAAATTAAGCTAGACAACTAAATAAGTCATTTGTGCTACACTCAAAATAGTTCCGTCCAAAGAATTATAAGGAGTGAAGACAAATGACCTATACTCATCTTACACCAAATGAACTCGTGATGATAGAAGCTTATTTCAATACCCAGCAACCTGTTGCACAAGTTGCTAAACGCTTAGGACG
>NZ_JAJDJW010000022.1:0-10780 GCF_020567645.1 Enterococcus sp. CWB-B31
TGTGAATGGTGAGGTAGTGGATGAGAAATTTATCATTGATGAAATCAATGAAGCCCAAAAAAATGGGGGACAGTACACGGCTGATTTTGATCAGTATGATATCAGCCGGGAAGCGGTCATCCCAAAGAATTGTTATTTGGTTTTAGGAGACAATAGAGAATATGGGTATGACAGTCGGGATTATGGACTGATTGACAAGGAGCAGGTGATAGGGGTTGTTCGCATGCGCTTATTGCCTTTGAATGACTTGACGGCCTTCTGAATTTGGATTTAAATCTGTTAACAATAAAAAATGTGCAAGGAATTTTTTATAGAAATGGAAGTGTCCAGGTTCAGTATGTTGGAACGCCTATTCAAAAGTTGTCATCGCTGGTGAACGGTGTAGTATTACTTGATTTGCCAGAGGAACTCGCTTAAATTGAAAAGAGCAGAACAAACCAAATTTCGCCATCTGAAAATTATTTCCTTTATATGAAGTCTTGGATAAATCATTCAAGAGTCAGTATAAAGGATTTTTTGTTGGAAGAAACGAATAAAGGGACGTGCAGAAAAAAGAGTGCTCAGCTATTTTGAGTTGCACCACATCTTTCTTATCTTCTTCTGTGAAACATTTGCTGTTTCATGCAACACTAGTGTGCCAACTGGCAGATGAGAAATTAGTAGCGAAAAAGCCTAAAAAATGTCTATAGCAGAATGTGCAGCAATGCCTTTGACGGTACATGGTACTCCTTGTTTGATTAGCTCAGAATCACAGAAGAAGGTCGAGGAAAACAGATTTTGATCATTAATGGATCTGGTGGTGTCGGTTTAATGGCTATTTAGCAGACAAAGACTGCTGGAATGGAAGATATTACGACCGCTTCCAGAGATGAAACACTGGACTGAAAACGGGAGCTGATCATGTGATCAATCATAGACAGTCTCTAACAGAGGAATTAGATTGATTGGGGGCTGATGAGAGTCCATTCATTCTGTATTTATACAATATAGGCAACTATTGGGAAGCGATATAAAAAATTATTCAGCCGCAGGGGAATCTGCTCAATAGTTGAAACTGCTTAATCAGTTGATTTAGGATTGCTGGAAAGCAAAAGTGTAACATTCAGCTGGGAATTCGTACTTACACGATCCATGTACCAGACAAAAGATCAAATACGACAGTGGAAAATTTTTCAAGAGATTGCTGAGCTGTAAGACAGCTGAAAGTCACCATTACTCAAGAGCTTCACTCAATCAACCCAGAAAATGTAAAAGCAGCTCATAAAATACTCAGCAAGGGAAAAATCGTTTTGACTAGCTGAGAGTAATGATTATCCAGCTTAATTTGATAAATCAAAAGAATAAAAACAGCAAGCTGTTTTCAAACGATGTAGCAACTGATTTTGACAGTTTTGTTGTCTATTTCGAAATCAGTTTACTTGAAAGGGAAGCTGCTGTTTTATTTTATGAATTGAATCTATAAAAATGTATTCAAAAGCAGGAACTATCCAATGCTATTTGTGAGAACAAGGGAAAAATGGTTACATGACCTGCTAATGCTAACCTTTTGACAGACACAACTTAATTTGCCAGACGATAAATTTTTGACGGGCGGCCAATCCCCACCGGTCGTTCACCTATTTCTTCAAAATATTGAAGCATAGCTTTTTTAAAGTTAGAGTGGTCAATCGTTTTATAATCGATTCCCCAAAACTTGGCGAAAACTTTTCTGGCTTCTGTAATAGTGAAGTCTTGTCCGAGTACCTGTAAGACCTGCGGCTCGTGTTCCATTTTATTCGCAACCCGATTAAAAGCTTTTAACAGAATTTCGCTATGATCAAATGCCAGCAAATGATGGTCGCTTGCAGTGGGATCATCTAGGTCAAGAGTGATAACAGCTTTTCCATCACTTAAAATTAGTTTGCCATCCTCTCGTTTCATATTGAACCAGCTGACTTCCTTTGCATCGTCCCCTGCGATTAAAGGTTCTTCACCAATAAATGCAAGATAGCTGACTGTGACAACCCAGCCTCTGGGATCACGATTCGGTGTACTGAAGGTGTGCAGCTGTTCAATATTGTGTTTGGAAATAATCACACCTGTTTCTTCCCTTGTTTCTCTAAGTACGCTTTCCCCGGTTGATTCATTAGGAGTCACAAAACCTCCTGGTAACGCCCACGAGTTTCTGTAAGGGTGAGATTTTCGTTTAATTAATAATAGCTTCAGCTGATCTTCCTCTTTGTTATAGCACATCAGGACAATGTCAACAGTTAATGAAGGCTTCTCATATTCAGGATGATCTTGCTGGTGATACCACTTTAAAAACTCAACTTCACTGGCAGTTTGTTCATAATATTGTTTTTCTTCTTTTTTAGAAGTAAAGTGAGACAAAAGCGTTCATCCTTTCCAGTTAAGATAAAAGTAATTTTTACTTTATTGTATCACGAAGAGGAATAAAAACAACTGGTGTGCAAGTTAAACTTTCTATCAAGATGTTTCAGATAAAGCAAGAGAAATATATAAGTTAAATTTTTTTTGTGCTATAGTCTTGATCCCTGCTCTTGATTAATAAGAAAATTTTTGTTAGACTGTATGTGACTTTAAGAAAGGGAAAGGTACTTGACTATGTACAATACATCTACTATTCAATAATTTAATACAAATTATTAAATTCTGTAGTGGATGAGTGTACCTAAAAATAGTGATGACAAGTTATCTTTCATAAAATGAAACCATACGTTTATTTTGCGTAGGGTTAAATGATTGGAATTAATTAGGCAGACTGTCATCTTCTTCAGAATTGAAGGAGGTTTTTTTTGTTATGGCAATAAAATTCAAAAATATAAAAATGTACTTTGGTGATAAAGATTTATTTACGATTGACCATCTGACTATTCCGCAGGGCAGCAGAGTAGGAATAATCGGTGATAACGGATCAGGAAAAACAACCCTGTTTTCAATCATAAAAGGGGACTGTCAGCCAAATGAGGGAACGGTGAACTGCAGTGATCGGGTTGCCTCAATTGAACAGCTAATTGATTCGGAGGATACGGCCAGTGGCGGAGAACAGACCAGGAAAAGGATTCAGGAAGCTCTAAAAGAGGTGTCGGGTATTCTTTTGGCTGATGAACCAACGAATCACTTGGATAAAAATGGAATAAACTATTTAGAGAAAAAGCTGAAACGGTATGCAGGGACACTTCTGGTCATTTCACATAATCGATCTTTTTTAAATAAAACAGTGAATAAAATTTTGGCAATCGAAAATAGTCAGGTAAAGATATACGAGGGAAACTATGATGACTATCTGAAACAGAAAAAAATTGAAGAAGCAGAGTATCAGCGGTCTTATGAAAATTACCAGCATGAAAAGCAGCAGCTTATGCGTGCAGTAGGTGTTGTCAAAGATAAAAGCCGTCAAACGAGAAAAACACCAAAACGAATGGGTAATTCTGAGGCGAGGCTGCATAAGATGGGGGATCAGCGTGCGAAGAAGAATCTTGATAATCGGGCGAAGATCATGGAAACACGATTATCGAAGTTGAATAAAGTGGAAAAACCAGTTGAAAAGAAGAAGCTGGTCATTCCTTTTTCTTCTGCCCAACCACTTCATGCCAATTATTTATTGGCAGCAGATCATTACAATCTGGTAATCGGTCAGAAAGAATTGTTGAAGAACAGCTCTTTTAAATTGGAAACCGGCTCAAAAACTGCGTTACTTGGTGTCAATGGTTCAGGGAAAACAACACTTATGAAAGAAATTTTGCATAGAGGACAAGGGATTTCGTTTGCAAGAGGAGTAAATCTTGGCTATTTCAGCCAAAGCTTTGAAACACTGGATGATGAAATGACCATCTTTGATTCTGTTTGTGAAAGCTCACCTTATGGGGAACAGGAAGTTCGAGATTTACTGGCGCATATGCAGTTTCGTAATGAATCGGTATTTAAAAAGATTGGTGTTTTAAGTGGAGGAGAAAGAAGTAAAGCAGCTATCAGCAGGCTTCTGCTGAGTAAATATAATTTACTGCTGCTGGATGAACCAACAAACCATCTGGATATTGCTTCAATAAAGGTTTTGGAAGAGGCACTTTCAGCATATCAGGGAACTGTCTTGTTTATCTCCCATGATGAGACATTTATTGAAAATGTGGCGACAGACAAGTGGATGATTACGGATAGGAAGATTCAAACAGAACAGGACAAAAACCGTATTAGTGAAAAGGAAGAGCAGGTCAAGCAGCAAAAGCTGTTGCTGGAAACCCGTAAAACGACGATACTAGGTCGCTTGATTTCAGCAGATCAGACAGAAAAATTAAAGCTTGAAGCTGAATTTCAAGAAGTCTTGCAGGAAATAAAAGTATTGAATAATGACTAAGGTGAGACTGAAAATGATGGAGGAGACCGAATTTCATAGTGACAAATCAGGGAGAAGGCTGACTATGAAACAATGTATTGCGTACGGTATGCCAATGAGAAATACCGCAGATTTCACTCAATAGAACAAAGAGTTTGGGACAGAATAAAGTTCCAAACTCTCTTTATATCTAAACCCGAATAAACGGCGGGACAAAAGCAAAAATTCTTTTTGCGACGAGTAACCGCAGGAGCAACTCCTTCGGAATTAAGCCGAACTATCCTGGAAATATGAGAAATTACTTTCGGATAGTCCTTCTTAATTCTCGGAGCTGATCGCTTTTGTCCCGACCTCGAATTAGCAGATGGAAGTATAAAGAATTTTTCAGAAATACTCAAAAGTATGGCGGGCATTAGTATTCAAACACAGGGATTGAATACAGCGGCTGCAAAGCAAACGGTGATATACCAGTTGAAACAATTGCCGTATTGGAGAGATAGTGAAGTACACGATGACTGAACTGGAGGGTACATTGGAAATTGGAAGAGTAATGGCTGAGCAGCTGCGGAAAGTAAATATACAGTCACTGGAAGAGCTGGAACAGATCGGTAGTATGAATGTGTTTTTGCTTGTCAGAGAGCAGGGGGACAAAGGGACCTGTTTGTCGTTTCTTTATGGTTTGGAAGGTGCTATCCAAAGTAAAGAGCTTTCGGTGGAAATAAAGACAGAACTGCGAAATTTTGTAAATTTTTTGGAAAACTAAGAATAGGATGAGACTATAGCAGACCGAGATGTAAAATCAAGATCTGTTTTTTGTGTAAATGTCCAAGAGAAGACAATCCAATTTTTGTAAATTTGAAACCTTCAGGATGAGATTTTTTAAATTATATAGTATGTTAAAAAGCGCTCTCGATTATAAATCATTTACATATTGAAGAATAGGTGAATGATACTTGCGGGAATTGCAGATTTTGTCAAAATTACTTGGACAAAACTAGCTTTTCATTTTCTTGTGAATGGAATAGGGAGCGTTTACAATAAGAATGACAGCAAGAGCTGGTCAAAAAATTCAGCTGCGCAGCCTGAATGAAGTTTATGAATCAAAAGACTTTTCATAACACAAGGAGGAAAAAGTCATGGAACAGACACAGGGAAGCATGAAAGTAAAAATCCAACAGTTCGGCAGCTTTTTAAGCGGTATGATTATGCCGAATATTGGAGCATTTATTGCGTGGGGAATTTTAACGGCATTATTCATTCCAACAGGTTGGATACCAAATGAACAATTAAATGAGATCACAGGACCAACGATTAATTATTTGCTGCCGATTCTAATTGGTTTTACCGGTGGACGTCTGGTATATGATATTCGAGGCGGAGTTGTTGGAGCGATGGTGACCATGGGGGTTATTACGGGCGCCAATATTCCTATGTTTTTAGGGGCAATGATTGTCGGACCGGCAGGAGCAGCATGTATTAAGAAATTTGATGAACTCGTAGACGGAAAAATTAAACCAGGTTTTGAAATGCTTGTAAATAATTTTTCGGCAGGGATTCTATCTTCAATTTTAGCTATTTTAGCATTTTTAGTTGTTGGTCCTGCAGTAGAAGGCTTAAATACAGCCTTAGCTTCAGGAGTAAGTTTTCTGATTGAGCGTTCACTGTTGCCGCTTGCAAGCATTTTTATTGAACCGGCAAAGGTGCTTTTCTTAAATAATGCAATTAATCATGGTGTAATCAGTCCAATTGCAATTGAGCAGGCGGCAGAAACCGGAAAATCGCTGCTTTTCTTATTGGAAGCGAATCCTGGTCCGGGATTGGGAATCTTGCTGGCCTATACATTGTTTGGAAAAGGATCAGCAAGACAAACGGCACCGGGAGCAATTATCATTCACTTTTTAGGAGGAATTCATGAAATTTACTTCCCGTATATATTAATGAAACCAGCACTCATTCTTTCAGCGATTGGAGGAGGAATGACGGGCGTACTTACACTGTCAGTTTTTAATGCGGGATTAGTTGCGCCGGCTTCTCCAGGAAGTATCTTTGCGATATTGGCGATGACTCCACGTGATGGTTATATTGGTGTTATTTTGGCTATCGCAGCAGCAACAGCTGTGTCGTTTGGAATTTCCAGCCTGATTCTAAAAACATCAAAAGAACCAGAAACAGATTTGCAGGAGGCAACAGAGAAGGTCAGTGCTTTAAAAGGAAAACATTCTGCTGCTCAAGCACTGACTGAAACGAATGTGCAGACTCAGAACGAAGGTATTTTAATTAATGTACAGAAAATTATTTTTGCCTGTGATGCCGGAATGGGTTCCAGTGCGATGGGGGCTTCAGTTTTGAGAAATAAAGTGAAAAAAGCTGGATTATCAATTGAAGTCGTTAACTCTGCAATCGCACAGCTGCCAAACGATGCGGATATCGTTGTCACACATAAAGATCTGACATCCAGAGCAAAGGAAAAACTGCCAAATGCTTATCATGTGTCCGTGGAGAACTTTTTAAATGGGGATCAATATGATGACTTGGTTGATAAGCTGCTGGCTCACATATAAGCTGATTTATTTTTAAAAAGAGGAGGAGCAAAGAATGTATCTTTCAGCAAGAGCAAGGTTGATTCTGGAACAGTTTCTGGATTATTCGCTGCCGGTTTCATTGAAGAAGCTTTCTAAAGATTTGAATGTCAGTGAACGGACAATTCGTCGTGATATGAAGGAAGTGGAAGATACATTATTCTCCTATAATTTACAGCTTAAAAAGGAGAACGGTCTTTATCAGCTGTTGGGGAGTGACAAGGATATACAAAATTTCCGCTGGTATCTGATGGACCTCTCCTACAATGAATACAGCCCGGATGAACGTCAGTTAAGGATATTAAAAACATTGTTGAAAGAAGAAAATGGTGTTAAGCTCATTGGTCTGGCAAATGATTTAAATGTAACTGTCTCAACAATCAGCGGAGATCTCAATAAATTGGAAGAGCAGCTCCCAAACGGTGTGACTATTGAGCGAAAGAGAGGAGCCGGCGTTTCGTTGGAAGCACCTGAAATAGAGAAGCGTCATTTAATGAGCGAAATCGTTGGTGAACAGTTTCCGAATTATCAGCTGCTGAAGTACTTTCAGAAAAAAGAGAAATCTGAGATGACAACGACATGGCTGGAAGATCGTCTGCTGAATTTAGTTGATGAGAACATCCTCCAAAATGTAGAAGTGCATATCCGGGAATGGCGTGAAAGGGAAGTTCAGGAAATCAGCGATGAAGCCTATGTGAATTTAGTCGTTCACCTTTCCATTGCGATTGAACGAATCATTGATGGAAATTTTGTACAGTCCTATGATTATGAACAGGAAATTCTGGATTCATCAGAATATCAAACAGCTCAAAGACTGCTTGCTGATATTTTAGAGATCGAATCAGAAGTAGTTCCAGAGGGCGAAGCTGTTTACATTTCCATGTATCTGCGCAGCTTAAAAAGCCGAAAAGCAGATAAAGTTTTCTTTGAAAACGAAGATATGCAAGTGATTCTTTTTGCCAAAAAAATGATAGGGCTTGTGGAGGAAGAGCTAGATCAGGAATTACCGAAAGATCAGCTGCTAAAAGGGCTGATTTCTCATTTGAAGCCTACCTTCAGACGTTTGGAACAGGGATTGCGGATTTACAATCCCCTGATTCAATCTATCAAACAGGATTATCCTGAACTGTTTCAAATTATTCGAAGGGTTTTTGATCAAATTTATCAGGGAGATAAGGTGCTGGACGAAGAGATTGGTTATCTAGTGCTGCATTTTGGTTCAGTCCTGCTGCAACTGGAAAGTGAAGCAGAATTTTCCGGATTAGTGGTCTGTGCAAGCGGAATTGGCACATCACGAATGCTGGTAACCAGACTTCGTCAGAAGATTCCTCAAATGAAAAAGCTGCAGACTGTTTCATTGTTTGAACTGGCAAAAAAACGAAAAGAATCTGATATAGATATTATCATTTCAACAATAGATTTAGGGAAAGTCGATTTTGATTATTTTCTGGTTTCCCCTATTTTGACTGAACAGGAAATTATGCAAATCGATTTGTATTTAAAAAATGCTGGAAAAACCTACAGTCAAAGGAAAAACAGTACTGGTACAGGAGCTGCTGAATTGACCACATATGAAGCGATCCAGCTAATAGAAGAACGGCAAATTTACCATAACATCGTATTGGATATTTTAAAAAATTTCAACTATGTCTTTCTCGAAAAACAAATGGGAACAACAGAGGATATTCTCAGGGCAGTCTGTACTCAGTTGCTGGAAAAAGATTCGACTATTAATGTGGAACTGCTGATCAGTCTTTTAATGAAGGATGAAAACTGGAGCGGATTTGGTATACCAAATACACGAATTGGAATGTTTCACGGAAGAGATGAGATGATTCAGCAGCCATTTTTTCAGTTATTTCATTTATCAGAAGAGCTTTCAGTAAAAGGGATGGATCAGACAGAAATGAATGTGAATAAACTAGTACTGCTTCTGGCTCCTGAAAAGTACTCACAAGAAGGACTGAAGGTTTTAAGTTATATCAGCGCTATGTTTGTGGATGATCCGGAACTGGTTGATATTTTAGAATATGGAACAGTAAAAGAAGTATCAAATTATTTTGTAAAAAGACTGATGGATTTTTTAGCGATATAGCTTTGTAGATGAATACATTTTACATGAGGAGAGAACAGAAATTATGAAACTTGAAAAAGCAGATGTGCGGTTAAATCAGCACTTTTCAGATAAAACAGCAGCAATCACAGCAGCTGGAACCTTGCTTCAGGAGCAGGGATACGTAACTGAGGAATATATTCCCAAAATGATTGAACGAGATAGAATGACATCCACGTTTATCGGGAATTTGGTTGCAATCCCGCATGGAACAGAAGACAGTAAAACAGCAATTTTGAAATCTGGGATTGTCATTATCCAGGCACCAGAAGGCGTTTCATTCGATGGAAATGAAGTCAAATTGATTATAGGAATTGCCGGAGTTGAGAACGAACATTTGGCATTGCTGTCGGAAATAGCAATGGTTTGTTCAGAAATGGAAAATGTGGAAAAATTGATCTCAGCTCAAAATGAAGCTGAAATCATTGACTTCTTCAAAGGAGGTATTGCTGTATGAAAACTGCTGTCCATTTTGGAGCGGGGAATATCGGTCGGGGATTTATCGGCTGGCTACTTTCAGATGCTGGGTATGAAGTGATTTTTGCCGATGTGAATCAGCAGATTACAGATGCTATTAATGAGGAAAAAGAGTATCAGGTTGTACTGGCTAATGAAGCTCAGGATACATTTACTGTTGAGCATGTATCTGCATTAAACAGCCTAACAGAGGAAGACCAACTGATTCAGGAAATCAGCAGCGCCGAAATTGTCACAACTGCAGTTGGTCCAACTATTTTGCCTAGACTGGCAGATATAATTGCCAAAGGGATTAAGGCAAGAATGTCCGAGAAAAATCCTCTTACTATAATTGCATGTGAGAATATGATTGGCGGTTCAAATCTCCTAAAAGAGGAGGCTTACAAAAGATTAAGCGAACAGGAAACTGCTTATGCAGATAAATATATTCAATTCCCAAATTCTGCTGTAGATCGAATCGTTCCGGACCAAACACATAAAGATTTACTGACGGTGACTGTTGAACCATTTTATGAATGGGTGGTTGAAGAACTGCCGGACATGACAACAGCACCGAAGATACAGGGGATGACCTATGTTCCTGATTTGACGCCATATATTGAGCGGAAGCTTTTTACAGTTAATACGGGTCATGCAGTGACTGCCTACTTTGGCTATATAAAAAATATAGCTTCTATTGAGGATGCCATTCATAATGATAAAGTGCTGTTTATTGTCAGAAGTGCATTAGAGGAAACTGGTGCTCTATTGGAGAAGAAATTTCAATTTTCTCATCAGGAGCATCAGGAATATATCGATAAAATAATTGACCGGTTTAAGAATCCTTATGTTTCAGACTATGTGACACGAGTAGGTCGGTCGCCTATTAGAAAAATTGGCGAAAATGACCGATTTATTCAACCGGCCAGACAATTTGTAGAAGCATTTAATGAAACACCTAAAGCTTTGGCAATTGCAATCGCAGCAGCATTAAAATTTAAAAATCCTTCAGATGAAGAAGCTTGTGCATTGCAGCAGGCTATTGAAGAGAGCGGGCTTGATGCCACGATTGAACAGTATACAGGATTAAAGCCTTATACAAAACTATTTGAAAAGGTCAGAGATTCCTATCATCAATTAGGAGCTGTCTGAAAACTTTAGTGGTGAACAGTTTCAAAAAATAAAATGAGCGAACTCTAAATGGTGACAGAGTACTTGCACATTCATCCCCTAATAGGAGCAGCTGTTAATGTATATCGATGTATGTCTTAAGGCTTTTTGCATAACTTGCTCCTGCGA
>NZ_JAJDJW010000022.1:10880-54626 GCF_020567645.1 Enterococcus sp. CWB-B31
TTACTCGTCGCATGAAGAGATTTGCTCCTGCGCTTCTTCGATTACTCGTCGCATGAAGAGATTTGCTCCTGCGCTTCTTCGATTACTCGTCGCATGAAGAGATTTGCTCCTGCGCTTCTTCGATTACTCGTCGCATGAAGAGATTTGCTCCTGCGCTTCTTCGAATGCTCGTCGCATGAAAAGATTTGCTCCTGTTCTTTTGGCAAATGCTTGTTGTCTATCCAATAGTCTCATATGTAATACTACTGGATAGGCTGCATGTTTATTGGTTTAGAAGTATAATTTAGTTTTAAATTGGTCAATACATTAGGGTGTGTCTGAAAACTCAAGCGGCGAATAGTTTGATGATTTTTATCGAACTCCTCGTCATAAATACTGGCTTATGAGCCACATAAGCTGTGTTTTCTTCCTTGATTTCAACAAAAATTACTGAAAAATTCGAATGCCGCTAACTTTTCAGACACGCCCTAGTTTAGCTTTGAAATAATGCTTAGCTCTATCTAAAAACTCATTATATTTATAGTTTTCCGACAAAATCAAATAGAATCCATCCTGTTTTAACTGTTGTTTATAAAAGTGATAGTTAAAACAGGATGGATTTTTCTTATACTGAAGCAGTTCTTTTTGTGTGGTGGAATAAAAAGAGAGATTTAAAGGAAGGGGAGTTAGAATGTCAAGTATAGATATAGAAGCTTAAAAGGCGGTAAAATAGTTAATGGCTCATAAAAATATTGAAGAAATTTTAAACACACCAGTTGAAAACCAGCGAAAGATGTGGGAGGAATCATACATGGGTGCAACGAATCCGACTGCTATCAAAATAATCGAAGATCAGATTGCTGATGTGTATATAGAATGGCTGATACTGGAAGAGACATTGATATGTCACAGTCTCTTCTAGCCAAGGAGAAAATAAAAACTACCGATCATTTATTGATCGGCAGTTGACTAACATTATTGTGTTAATTCCAAAAGCTTGTTCTTTAAATCTTCTTCCATATGGCTTAACTCAATTTCAGCAGCACGGCGTTTTTCTTTACCTTCCCGTTGAATTCGTAATGTTTCTTGAATCGTTTCAACCAGATCATTTTGAGTTTTTTGCAATGTTTCGATATCGACAATACCGCGTTCATTTTCTTTTGCAGTTTCAATAGCAGAAATTTTCAGCATTTCTGAGTTTTTCTTCAGAAGGTCATTAGTTGTTTCAGAGACTTGACGCTGAGCGGTAACTGCATCCTTTTGTCTTAACAAAGTCAGAGCAATAACAACCTGATTTTTCCATAAAGGAATAGCTGTATTGATTGAAGCCTGAATTTTTTCAGCAAGTGCCTGATTGGTATTTTGAATTAAACGAATCTGCGGTGCCTGCTGAATAGTAATTTGACGGGCTAAACGAAGATCATGCGTGCGTTTGTCTAAGCGATCCAGAAACTGTGCGTGGTCATTGGCGATCTGAACATCCATTTGATCACCAGTTTCTTCAGCTTTTTTCATTGCTGCCGGAATAATGGTTGTATTCAATTCTTCCATTTTCAACTCGCCGGCAGCAATATAAATATTCAAAGCATCGAAATAGTCTTTGTTTTTATTGTATAGTTGTTCCAGCATCAAATTGTCCTTCAAAAGACCTTCTTTTTCTCTGTCCAGCTTAACTGCGATTTTATCAATTTGAGCACCGATTTTTTGATATTTTGCAGTGATCTCAAAAATGGACTGTTTCACTTTCCCAAACATTTTTTGGAAGATATTTCCTTCACCGGAACGAAGCTCATCCGGATTTGCTTCACTTAAACGATACATTAAATCTGTCAGAGAATCTCCCACAGGCCCAATGTCTTGAGACTGTACATGATTCAACATGGATTGAGAGAATTCGCTTAATTTATTTTGAGCATTTGAACCATAAGTAATGATCGCCTGTGTATCCTGAATATCAATTTTGGCAGCAAGCTCCTGTGCCTGCTTTTGACGATCTTCAGGCAGTTTGTCAATCAGCCGGGGTGCGATCTGCTGGTTTTGTAAAGCAGAGATTTCATCTTGCTGTGTTGTTGTTAATGAATCTACTGGGGTGGAGAATGGATTGTTTAATAAATCATCCAACGCGTTATCCACTGAGACTGTATCTTTTTCCTTGTTTTCCATCTATTCGTGACCTCCTAATTATAGTAACAAGTTTTTATTCTTTGTTACTATTATCCCTTTTCAGACTGTTTTTAGCAATTGATATTTCAATATCAAGATCTTCAATATCATCTGCTACAAACTGTTCATAATCTTTTTTGATTAATTTAGAAACCTGATCAATAATTTGTGCGCTTTCTTCAAGCTTCTCATAAGCTTGTTTACTCTTAATTTCATGATTATCAATCTCAAGATATTTCTTAGTTAAATCTACTATATTAGGCAGGTGCGTGTAAAGAAAATGGTTTGCTGAATGCAGCTTTGTCGGGTTTTTGACTAATTCTTTAAACAGCGCTTTAGAAATACGTAATGTGTCATTCCGCAGATCAATGGCTCTAAGTTTTGTTGACTGATTAATATTGTCTTGAAGTTCTACGATTTGGACTCTTGCAGAATTCATTGTATCCCGGAAAAATGCAATTTCAGCGTCGCTCATCCCAAGCTGCTCGTAATGAGCTTCTTTTGTTTTAGTCAGGACCGGCAGCGAGGCACTGTTTTTCACTTTTTTGCGACCTGTAAATAAAGTAAGCAGTGTAGCAATGACAAGCAATATAGCAATTAGGTCAACACTGATGTAAGTAAAACGAACAAACAGTCCAGCAATAATTATATAAGCAATTACTTGTAAAAATTTTTTACCCTTCATGTGGATTCCCTCCAATTTTCCTATTCAGGAGTTTTCTCTCCTTCTACACCAATTATTCTAACACATTCCTTTGCAGAAAAAATATCCGTCCTAGGGTTGATTTTAATTTTTACAAAAAACGTAAGAAAAAGTGAAAAAAGTTTATTTTCAGAAGAAATGTGCTATTTTTTGAAAGAATGATGGCAGGAGTTAGTATGAAATGGACGGGTATACTTCCTGAAAGTTTCATGTTTGCTGATGTTGTTAGTGAATCAATATTCAAAAAGCTATCACTAAATGATAAAATTAGGTATTATTACACTAGAAAGAATGGTGAGGATATGTTGAGCTTTGAAGACTTTGAAGAAAAAACGATTTCAAGACAAGAGATATTTAAGGGGAGTGTTATAGAAGTTGTTGTGGATGATGTTCGTCTTCCTGACGGCTCAACTGCTAAAAGAGAATTAGTGTTTCATCCGGGTGCAGTAGCAATTATACCGATTACTGCTGAAAATAAAATGGTTTTAGTTAAGCAGTTCCGCAAACCTTTGGAAAAAGCAACACTGGAAATTCCAGCTGGGAAAATTGATCCCGGAGAAGAAAATTATCCAAAAGAAACGGCACTTAGAGAGTTGGAAGAAGAGACAGCTTATCAGGCAGAGCTGCTTGAGCCAGTTGCTGCCATGTATGTGACACCAGGTTTTGCTAATGAATTACTTCATATTTTTTATGCTGAAAATTTAAAAAAAGCAGAAAATCCGCTTCCTCAGGACGAAGATGAAGTAATTGAATTGTATGAGCTGACGTTGGAACAGACTAAACAAGAAATTGCAAATGGAATGATTTGTGATGCGAAAACTCTTTTTGCTGTACAGTACTGGGAGCTTATGGAAATGAGAAAGGCTTTGAAGGAGGTATAGAGATGGCAAAAGGTCCGTTAATCACTCGGACAGAATTGCGTAAGCGAAAAGAGGCTGCTGATTCAGAAATGAAAAGGAATCAGGAAATCGCTGAAGAGGAATATCAGGAAAAAGAAAAAGAGATATCTGATTTTTATCGAAAAGAACGCAAAAAAAATAAAGAGGTTTTGACAACACGTTCCGGTGAACAGGGAAAGATCAGAGAGCGAAGCAGTAAATTGACGAAAGCAATTGTCATTGTAGGAATACTTCTGATCATTGTAATATTAATTGTTTTGAATTTATAGAAATGAGGGACAGAAATGAAAATAGGCATTATTGGAGCGATGGAACAGGAAATAGAGGCTTTAAAAGAGGTCCTGACTGAAAAAAGATCATGGGAAAGGGCAGGAGCTGTTTTTATTTCCGGATCATTGGGGAATCATGAGGTGATTGTCGTTCGTTCAGGAATAGGAAAAGTTTTATCAGCTGTAACAACAGTTTTACTTATACATCAATATGGTGTGAATATGGTCATTAATACAGGTTCTGCCGGCGGGATCGGTCATGGTCTGGCTGTGGGAGATATTGTGATTGCAGATAAATTAGCTTATTTTGATGTGGATGTAACTGGATTTGGCTATAAAAAAGGACAGCTTCCAGGAATGCCGCTTTATTATGAATGCAGCTCCTATTTGAAGGCTGAGATGAAAAAAGCAGTGGAAAAAGTAGGCTTGCCTGTTCGCAATGGCTTGATAGTAACAGGAGATTCATTTATTGACAGTAAAGAGAAAATAGAAAGCATCGTATCTGATTTTCCAGATGCATTGGCTTGTGAAATGGAAGGAGCTTCGATAGCTCAGGCTGCGGCTCAATTTAACATTCCATTTTTAGTTGTTCGGGCAATCAGTGATACGGCTGATCATGAAGCGACACAGAGCTTTGATGACTTTATTGAAGATGCTGGGAAAAAATCGGCTGAAATGGTTATTGTATTTATTAAGCATTTAGTGTAAATATAAAGCTGCAACCACGATTTTTGATGTTGGGCAACCTTGGAAAATTTTTTACAAGCAAACAGAATTAGTAATGAATGGGGGAGATTGTGTGAAAGCCTTGATTTCTATTGATTATACCAATGATTTTGTTGCAGCGGATGGTGCACTGACAACAGGAAAAGCCGGACAGGATATTGAAGCAGCTTTGGTAGAACTGACGGATAAATTTACTGCAGCGGGTGATTTTGTTGTTTATGCCATCGATAGACACGATAAAGCGGATGTCCATCATCCTGAGAATAAATTATTTCCGCCACATAATCTTGCCGGTACAAAAGGTAGAAAATTGTATGGAAGTTTGAATGATTTATATACAAAAACAAAGGATTTGGAAAATATTTACTGGATCGATAAAAGACACTATTCAGCTTTCTGTGGAACGGATTTGGATATACGTCTAAGAGAAAGAGACATTTCAGAAATCCATTTAGCAGGTGTCTGTACAGATATTTGTGTTCTGCATACAGCAGTAGATGCCTATAATTTAGGTTATAAAATTTTCATTCATGCAGATGCTGTTGCCAGCTTTGACCCTGTTGGGCATGAATGGGCATTGGGACATTTTGCGAATACGCTGGGAGCAAGGATTATAGATGAATAAAAGACAACATTCGCATGTATTAAGTTGCGAATGTTGTCTTTTTAATACTCATTTTTTTCTGTGTTTCTCCATCACCACATAGCCTTGTGTATTTTCCGAGGCTGCAGGATTTTTTATTTTAAATCCAAAGCCGCTGTAAAAGTTCTGGGCGTTTCTGGAAGCTAGTACTTCAATTCGACTTGCTCTTATGTAAAAAGGATCTGTTTTTAATCTTTTAAGCAAACTTGTTCCGATACCATTTTGCTGATATTCCGGTAAAATAAAAACACTGAGAATGATGCTTTCTGTTAAGGAATTGAAGTAGGGGCATATGGTTGCTGTCCCAATCAATGTATCACCCAGTTCTGCTACATAGGTATGAGCACAGGAGGCTTGTTTGATTACTGCCTGGGCTGAGTATTTTTCGACCAATAATTCCATTTGTTCCATTGGGTAAAACTGACTGTTTATTTCCAGAAAGTTTCTTTTTAGAAGGCGGGAGACAGCTTCAGCATCTTCAGGCTTGAACGATCGTATAGTACAAGCTGGCTTATTCTTTTTTAAATAGGAAATTTTTTTTGCTTTTGTGAGTTTCTTAAAGGCATATTCTGCCTGAGTTGCCTCTTTTCTGGTATCAAAGCTTTCCAAGTGAATCATTTGAACGGGTCTTCTGGCAGGTGCGCGAGTGTATTTTGCTCCAGTTCCTGAATTATGTTCTGTAACCCTGCGTTTGGGATCAGTAGTATAGCCGCCATAAAAAGAACCGTCTTTACACAATAGGACATAGAAATAATGTTTAGTTTCCATACAATAAAGCCGCCATTTCTGTCTGATAACTGCCGTGTTCATTCTGAATATAAAAAGGCGGGAGTACCCGAAAGCCGTCTTTTTTTCCTCTTAAAATGCCTTCCACCAAAAGAATAGTTGCTTCTTTCTCAGGTTTCGGATAAACAAATTGGACTCGCTTTGGTGCAATGTTTGCTTCCTGCATACCATTCATAATATCAAGGAAACGATCCGGTCGATGGACCATAGCCAATCTGCCATTTGTTTTCAGAAGTTTTGCAGAGACATTAATTACTTCATTTAGTGAGGTATGAATCTCATGTCGAGCAATTGCGAGATACGGATTCGGATTTTTTCTGCTGTCAGGCAGTTCTTTAAAATAGGGTGGATTGCATAGAATCAAATCAACAGAATCAGGTTTGATGACAGACGGAGCATCTTTTAAATCAAGCTGAATCATCTCCATTTGATTCTCCAGCTGATTCAGCTGAATGCTGCGGGTGCCCATATCAGCCAGCCTGGGCTGAAGTTCAATTTGCTTGATTACTGCACTGGTCTTTCTGCTTGCGAAAAGACCTACCGCACCATTGCCAGCACAAAGATCAACGATCAAGCCCCGCTTAGGAAGTGTAGGGAAATTTGCAAGAAGGACAGCATCCATTGAGAATGAAAAAACTTCTTTGCTTTGAATAATTTGGATATCTTCTGCATACAGCTGATCAACTCGTTCATTTTCTAAAAGCATGACGGCAGCTCCTTTCTTTACTTTTTTTGTAATAAACACAGAGAATTTTTTCAAGCAGTTTCATACTCTGCTTAAGTATAATCTGTTAAAATTTTAATCAATTCTTATCATACAGGGGGCTTCTTTATTTCGCAAGATGAAAAATGTTTTCGTGAAAGCGATCAAAGTTTATTTTCATAAAAATATAACTATGTTATTATGGGAGAAGATTAAAAACAGCTGATTCACTGGATGCTGTTAATGTGTGGGAAGATAAAACAACGTGTGATTGAATAACATAGTTTGTCCGACTGCCGGGCTAAAAAAGCTGAACGTGAAAGTTGAATAAAAGACTAGGACCTGTCTGAAAACGCTAGTGACGAATATTTCCAAAAAATGAAATGAGCAAACTTTAAACGGTTTCCTCTATAGTTTTCAGACACGCCCTAGTGACATTAAGAAAAGGGGAATAATGATGTTTTTTACATTTATACGGGGAATCGTTCGTGTTGTTTTAGTCGTTTTAAACGGCAGAATGCGTCTTGTCGGTAAGGAACACCTACCGCAAAATGAAAATTATATTCTTGTTGCGCCGCACAGAACCTGGTGGGAGCCGCTGCATCTGGCAGTTGGTGCTTCACCAAAAAAATTTAGTTTTATGGCGAAAAAGGAATTATTTAAGAATCCGTTTTTGAGTTTTATATTGAGACATGCTAATGCGTTTCCTGTTGATAGAGAAAAACCAGGTCCAAGTGCAATCAAAACACCTGTGAAAACATTGAAGGATACCCAATTAAGCCTGGTGATGTTTCCAAGCGGCACCAGACATTCTTCTGAGTTGAAGGGAGGAGTGGCACTTATTGCGAAAATGGCAAAAGTGAAGATTGTTCCGTCTGTTTATCAGGGTCCGCTGACATTTAAAGACTTGCTTAAACGTAAAAAGGTTACAGTAGCATTTGGTGCTCCAATCGATGTCAGCGATATTAAGAAGATGGATAAAGAGGGAATTGCAGTAGTTGAACAGAGAATGAACGAAGCTTTTGCTGAATTAGACAATGAAGTAGATCCTAATTTTAGGTATGAAGCAAAATAATCTTATAAAAATTCTTTTTTGTCTGGGTGCTCCAGCAATATAAAAGAAAAAATTATTTTTAAGGGCAGAGAGTTTGGGGTAAACACTCATGAGTGTTTGTCTCGACCTCTCTATTTTTATGTAAATTAATCAATTGTATTTTTTATGCTGCATCTCTGGTATCTGTACTATTTTAAAACAATTATCAAACATGAGTAGTTTTTAGAAATTTATTTTTATCTAATTGTGTATTTCAGTTATAAATAAAAGAAATTGGAATACTATCTGTAGCACAGCCCGCTATTTTTGATATAATGGTGAGAAGGGCTTTTTTAGCCGTTGTAGGAAATAAAAATGATTCTTTCTTTTAAATGAAAGTAGAAAAATACATAGGATTAAGTAATAAAAGCATGTATAAGTGCAGATAGGACTGCTTTGTTTGATTTTTTAATAATTAGAAGAGGTGATTAAATGCGGTTTTTACATACAGCAGATTGGCATATAGGGAAAAAATTACATGGTTATGATCTTTTGCAGGATCAGCTTCATGTTTTTCATCAAATTATTGATTTGGCTAAAAAGAATGCAGTTGATGGTATTGTTATCGCAGGTGATCTATACGATCGTTCAGTTCCATCTGTGGAAGCAGTGGAACTATTTAATCAGATGATTATTGAACTAAATCTGGAAGAACAGTTTCCTGTCTTTGCTATTTCAGGAAATCATGACAGCAGTATTCGTCTGGAAACAGGCGGTCCATGGTTCAAGCAATCAGACTTTCATTTGCACACGCAGTTGAAACAGGCATTTGAACCAGTAGAACATCAGGGGATTCAGTTCTTTTTACTACCATATTTTGAACCAATCTCTGCTCGACTTTATTTTGAAAATGAAGAGATACGAACGATTGAAACAGCGATGATATTTGTTGTTGAAGAAATGAAAAAAAATTTTAAAGAAGGCTTCTCCCACGTTTTAGTTAGTCATTTTTTTGCTGCGGGAAGTACTAAAACAGATTCAGAAACGAAGCTGACCGTCGGCGGATTAGACACAGTATCATTGGATTTGCTTGAATGTTTTGACTATGTAGCTCTTGGTCACCTTCATTATAAGGATGCCTTAATATCAGACAAAATCAGGTACAGTGGTTCGCCATTGAAATTTTCTCTTTCAGAAAGAAAGCAGGAAAAAGGAGTTTGGATAGTCGATATAAATGCAAATAGTTGTACGCTTGATTTTCAGGTACTGAAACCGTTAAGGGAAATTGTAGATATTCAAGGAAGCTTTACTGAATTAACCCAGCCAGAATTTTATGAAAAAATTGATCGTAACAATTTTATGTTTATCCAATTGACTGATCGAGCAGTTATTCCCAATATGATGTACTTGTTACGCAAAGTTTATCCTAATATTCTCGGTGTTGAGCGAGTTTTAGGGCGGGAAAATGATAAACAAGAAACAATTCGTGAGGAAATTATGAAGCAGTTGACGCCGATCGAGCTTAGTGAACGTTTTTTTAAAGAAGTAACTGAAGAGCAATTGACGGAGCAGCAGGAACTCTGGCTGAAGGAAGCTTTGGAAACCATTCATCAAAAGGAAAGAGGGAAATAGGGTGAAGCCACTAACACTTAAATTAAAAAACTTTGGACCTTATATTGATGAAACAGTTGATTTTACAAATTTTGAAGAATCGTCTTTATTTTTGATAAGCGGAAAGACCGGATCGGGAAAAACGACAATTTTCGATGGGATGAGCTATGCACTATTTGGAGAAAGCTCTGGAAAGATACGTCAGGGGAAAGAGTTGCGCTCTACTTTTGCCGACCCTTCTGAGCCTACCCAAGTTCAATTGCTTTTTTCACATGGCGAATTTTTCTATGTAGTTACACGTAGTCCCGAACAGGAGCTGTACAAGAAAAGAGGAGAAGGAACCAGGACTCAAAGCGCCAAGATTTCACTAATTATAAAAGGTGCGGATGGAAAAGAACTGCGGGAATATACAAAACGCAGAGAGGTAGACGCATTTATTCAGGAGCTGCTTCACCTGGATGCAGATCAGTTTTCTCAGATTGTTCTTCTTCCTCAAGGAGATTTTCGGACCTTTCTAATTGCAAACAGCAGCGAAAAAGAGAAAGTTCTCCGTAAATTATTTGGTACACAAATCTATCAAGCACTTGGTGAGGAATTGAAGCAGCAGTCAAATAATAGAAATCAGGAAATCAATCAGACCCGTCAGAAAATTGAAATGAAAATGGAACAGGTCTACTGGGAAGAAGAAAGGACGGATATTGAAGAGCTTTTGACTGAACAAAAACTGGTGCTGCTTGCCGATCAGCAAAAACAAGTGAAGTCAATGCAGCAAAGGCGATTTGAAGAGCTTACCGAGCTTAAACATACGATTAAAAATATTGAACAGGAAAAATATCGACTTGAGGAACAGTTGAAGCTGATTCAGAAACAAAAGGAGCTAAAGCTTGAACAGGAGCAGCTTTCTGAGAAAGAAGAAGAGCAGAAAAAGGCAAAACAAAAAGAACAGGAGCTTTTATGGGCGGCAACTCAGGAAAATCTCATTGATTCTATTGAAGAACAGGAATCTTCCTTATTGGAGAAGGAGCAGCAGTATAAAGAAGCGATTGAAACAAAAAATGAAATAGATGGACAGAGTGATTCGCTCCAAAAAGAGGCTGACCAACTCGCTGAGCTGAAAGAAGAAATGGGTGCGAAGCAAATGGAATCCAATAGGCTGACGTCAAAGCTTCCTTTATATGAAGAAAAAGAAAAAATGGAGAAAGAGCTGTCTGAAATAAACCTTCTTACACTTGAAGATCAGCTGAATCATAAAAAAGAAGAATACCAGCAGTTGACTGATCAATTGCAGTTAGTACAAGAAAAAATTAATCAGCTGCCTAATATTGAAAAAGAGCAGCTGCTTCACACACAGCGAATAAAAGACTGGAAGCAGATGGTTGAAAAATGGCAGTCATTCCAAAAAGAGATTTTAAGAATAGAAAATAATAAGGAGCAGCTGCTTTTATTAAATGAACAGATTGAAGCAGTTGAACAAAAACTTGAATTTGCAGCTGAAGATCTTAAAAATAAGAGAAATCAGTCAATCAAAATACAGATTAATCGCTTGAGTCTTCTTCTCGAAGATGGTGAACCCTGTCCGGTCTGCGGAGCTGTTGACCACCCTAGTCAGAAACAGTATCATGAGGTTTCATTGGATGAGGTTCAAAAAGCAGAAAAGGACTTGGAGCTTGCAGAGAAAAGTCTGAAAGAACTTGAAGAACAGCAGACTACTCTTCAATTGGAGAGTAGAAAGCTGCTGGAAGAAACGACAGCTGCAGAAAAAGAGATTAGTCAACAAGAAGAGTATATACTCGAGGAAGTCTTCTTGTTCAGCAATGAGAAAATGAATAGTCAAAACCTTACTGAAGAATGGTGGAATGAGAGAGAACACCAGCTGAACAGTAAAGAAGCTGAATTTGAAAGACTTTTTTCTGATATGGAGAAGCATAAAAAGGAAGCTGCAATTTTTGCAGAAACACTTGAAACTTCTCAGGCTGAGATGAAGGGGTTAGATGAGGCTTATCTAAAAAAATATTCAGAGCAACAGGTTTTACAGGGGAAGATTGAAACAATTCTTGGACAGCTGGATGATAAGATGAGTCTGGATGAGTGTCTGCAGAAGCTGGAAGTATTAAAATCAGAGCGAGATAAATGGCTGTGTGCTTCTGAGAAAATCGCCAAACAGCTGGATGAACATAAGTCCGCCAAACAGGAAACAAAACATCGGATTCAAACTTTGGCAGAGGGCCTGGCTGAAGATCAAAAGAAAATCGAAAAGGCCAAACAAAAGCTTGAAATGTCAATGAAACTCAGAGGAGTTCTCTACACTTCGGAAGAACTTTCAGAATTGCTGCAGGAATTAGCAACACTTCCTGAGCTGCAAATAAAAATTGCTGCATATGAAGAAAAGAAGAAAGAGATTCAGTTTCAGCTTCGGGAAATAGAACAACAAATAGAGACAGTGGAACTCTCAGAATTGACAGAAATAGAAGAGCAATATCAGAGGACTGCAAATGAGATTGCTGAAAAAGAAGAAAGATATTATCAGATAAAAGAAAAGATGTCTGTAAATGAAGTAATTCAACAGGAAGTCAGTGCTGCAGCTGCAGCAATTGATAAAAAATGGGAAGAAGTTGCAGCACTTCAGCAGCTTTCTGAGACTGTAAATGGTAATAATCCTAAAAAGACAAGTTTAGAGCGATATGTGTTACAAACTTACTTGACGGAAGTTTTGAAAACAGCCAATAGTCGAATGGCTGTATTGACTAACAGTCGATATCAGTTTGAATTGAACAAAGAGAAGAACAGTTTTAGAAGTCAAACAGGACTGGAAATCAATATTTATGATGACAATGCAGGTGCAAGCCGCAGTGCCAGAACTTTATCAGGCGGAGAAAGCTTTATAGCTGCTTTGGCATTGGCTCTTTCTCTGGCAGAAGTCATTCAGGAACAGGCTGGCGGTGTTCTGATTGAAGCTCTGTTCATTGATGAGGGCTTTGGTTCTTTGGATGAGGAAGCTTTGGAAATGGCAATTGAAGCTTTAGAAACGATCGAAAATGAAGGTCGTATGATCGGCATCATCAGTCATGTGACCGAGCTTAAGAGCAGAATTTCACAGCAGATGAGAATTAATACAAATGGTGTCGGTCAAAGCAGTGTAGGTTATCAAATGATGTAGAGTGGAAAGCGGGGTGAGAAGATGAAGTGGAGTATACCGGATCGAATTATTACAAGAGGACGGGAATATCTGAATGAAGGAAGAGTCCTTTCTGTTATACAGGATTGGGATAAGCAAGTGTGGTATGGTGAAGTACTTGGAACAGAACTTTATTTGGTTGAACTGGACGGCAGTCCAAAAGAGCAGGATAAATGCGAGTGCTCATACTGGCTTGAACAGGGGTATTGTAAACATACTGTTGCAGTTGAGCTGTATCTTCGTTCGAAGGGGATTCCAAGAGTGATGACGACCAGCCGGCCAGCAGCTTCTGCAGCTAAAAAAGTTTCCAGTGCTGAAATGTTTACGAAAGGCTTTGCTAAATTTCAGAAAGAAATAGAAGAATCCAGCCAGTCCTCGCTTATAGTGGAATATTTGGTAGAAAATATTCAAACAAATGCTTATTATCCAGAATTTGCTCTGCTGGGAATTTCGTTAAGAGTGGGGATTCAGGATGCGAAAAAGAGAACGTATATTATTAAAAATATTGGTGATTTTCTGCAGAAGTTTATAAAAGAAGAGACTTACAGTGTGAGCAAACAACATATCTTTCGCATGGTGCATAACAGTTTTTCAGAACAGGATTTACTGATTTTAAATCAGCTGGCCTCAATTTATCAAACCAGTCAGCTTCTTGGTGTTAAAGGACTTCAGGTAAAAGGGAAAATGGATAAGCGTTATTTGCTGCTGCCGATAGAGCAATCAAAAGAGCTGCTTGAACAAATGAACCAGACCAATTCTTTACAATTAATTTTGGATGATCACAAAATTCGCCATATTAATTTTTCAGCAAATGAGCTTCCCTTGAAATTTGTTGTTGAAAGAACAGCTGATGATCAGTACAAACTGGTTATTGGTGAGTTGTTTAGCCCTTATCTTAGCCACTATCATTGGGGTATTTTTAATCAAATCATATATATTCTTTCAAGGGAACAAGAAGAAATTTACAGTATGCTTATTCAATTGCTGAAACGTATGGAGAGATCTGAGATTATTTATGAACAGATTCAGCTATCCGAGCTATTCAGTTCTGTGGTACCCCTACTCAAAAAAATCGGGGATGTGCAGATTGATGATGAGGTGAAGCATAAGCTGATTGTTGAGCCTCTTGATATTCAGTTTATTTTTAAAAAGCGAAAAGAAAAACTGGATGTTAGAGTGGACTATCATTATGGCAATATGATTTTCTCTACAGATCCAGCTCAGAATACTAGTACATCTGAAGGAAAAGAAATAATTCGGGATATCCGCAAAGAAACCGCTGCTGTAGAATTATTGAAACAGCTTTCCTACACAGAAAATGAAACGGGGTTTGAAAGAAGACTGCCTTCCGGCGAAAGACTGTATTACTTTTTTAAAGTGGAAATTCCGTTATTTCGAAAACTTGGAGAAGTGCTGATGGGTAAAAAGCTGAGGGAACTCTATTTGGATGCCCAAAGTCACCAGCCTACGATTGAAATTACAGACGCTGATTCTTGGTTGGATGTACGTTTTGATATTGCCGGAGTGAATGAGAATGAAATTGATGCCGCATTGGCAAGTCTTTTGAGAAATGATTCATTCTATGCATTGGAATCAGGTGAAATTCTTTCATTTGATTCTGAAGAATTTTATCAAACCAGTGAGGTTTTATCGAAGCTTCGTGAAAATATGAAAAATGTTCAGGGAAAAATTCAGCTGCCCAAAAATCAGGGATTAATTATTGAACAAATGCTGGGGGATAATTCCAGAGCAGTATTTTCCGACTCCTTCCGACAATTGTCAGATGATCTGACTCATCCTGAAAACTATGAAGCGGAGCTGCCTAAAACCTTGCAGGCTGTTTTGAGAAAGTATCAGGTTGAAGGATTCAGATGGCTTAAAATGCTCAGTCATTATGGCTTTGGCGGTATTCTAGCAGACGAGATGGGGTTAGGAAAGACCGTTCAAATGATTGCTTATCTGCTTTCTGAAAAGGAAGAACTGAAGATGAGGAAGCCGGCACTGATTATTGCTCCAGCCAGTTTAATTTATAACTGGTCGGCTGAGCTGAAGAAATTTTCCCCTGGGTTGAAGGAATGTGTTATAACGGGTCAGAAAGCTGAACGTCTGGACTTGCTGGAAAATGGAGAGGATCAGGATATTTTAATAACTTCCTATAATAGTTTTCGCCAGGATGTAGAAAGCTATGAACAAATGAATTTGGGGTATTTAGTCTTGGATGAGGCTCAAATGGTCAAGAACAGCGGAACTAAAACTGCTCAGGCACTTCGAAAGCTGGATGTTCCTCAGCGGTTTGCATTAAGCGGAACACCTATTGAAAATTCACTGGATGAACTTTGGTCTGTTTTCCAAATTGTTTTACCGGGCTTTTTCCCGCAGAAAATGATTTTTAGAGAATTGGCAACGGAAGAAGTAGCTAGGATGATCCGTCCCTTTATTCTGAGACGGGACAAGAAAAATGTATTGGCTGACTTGCCGGATAAAATAGAAAATAATCTGTACAGTACACTGACAGAGGAACAAAAAGCTGTTTATCTGGCATATCTGAGAAAAATGCAGGAAGATATCAGTCAAATGGACAACGAAGCGTTCAAAAAGAATCGTATCAGCATTTTGGCCGGGTTGACCAGACTTCGTCAAATTTGCTGTGATCCGCGTTTATTTATGGATGATTACTATGGAAGTTCTGGAAAGCTTGAACAGGTGAAAGTATTTCTTCAGACTGCAAAGGAAAATAAGCGGCGTGTGCTGCTGTTTTCTCAGTTTACCAGTATGCTGTCAATTCTTGAAAAAGAATTGAATGAGCTTGGTCTTGAAACTTTTTATTTACGCGGCAGTACTAAACCAAAAGATCGCTTGGAAATGGTGAACTCGTTTAATGAAGGAGAAAAGGATGTCTTTCTGATTTCTTTAAAAGCCGGAGGAACAGGACTAAATCTGGTGGGAGCTGATACTGTTGTTTTATATGATCTATGGTGGAATCCGGCAGTGGAAGAACAAGCTGCGGGACGAGCGCACAGAATGGGTCAAAAGAAGGTAGTTGAAGTGTATCGTATGATTGCTGAAGGTACGATTGAGGAGAAAATGGATCAGCTTCAGCAGGAGAAAAGGGAGCTATTCCAAAAAGTGATTCAAGGAAATGAACAGCAGCTTGGCAAGTTAACTGAAGAGGACATTCGAACTATTTTGAGTATGGGTGATGAATAATTCGTCAAAAGATTGAAAAGCTAAATAGTAAGGAGCATGGTGACAGTCTTTTCTTATCTGAAGGAAATCATACAAGGACATGCTTCTACGAATGCTCGTCGCAGGTCCGATGGGTCATATAAGACCTGCCGACACATTTCCAAATGGACGTGTTTGTATCGAGAATGTAATAAGGGCCTTCAATTCTTAATGACTCTGATATTTAGAGAGTGTTGAGATCGAAACGAAGTCCTTCAATTCTTAATGGCTCTGCCGTTTAGAAATTGATGAGATCGAAACGAAGTCCTTCAATTCTTAATGGCTCTGCCATTTAGAAATTGATGAGATCGAAACGAAGTCCTTCAATTCTTAATGGCTCTGCCATTTAGAAATTGATGAGATCGAAACGAAGTGTAGTGTAGCGCAATGTAGTGAGACTCGTAGATACAAGGATATCCTACTATTGCAGGAACAGCAGGCAGAATGGTATGCGAAGCTCTGATGGGGATAAATTTGTTAAAATTTATTCCATGTATAAAGAGATAGCTGTATGCGTAGGCTAATAGCAAGAATTCATAAAAATTCTTACCTTTGAAGATACGATCATCTTCGGAAACGATTAAAACTATTTTTACTGAAAGGTTATTGATTGGAACCGGGGATATGCAAGGCATACTGGAATCGTAAGTCCCCACATATAATGGTTTCCAGTAATCTTTGCTTGTTGAAATCGGTCATCTATCGAAAGCTGGTGTGAAGAATTCGGTCCAAAAGTTATATTAATCCCCCTGTCTATGTTTCTTAGTTTATTATCTATGGAAGGAAGGAGACGACCCTTACTTGTGGGGGATGAATTATTGATAGGATTGTTTTTATTCCAGGGGAATTAAATTCTAAGTATTGTAAATGCTGTTTATTATTTGTTAGAGCAAATTCTGCTGTAAATATCTAACAAGATATGGATATAAGCTAATATTTTATTAGAGAGAAACAATCTGTGCTTGAACCTTGGAATAGATACAACTGCTGTTTGATTTTTGTTTAAGTAATCTATAGAATACAATAGAGGTAGAGGGGATGGGAATGTATAGTGAAGAAAATAACGATAAGAGATGTTGCTAAACTAGCTGGAGTTTCAGTAAGTAGTGTCTCACATGTTTTTAATGATTATGAGGATATTAGCGAAGATACAAAGAAAAGGGTTCAAGAGGCTGCCAAACAGCTTGGCTATATCCCAAACTCTGCTGCACGCAGTTTGTCAAGCAAACAAATGAAAACAGTTGCACTTATTCTAAATGATATTAATGCTATTGCTCGAGGAGTGGCAATGCCCTTAGAAATCATTTCTGGTGTTAGTGAATATTTAGATGATACAAAGTATGAGTTTGTATTCTATTCTACGAATTTAAAGAAGCAAAATGAAAAAACACTTAAACAGTTTTGTAGCGAGCATAATATTTCAGGGGTAATTATTCAAGGTCTGCGCACAACTGATCCGTATTATGAAGAGCTGAAACAGTTTGATTTACCTGTAGTCGCTATTGATTTGTATATAGATAATACAGAAATTGGAATGGTTAGTATTGACAATGAAAAAGCAAGCTTTGAAATGACAAAGGCTCTCCTTAATAAGGGATTTCAGAATATCCTATTTATGAATGGGGATCCTAGGGCAACGGTATCTCTTGAACGTGAAGCAGGATATAAAGAGGCTGTAAAAGAGCCCCACGTAGTATTTGCTGACTATAGTGAGCAACGAGCATTTGAAATGATTTTGAAGCTATTCAAAATAAATGAGCTAGAGAAATATGATGCTATTTTTGCTGCTAGTGACCTTATGGCAATTGGTTGTTTGAAGGCATTGAAAGAGCTGGAACTAATAGATCAGATTGCTTTAGTAGGATTCGACGATATTACGTTAGCATCCTATACAACGCCAACATTAACTACTGTTCGACAAGATATTTTTAAAATTGCAAAGGCAGCTGCTGAAAACTTAATTGAACATATAGAAACAGGGCAAGCTAAACATTCTTTTGTTGATTTTGAATTGATAGAAAGACAGAGTGCAAAAATTTTTTGAAAAAAGATTGACATTGAAAGCGTTTCAAAATATAATCTGAATATACCTAAAACGTTTTAGGAAGTGGTAGTATGAAAAAATTATTTTTTGTTCAAAGAGTTTTAGCAGCAATAATTGATTGGATTGTCATCTATTTGCCGCTGTATTTTTTAGTTAATGCAGTGTCAAGTGGTTATTTTACGCCAGAAATAGTAACTGCGGCTCTTTTTATTATTTACCATGTTGTGGCGGTTCACTCCTTTTGCGGAAAAACAATTGGAAAATCGTTCGCAAAAATCAAAGTAAAAGATACAGGTATAAGTATCATGGATGATAGCGTGCGGGAAGTGGTTAAGATTTTGTATTTTTTACCAATTTTAGGCTGGATAGTTGGATTGATTAGCATTGTTCTCTATTTCAAAACAGAGAAATTCTTGCATGATATCACAGCTAAAAGTGAGGTTGTTCTTTGTGACTGAGATGTCAACGGAGTCTCTTCTTTTAACAGTAGGAGTTACTTTTGCAGTGAGTTATTTCTTAGCTTGGTTCTATCGAAATAATTATGATCCCCAAAAAATACTAGTTGCCTATGCACTATATCTGATCCCCTTTATTATTTTAGGACTGCTGCTTCAGCTTAAATTAATTTTAATAATAGGCATTTACCTATTTGGATTAGTCGTCGTTATTTTTCGAAATAATACTTATTTTAATGAATAATTTTTTTCGCCGATTACTAAAACGTTTTAGGATAAAAATAATAAAGGAGTTCTCTGAAAAAATGTTTAGAGCAGTCTTATTTGATTTAGACGGTGTGATTACGGACACCGCAGAATACCATTACTTAGCTTGGAAAAAGCTGGCTAATGAATTGGATATCTCAATTGACAGAAAATTTAACGAGCAGTTAAAAGGAGTCTCAAGAGAAGAGTCTTTACGTCGTATCATAGCGGCCGGCGATAAGGAAAATAAATTTTCATTGGAAGAGCTTAATGCCCTGGCTGCACGAAAGAATGATAATTATGTTCAAATGATCCAAGCTGTTTCATCAAAAGATATTTATCCTGGAATTTTAGAACTATTGAAAAGCTTAAAAGAAAAGAATATTAAGATTGCTCTTGCATCTGCTTCAAAAAATGGTTCTTTTCTTTTAGAACAAATGGGGCTGACAGACTATTTTGATATGGTTGCTGACCCAGAGAAAGTTAGTGCCAGTAAACCTGCACCAGATATTTTCTTAGCTGCTGCAGAAGGTGTCGGGGTAGATATTAAGGATGCTTTAGGAATTGAAGATGCTCAAGCAGGAATACAAGCAATCAAGGCTGCCGGGGCAGTGCCGATAGGAGTTGGCAGTCCAGAGATTCTGGGAACAGATATTGCAGTTGTTAAGGATACAAGTGAATTAACATGGAACAAGCTGGAAACAATTTGGAATAAACAGTAGAAAGTAGGATAAAAGTTGGCAAAAATGAATTATCTCAAAGATAAACTTTGGCAAATTGAAGAACTAGGCTTTGACAGTAAATATTTAGGTAAGACAGAAAGTATCATGGCACTGGGAAATGGCTATCTCGGCACTCGAAGTGCTGCAGAAGAACACTATACTAATGAACGCCGTAATACATTTGTTGCGGGAACATTCAACAAATTTGATGAAAATGAAGTGAGCGAACTACCAAATATTCCTGATTTGTGGTGGATGGATTTTATTATTAATGGTGAAAATTTTACCTTGGAAAAAGGAAAAGTATCTAATTATAGTAAGCGCTTAAATTTGAGAACAGGTGAACTAACACGCGAATTTGAATGGACATTTGAAACAATAAAGTTACAGTTTACCTTTCGCCGTTTTGTATCCAAAGCTCGTCGACATTATTTATCAAGTCTGGTGGAGATAAAAAATTTAGCAGAGCAGTCTGCTCGCATTCAAATTCGTTCTGGTATAGATGGTCAAGTTACAAACTCAGGAAGTCAGCATTTTACTGAAGGGGAAAAAGGCTTAATAGACGGCAGGTTCATGCAAATGATGCCGCGAACGAAAGACAGCAAAATTGATTTTGTTTTCACTGTTGCTCATGATATAAAAGCAGCCAATGTAAGTGAACGCATCGAAATGGGTCGGCGTCAAATCTTTATGAATTACTTTTTTGATCTCCCATCAAAAGAAAGCGCTTTGATAGAAAAAAGAATGAGTGTCTATACCTCTATTGATAATGATCTTTCTAATCATCAGGCAGCTGCCATTCGCCAAACGGCTATTTCTGAAATGAAAGAAATCGAAATGCATTCTTTTGATGATCTGTTAAATGAATCGTCAAGAAAATGGGAAGAGATTTGGAATAAACACCCTATCAAAATTGAATCAGAAAATTTTAAAGATCAACTAGCTATCCATTTTGCAAAATATCATTTACACATAATGACACCTGCTCATGATAATCGAATGAATATTGGTGCCAAAGGTTTGAGTGGGGAAGGCTATAAAGGACACACTTTTTGGGATACAGAAATTTTTATGCTGCCATATTTTAATTTCACACACTCTGATATCGCTAAGAGCTTAGTGACCTATCGATATTTAGGTCTCGATGGTGCTCATAAAAAAGCAAAAGCAAATGGATATGAAGGAGCCCAATATCCATGGGAAGCAGCAAATCCGACTGATGGAGAAGTAACACCAGTTTGGGGTGCTGCAGATATTGTCACAGGACAATCAACCAAAATTTGGTCAGGCTTCATTGAGCAGCATATTACAAGCGATGTAACGTTTGGAGTAAAGCAGTACATTGATGTTACCGGGGATAAAGAATTTGCAGAGGAAAAAGCTTATGAAATTCTATTTGATACTGCTAAGTTTTGGGGAAGCAGGTTGGAGTACAATACTGAAAAGGACTGCTATGAGATTAGAGATGTTATTGGACCAGATGAATATAAGGAGCATGTTAACAATAATGCCTATACAAATTATACAGCACATTGGAATGTCACTTACGCTCTAAATTTAGCTGAAGAACTCAAAGAAAATCAACCTGTCCTTTTTGAAAAGCTGAATCAAAAATTGGAATTGGAGCGTGTACTCAGTGACCTGGAACAAAAGGTCGATAAAATCTTTTTACCACAGCCTACAGAAGAGGGGATTATTCCAGAGGATGATTCATATTTAGAGAAGGAAGTCATTGATTTGTCTAACTATAAGGCAGTAGATGGAGTTGATGGATTGTTTCATGACTATAATTTAGAGCAAGTAAATGAAATGCAAATAACAAAGCAAGCAGATGTATTATTGCTCTTATACTTGTTCGAAGGATTATTCTCTCATGAACTGAAATTAAAAAACTTTGACTACTATGAACCAAAAACAACTCACGATAGTTCACTGAGTCTTTCCACACATGCCATTCTTGCTGCTGATCTTGGGAAACTAGACGAATCCTATGAATTCTTCAAAAAAGCCTGCAACATTGATATGGGTGAATACATGAAATCTTCAGATGATGGTATTCATGCTGGAAGTCTCGGAGGAATCTGGCAAATGATTGTTTTTGGCTATGGCGGTGTTCGTATGATTGAAGGGCAGTTGAGAATTGAACCTCATCTGCCAAATGCCTGGAAAGAATTAACGTATGGATTTGATTATCAAGGACAGTCTATCACTGTTAAAGTAACTAGCGATGGATTTGAATTGACAAAAGAAGCGAATGGAGCTGATATAACGTTTATTTCAAAAGGGAAAAATTACACATTAAAAGATCGATTACAACTATCTTAGGAGGATGATTATGAAAAAATGGAGAAAATTATTTATGGTTGGGATTTTAGCTGTTGCTTCAATTAGTTTGGTTGCATGTGGAAACAACAGCTCTGATAATGGAAAAGATGAGACTGATTTTAATGGTAAGACCTTGAAATTAGGTGTTTGGGGAGGAAATGAGTCAGAAGAAAAATCCTTAAAATCTTTGATAACGGATTTTGAAGAAGAGACAGGCGCAAAAGTAAGTTTAAAAACATATACAGATTATAATACGCAAATTCAAACAGATTTAATCGGTAAAACAGCACCGGATGCATTTTATGTAGATTCCTCATATTTTCCATTTTTAGTAAGTAAAAAAGCTCTTGCACCATTAGATAAAGAAGGATTTTCAGCAGATAAATACTATGAAAATTTGATAAATTCATTTAGTGATGATGGCAATCTTTATGCTATTCCTAAAGATTTTTCAACATTAGCTTTGTATAAAAATACAGGTATTTTTGAAGAGGTTGGTGTTGATCCTGACTCTGTTCCCGGTTCTTATGAAGAGTTAATCGATTGGTTGCCGGGTTTTCAAAAAAAATTAGATGAAAAGTATGGGGAGGGAAAAGTAAAAGCAATGAGCTATACTGCCGAACTTTCGCGCGCCTATCATTTGGCGGCCCGTGATGGAGCGGAGCCGATAATGGAAGATGGTATGCCTAACCTTGAAGATGAAAATGTTGTAAATAATCTGTCTATTCTTAAAGAATTGATTGGTACGGATGCTGTAGTAACCCCTCAAGAGATTGGTGCCGGGTGGAATGGAGAAGCATTTGGCACAGGGAAAATTGCAATGATGGATGAAGGAAACTGGGTGTATCAAACGTTGAAAGATGAATTTAAAGATATCAACTTTTCAGTTTCACCAATGGCGACATACAAAGGAGAAGAAGGCGGCATGATGTTCTCTGTTGGCTGGGGCAAATACGCCGGAACGAACAGCTCGGCTTTGGCAGATGCTTGGATCAAATTTGCTACTGGTAAAGAAGGTATGGCGAAATGGGTAAATGGTACTGGAACATTACCAACACGAGATGATGTAGCAGAAACAGCAGATGTTAGTAAAAATGAAGATTTGAAGATTCATCTCACTGCAGTTGATTATTCTACTGTCTGGCAAAAAGGAACCAGCCTGACTACGATTAATAATGCTTATATGAATTATTGGCCGGATGTTGCTTCTGGGAAAACAACTCTGGAAGATGCAATGAAAAAAGCTGACAAGCAAGCCATTGAAGATATTAAAAAAGCTGAATAAGCTGCGTAGGAGGTCAAGTCAAACACTCATGGGGACAAAAGTTTTCATGAGTGTTTGTCCTGAACTTACTCGGAACATTCTTTAAGCTTGTTAGAATAAAGATGGTTGGTCTTAAGGAGGAAAAAATGGAAAAAAGAGTGAAAAAATCAAAAAGAGAAATCAATAAAATAATGCAAGGTTATGCTTTTATCCTACCTGCACTTCTAGTTTTGTTGGTATTTTTTGTTATTTCAATTGTTTTTGCTATCTATTTATCATTCAATAAAGTTGATTTATTTACTGGTGAGTATACGTGGAATAACTTTGAAAACTATATAAATATATTTAAAGATACAAGGAGCTTAATCGCTTTGAAAAATACGGCAGTTTTTGCTCTGTTCGTTGTTCCTATTCAAACAATCATAGCCCTTGTAATGGCGTATGTTCTAGCAAGCCGTGATGTTAGAGGAAAGAAAGTTTTTCGGATGATATATTTTTTACCTACACTGACGAGCTCCAGCGCTTTGACAATCATCTTTATGTTCTTATTTAATATCAATGGACCCATCAATGATTTTTTAATAAATTTAGGTTTGTATAATACGCCAATCAATTTTTTGCAGGAACCAGAATATGCATTAAAGGTTATTATGGCAATGAATATCTGGTCAACTGTACCTTATTTTATGACTATCTATCTTGCATCCTTAGTGGACTTACCTTATTCTCTATATGAAGCAGCTGAAATTGATGGAGCGAATGCCTTAGAAAAGCTGCGATTTGTTACGATCCCTTATCTGCGACCAATCACAACGTACGTCATAATAACAGGAATTATAGGAACTTTTCAAATGTTTGACCAAGCGTATATCTTTAGTAACGGAAGCGGCGGGCCTAATAATTCTACTCTGACACTCAGTCTTTTAATTTACCAAAATGCATTTGGACAAATGCCAACCATGGGATTTGCCGCAGCCTTAGCTGTTGTTTTATCGATAATAATTTTTATTGTAAGCCGTATCGCTGAAAAATTAAATGGAGGAAAATAATGAAAAAGACAAAAAAACAGCAATTTTTTAAGATTTTATTGTATGTGATCTTGATTTTATATGCTTTGATAACCTTCTATCCATTTATTTGGGCGGTAGCTGCAAGCTTTAAGCCGTTAAAAGAGATTGTTTCCGGTGGAATGAATATTTTTGGCGGCGATTTTACATTGGCGAATTATCAATATATTTTAGGACGAAGTGAAAATTTTCCACGTTGGTTTATGAACTCATTGATTGTATCGATCATAGGTACAGCAGTCAATTTATTTTTGAATACAATGGCCGGATATGCTTTAGCTCGGATTACCTTTCCAGGTCGTGAGCGAATTTATTGGGGAATGCTGGCAATGATGATGGTGCCTGCTCAGGTCTTATTAATTCCCAACTACTTAATTATTTCAAGTCTTGGGATGAAGGACAGCTTTACAGCCTTGATTTTACCCGCTGCAATTAATATCGGAAATATTTTTATGATGCGGCAGTTCTTTTTGAGCTTCCCTCAAGAGGTAGAAGAAGCGGCAACAATTGATGGATTATCTCGAACAGGAACTTTCTTTAGAATTGTAATGCCTTTAGCTAAACCCAGCATTTCGACTCAAGCTGTTTTTGTCTTTATGGGTTTTTGGAACGAGTTCTTAAAACCGATGCTTTACATGACAACACCATCTAAGTATACTTTGACATTAGGACTGCAAACATTTAAATCACAAAATGCTGGTCAACGCTGGGATCAAATTATGCCGGCAAGTATTATCTCCATCATTCCAATTGTTATATTGTATGTTATTTTTAATAAATACTTTCTGCAAGGTGTTCGGATGGATGGTGAGAAATAGATTTTATCTTAGGGGGTATCTGAAAACTCAAGCGGTGAATATTATAGAACTCATCGTCATAGATACTCGCTTATGAACCACATAAGCCGTGTTTTCTTCCTTGATTTCAACTAAAGTCACTGAAAAATTCAAATCTTACTAACTTTTCAGACACGCCCCAGCATTCTTATCTGTAGATTTATTTTCTCTGTTTTTGTTGATAAACCCTTGTTAATAGTCGAATACGGTTAAATAAGAGCTGTTTGGTAAGAGAAAGAAATGATAGGATGTGTGTTTGAGTCAGTGAAAAACAAAAAGATCGGACAATCAAGAATTTCCATAGTATTAAAGGAAAATCGGGAATCAGCAGCTGCCTTACAAGGATCGTTACAGCTGATTTAACTTGATTCAGCAATGGAATCGGACAACCAAATTTCGCAGTCGAGTCGCTTGCGGCTCACTGCCCGAATGTTTGACCATGACGATTCTTGCAGTTGTGTTTTACAGAAGAGTAATTTCCGGACAAGACACTAGAACACGTACTAAGCAAGCTGCTGTTTAGAGAACTATTTAGGAATAAATAATCTGAGTAAAATTTTTATTTATTCTTAGATTACCTAAAAATATAATTATGAATTAGGAGTAAGAAATAGATGATTAATGATTTTATTTTAACTTTAGATGATTTAGGAAATACCTCTGTTCAAAATATTGAAACTTTATTTGCTCAAGCAAATGGTGCTATAGGTGTTTGTGCTAGTCTGCCTATGCCGATAAAGGAAAGTAATCCATGTACTTTTTTGAATGGATTTTATGAAAGTAATGAGATCAACTATGGAGAAAATGCATATGGATATGCCAAAAATCATCAAACAATGGTCAATTTATTTGACTTAAGAAGTGTGGAACTGGCTATTGACGGAGATGACAATCTTTCTTTGTGTTCTATGAATGTCGAGTTGGATATGAAACGAGGTATTCTAACAGAAATATTTATCTATAAAACAGCTGATGGAAAAAAAATTGAATATGAGCTTGAAAGCTTTACCAGCCATTTCAATCGAAATACTTATGCTCAAAAGATTAGGATTAGAGCAATCAATTTTTCCGGAAAAATACAAATTACTAAAAAGGCAATCCCTATTTCAGTGGAGGAGAGCCTTGAATTTGATCCAAGAATTAAAAAAATTAGCGTTAATTTGCTTCACGAAGGAAATAAATTTACTACACCAAATAGCTGCCTGAGTCTGCATGTCAGGTTTGATACTTTTTCTGAAGAGTTGTTAATTGATGAAGGGGAGATAACGACTTTCACACAGCTCTATCAAATTTCTCGTGAAAATAAATTTGACTCTGTTCACTATGATGAGCTTAAAGAACAACAAATCGAAATTTTCAAAAATTTTTGGGAAAGCTCAGATATTGAAATAGAAGGTGATGCTCAGCTTCAAAAAGGAATTCGTTTCAATTTATACCACCTCTTTAACTCGGCAGGACGTGATGGCTTTAGCAATTTTTGTGCTAAGGGACTAACAGGAGAAGGATACGAAGGACATTATTTTTGGGATACGGAGATTTATCTATTGCCTTTCTTTATTTATACACAACCGGAAATAGCTAAAAGCTTATTAACCTACCGTACAAATATTTTGCCCAAAGCACAAGATAGAGCCAAAGAACTGGGAATGAATGGGGCTCTTTTTGCCTGGCGTACAATCAATGGTGAAGAAACCTCTGCTTATTATCCTGCTGGAACGGCACAAGTTCATATTAATGCAGATATCACCTATGCATTTGAACTATATGAAAAAGTAACAGGGGATGCCGAGTTTATTGAGATAAATAGTGAATTAATTTTTGAAACTGCTAGATTTTGGTCAAGTTACGGCTTTTTTTCAAAGCGAGGCTTTGAAATTCATGGAGTAACTGGACCTGATGAATATACTGCGTTAGTGAATAATAATTATTATACAAATAAAATGGCACAAAATAATCTCTATTATGCAGTTCAGCTTTCAAATCGGCTGAACAAAAATAACGATGAAGCAAAGCATTGGCAGCGGTGTGCTGATCAAATGTATTTTAGCTTTGATGAGACTTTGATGATTACTAATCAGGATGATACATTTTTAAGCAAAGAGATATGGGATTTTGAAAACACGCCTGAGGAAAACTATCCATTGCTCTTACATTACCATCCAATGATTATTTATAAGTATCAAGTTTTGAAACAAGCAGATACTATTTTAGCTCATATGCTTTTCGATGTTCCTGTTGAGCAAGTCGCTCGTGACTTTGATTTTTACGAACCATTAACTACACATGATAGTTCACTTTCCAAAGCAGTGTATGGTGTTGCAGCAAGTAAGCTAGGCAGAAAAGAGCTGGCATATCAATTTTTTAAAGAAGCAGCAATAATGGATTTAGAAGATCATCAAGGAAATGCCAGTCATGGGATTCATGCGGCTAATATGGGAGGTTCTTGGCTAGGCTTAATCTATGGATTTGCTGGACTTACCTTTACTAATGGTGAAATTTCAGTTAAAAATAATTTGCCTAAAGAGATAAAATCATTGAGCTTTACACTGACTATTAAAGGCGAGAAGAAAAAAATTATTATCAAATAAAAAAATGCTTTTGTGTTAAAAAATAGAATACTTTTTCTGGTAGTGTATTGACTAAGTTAAACCTAAGTTATGACTCTAATCCAAGAAACGTGCATACAGCACGAGAATAACACAGCAGAAAATGTCGCGTTGTTCTCTCCTATTAATTGGCAGCTGCTCCAATTATGGGGTGAATGTTTCACCTTTAAAGATTGTCGTCTGTCTAGCATTCTGCTGGATCAAGGGGATGGACTCTGTTTAAAGATTGAATGCTTACACATTCAAATTTAAATAGAAGGTAGCTAACCGCAGAGACATACAAAGACTTTTAGGAGGGATTGTGATATAAGTACCCCTAAAGCCGAATAAACGGTGTTCCAGTCTTTGTATGAGTCGAGCATTCATAAGAAGTGTAGGATCAAGCTCTTATGAAGAAGCTCTGTCACAACCCTTTTTTTTTACTAGATGAAGGAGGAAACTGTATCAAAAAGTTTATCGAAGGAAGTTAATTCTTTTAGAGAGGATGCTTCCGTATTTTTTGGTTTATCTCTTAATCTGTGATTGAGCCATAAAGAATGCCAACCAGCATTATGCGCACCAACGACATCATTTTCAAAGCTGTCTCCGATATAAAGAGCAGTCTGAGGATCAAGCTGCATCTGTTTCGCAGTTAGATCAAAAATTTCTTTTTGAGGTTTTTGAAAACCGGTACTTTGAGAAATAAAGATATTGTCAGATGGAATCCATGCTTCGATTTTTAACTGTTTAATCTTTTTGTACTGGTGGTCAGTGGGGCCATTTGTAATAATCCCCAAGGGAATCTGTTTTCCCTTTAAATAGTCAAACACTCGAACGATTTCAGGATGCATCTGGATATTCCCTAATTCATCTTCATAGACCTGTTGAAAAGCGCAGCTTTCTTTTTCTGTTAACGAGGACCAGCCAAAATCTTTCAGAGATTCAGCTAATCGATAAAAGCGCATAATTGCCAATGACCATTCACCAGAAGTTGTTTTTTCAAAAACACTGTCGCTATGGTGACGGAAGCGAATATAGAATTTGGGTATCTCTTCATTAGGAAATGTAGGGAAAATCTTTTTTACAGCAGAATAAAAAGGAACCTGCTGGTCATAAACAGTATCATCAACATCAAACACAACGGACTTTAACAACAAAAACAACTCCTTTTGATTAGGGTGTGTCTGAAAACTCAAGCGGTGAATAGTTTGATGATTTTTATAGAATGCATCGTCATAAATACTCGCTTATGAACCACATAAACTGTGTTTTCTTCCTTGATTTCAACAAAAATCACTGAAAAATTCAAATGCCACTAACTTTTCAGACACACTTTAGTTTCAGAAAAATATTTAACTCTTTCATTGTAATTGATTTATTAAAAAAAACAAAGCTGGTTTTGAATGATAGACTAAATTCAGGCTTAAATAAATATATTTTAAGCTATTTACAATAAGAAAGGGCAGATTTAAACAAATAAAACAGCTCCCCCCTAAGTTATGAAGACAGAAGCTGTTAGGTTCGATGCATGTATTTTGACAGTACAAAAAATGGACACAGATGAGATCAGGCGACTTTGATGTATTTTCTCGATTTTCAGCAGAATAAAGAAATTTTCAGATGTTTTTACAAAATTTACCAACTTCTTTTGCATCTCAAATTTTCTTTTCGTATAATAGGAGGCGTGCATGTGAAAAGGAGGGGGACGATGACATGTTAAAACGTTTTTTTAGTTATTATAAACCATATAAGGGATTATTTTTATTGGATTTCAGCTGTGCAGTTTTGGCTGGACTTTTAGAGCTGGCTTTTCCGGTGGTTGTTAATCAGGTTTTGGACAAGCTGATGCCGAAAGGAAATTTTCGTTTAATTGCCTTGGCTTGTTTTGGTTTGTTTGTTTTCTATGTTCTCAATACAATTCTCCAATATATTGTTGTGTTCTTTGGACACAAGCTTGGAGTCAATATAGAAACTGATATGCGCAGGGAGCTGTATCAGCATTTGCAAACTCAGCCATTTGAATATTATGACAATCAGAAAACGGGGAAACTGATGAGTCGCTTAACAACAGATTTATTCGAAATTTCTGAGGTTGCCCATCATGGACCGGAGGATATTTTCATTACGATTATGACCTTATTAGGTTCATTCCTGCTGATGCTGAGCTTTCATGTCAAACTGGCGCTTGCTACATTTGTACTAATTCCGTTCATTGCAATTGCCCTGATTTTCTTTAATAAGAAAATGACAAAGGTTAATACCAGAATTTATGATAATCTGGGGGAGTTTAATGCAGGAGTGGAAGCTTCTGTAAGCGGGATTCGAGTGACACAATCCTTTGCCAACGAACCGTTCGAAAGTGAGCGTTTTGAGGGATTAAATCAAACATATAGACAGTCAAAAATCCTATTTTATAAGATTATGGGGATCAGCTCAGCTTACAATTATTTGATGATTCGTCTAATTAACTTATTTACACTGATTTTTGGCGGGTACTATATTATTAAAGGAGAGCTTACTCAGGGAGAGTTTGTTGCTTTTATTCTACTGGCCAATGTTTTCGTTCGTCCAATTGAAAAAGTAAATACGATGATTGAAAGTTATCCAAAGGGAATTGCAGGATTTAAACGCTTTGCCGAAGAAATGGATAAGAAACCGACCATTCTAGATCGTCCCAATGCTGTTGCGGTTACACATTTAACAGGGGATATTGAATATAAAGATGTTTCATTTTCATACGCAGATGCCACAAAGGTTTTAAGTCATATTAATCTTTCGATTCAAAAGGGAGAAACGGTGGCTTTCGTGGGACAGAGCGGTTCCGGTAAAACAACATTGTGTAATTTGCTGCCAAGATTCTATGATGTGACGGGCGGAGAAATTACAATTGACGGTATGGATATTCGGGAGATGACTCTTGCATCTTTAAGAAACCAAATCGGTATTGTTCAACAAGATGTTTTTCTGTTTCCTGGTTCGATTCGCGAGAATATCTCCTATGGAAATCTGGATGCCAAGGAGGAAGAAATTCAACAGGCTGTTAAGCTTGCACATCTGGAAAAAGTCATTGATTTACTTCCTGAAGGCTTGGACACAATCATTGGGGAGCGGGGAGTAAAACTTTCCGGCGGGCAGAAACAACGTGTAGCAATTGCACGGATGTTTCTCAAAAATCCACCTATTCTGATTTTAGATGAGGCAACATCAGCTCTTGATACAGAAACAGAGCAGGTTATTCAGGAATCATTGAATTCACTGGCTGCCGGCAGAACAACGCTGATTATTGCTCATCGACTGGCTACAATTAAGCATGCAACACGTATCATTGTGGTTAGTGATAAAGGAATCCTCGAAGAAGGAACCCATCAGGAGCTGATGGATAAAGGCGGACATTATCGACGTCTTCATGATGCTCAGTTTAAAAGATAAAGTGAGGTCGGGACAAAAGCGATCAGCTCCGAGAATTAAGAAGGACTATCCGAAAGTAGTTTCTCATATTTTCAGGATAGTTCGGCTTAATTCCGAAGGAGTTGCTCCTGCGGTTACTCGTCGCAAAAAGAATTTTTGCTTTTGTCCCGCCGTTTATTCGGGTTTAGATATGAAGAGAGTTTGGAACTTTAATTCTGTTCCAAACTCATTTTTTTGTCTATTTATTTATTATTTTCTTCTGACTTTTCTCCCCAACCCCACTGCGTTTTTCATTTTCTGCAATGTTTTATTTGCGACAAAACGAGCTCGTTCTGCGCCGCGGTCTAATATGTCATCTAATTCATCTGAAGCGAGAATTTCCTGATGTCTTTTCTGAATTGGAGAAAGGAGGGATACAACTGCTTCTGCAACATCTGCTTTGAATTCTCCATAGCCTTTATTTTCATAGGAAGCAACTAGTTCGTCAACAGAACGATTTGTTGCAGCGGAGTAAATACTCAGCAGGTTTGAAATTCCTGGTTTATTTTCTGGATTATATTCAATAATTCCTGTAGAATCTGTCACTGCTGATTTAATTTTTTTGCGAATTACATCTGGAGTATCCAGCATGGAAATGAAGCCTTTAGGATTACTGTCTGATTTGCTCATCTTACTTGCTGGATTTTGTAAACTCATGATTCGGCTGCCATATTTTGCAATTTGTACTTCAGGCATTGTAAGAATCTCCTGATTTGGCTGTGCATAACGTTTGTTAAAACGCTCTACGAAATCACGTGTCAATTCCAAATGCTGCTTCTGGTCCTCTCCAACAGGAACTAAGTTCGCATTGTAAAGGATGATGTCCCCAACCATCAATGGAGGATAAGTCAGAAGACCGGCGCTGACACCTGCTCTTCCATTGTTTTGAGATTTATCTTTGAACTGTGTCATCCGTTCCAGTTCACCAATTGTTGTATTGCATTGAATAATCCAGGCAGCCTCAGCATGAGCTGAAACTTCAGATTGAATAAAGATTGTTGATTTGTCAGGATTGATTCCAACCGCCAGATAAAGTGCAGCAAGACTGCGTGTCTGCTGTCTTAATTTTTGAGGGTCCTGAGGTACAGTAATTGCATGTTCATCGACAATACAAAAGTAACAGTTATATTCATTCTGTAGGTTAATGAACTGCTTTAGTGCACCGATATAGTTGCCGATTGTTGGTACTCCGCTAGGCTGAATACCTGAAAAAATTGTTTCCATAATTAACCACCCTATTTTCTTAATTGCGCATATAAAACAGTATACAATTAATAAAATGAAAAGAACAGAAATTTTTCCAGGATGTGTCTGGAAACTATGGAGGGAATGAGTTGCCAGTCCCATTGCTGCAGGAACATCTAGTGGGATGGTATGTGTTCGACGATCCGTTGAATTTGCTAAAATTCACCCAAAGAATTGGAGGATATTTTGTCAGTTTCACTTGTGTAGAAACATCTAATGAAATTGCCAGTCTCACTAAGATAAATAAACTAGTGAGATGGTAGGCAATACTCTGATAGAGATAAATGGGTTAAAATTTAGATCCTTATCAGGAGTTTGCTCCCACGCTTTTTCGAATGCTCGTCGTATGTCTTAAGGACATACAAGACATGCTGTATGCGCAAGCCTCGATAAATGTTCTTTGAATAAAGACTAGCTCATCTAGGAGCGTTAGCAGGATGACATGCACTGCTCTGCTGGGGATAAATGTGTCAAAAAGAAATAGCTGTATGCAGACGGTAAGCTTTGAATGTGTAAATATTCAATCTTTAAACGAAATCAGCCCCCTTGTTTCAGCAGAATGACAATCAGATGAATTAGCAATAATTCATTTTTGGGTTAAAAGCTTGCTCCTGCGCTTCTTCGACTGTTCGTCTCCTATCCAGCAGTCTCATATATAATACTATTGGATAGTTGTCAGCACATTTCTTGGATTAAAAGCCCAACTTAGCTTTAAATCGATCGGCATACTAGCGTTTTTAGACAGGTACTAAATCCCATATCAATTCTTTCGTCTCTGAAAAGATGATAATAGTACAGTTTTTTCAGCTGTAATAGTTGTGAAAATTATTACAGGAAGATAAGGAATGTTATAACGTTATTACTCAAAGGTATTAATTTGACTTTATTAGTAAAATAAATAGAGAGAAAATTACAAAAAACATTTTTTTTCTTCAAAATCCTCTAGTATTTCCACTTGAAATTCGGTATACTGTATTTGGAAGAGAAATCTAATATAACTTCTTTTCTAAATAAAATAACTAACTCATAAGAGGAGTGATGCGCAATGTTGACACTGTATACTTCCCCAAGTTGTACTTCATGTCGAAAGGCTCGTGCGTGGTTACAAGAACATGAAATTCTTTTTAAAGAAAGAAATATTTTTTCTGAACCGTTAGATATTTCTGAATTGAAAGCAATTTTAAGAATGACAGAAAATGGAACAGAAGAAATTATTTCTACTCGTTCTAAAGTCTTCCAAAAGTTAAACATGGATCTTGATGAACTTCCACTGCAAGATTTATTAGAATTGGTTAAAGACAATCCAGGATTGTTGCGTCGACCAATCATGATCGATGACAAGAGACTGCAGGTTGGCTTTAACGAAGATGAAATCAGACGCTTTTTGTCAAGAGACGTTCGTCAACTTGAGTTACGCCAGGCACAATTGATGGCTGGTTTATAAAACTGTAAGTTAATTATTGTGGTATTGAGAAGTTTGGACAAAGTCCCAAAATAGTTACAAATAAAATAATGCAGGATACTTACTGATTCTGTCCGTTTATTCCTGCAGGTTTTAAAGAGTTCTGTTCACATTTACTTGTTAAATTGTGTAGGACTCTTTTTTTGTCGGCAAATACTTTTTCCAGAGTTAACAGTAACTTTATTTATTATGAAATTTATAATGTCTGGTGTTTATTTTTCAAATAAATGAACTTTTCTCTTTACTTTTGAGGTGATTGCTATACAATTAACCTAGAAGTAGTTTCCTGACTTGAGCAAAAAGCGAGGTGGAACCAGATGGAAATGGAACATATTAATGAAAATACAATTCGAGTATTGATTGGTAATGAAGACTTGGCAGATCGTGGGATTACTTTCCTGGATTTGTTGGGGAATCATAAGGAAGTAGAAAACTTTTTCTACAGTATTTTGGAAGAAGTGGATATTGAGGATGAGTTTCAGGGAAGTGAAGCTATTACTTTTCAGGTCCTGCCTAAAAGTGATGGTTTAGAATTGTTCATCAGTAAGAACGCTTCTGTTGATGATGTTCCTAATATTGGCAGCTTCAATGACTTAAGTTCTGATGAAGCAAGTGAGATGATCAGAAAACAACTTGAAGCAAGCTATGTGGATGAGACAAAAGATCTGGTTGATGACAGTGTCCGAAGTTTTGTTCTTGAATTGAGCAGTTTTGATGCAATGATTCAATTGGCTAATGAAATATATGCAAAGACAATGCTTGCCAACCTATATAAATATAAAGAAAAATATTTTTTACAGGTTATATTCTTTTTAGATGAAGTTTCTGTCCACGAGATGGAGAATGAATGGTCAAAATTACTAGAATTTGGGCAGGTAGCATCTGTTACTCCTGAAGTTCTTAATGAATACGGAAGTTGTATTATGGAACGTAATGCAATAGAATTAACGAGATACTACTTTCAATAACAAACTTGTCAGACCGAATCAGTTAATAACCGACTGATTCGGTTTTTTTGTTGTATAAAAAAATTGGAAACTGGAGATGGATACTTATTTTTTTGCGTATTATATTCAGAGGTGATTATAATGCTGACTGCAAAAACTGATACAGGAAAATTAGTCACGCTGATACAGACTGACCGGGATAAGATAAATGGCTGGAAGGCAACGGTATTTAGCTGTCCAATTTGTTATCAGCATGTTCGTTTAAAAATAGGAAAAATAAGAATTCCACATTTCGCTCATCTGTCTAATCAGTCGTGTGTATATTCCGGAGAGCAGGAGACCGAAGAACATTTATGGCTGAAACGTACGTTGGCAGAATGGTGTCTTCGATCTAAAATAGACTACCAGCTTGAAGTTTATCTGCCGGACTTAAAGCAGCGTCCTGATATACTGATTGGTCACTTGGCAGTGGAAATTCAGTGTAGTATATTAGCACCTGAAAAAATGTTGAAAAGGACACTTACTTACATAAAGCATGGCTATCAGCCGATATGGATTTGCGGGACCAAGCTGTGGAATCCAGAGAGATTAAAGGACAGTACAAAACAATTTTGCAACTATACAAAAGAACTGGGCTTCCATATATGGTCTGCAGACTGGAAAAAAGAGCAGCTGGCTTTTCACTACCACTTGGAAGAGGATTCGGAAAAACACCTTTATTATGGAAGTAGAAGCTGGTCATTTTTTTATGGAAATTTAGGTGAACTATTGCAAGGGAATTTCGGAGCGCCTTTACTTCATTATAGAAGATATCAGCTTAAACTGGAAATGAGTAAAAATTATCGGACAATTACTAGAAAGCTGATTGCAAAAGACCGGAATATTATGAATGAACAGGCATATTTCTATGAAAGGTACTTACATTTGCTGGAGCTTCATCCCTGGTTTTATTATACGATCAATCAAACATTTATTTTCAAGGCACCTGCATTTATTCTTCGTCATCGAATTTGGGAATATCTGCTGAAGGCAAAACTACAAAAAATTTCAAAACTGGATATCTATAAAGCTGTGTATGAGCTTATCATTAAACAAGATATCCTTTATGATTTTCCGCTGGTTTTTAAAGGTGACTTGATAGAGTGGTATGTTTGCTATTTGATTGAGAGTCTAATGACCTTTGACTTGCTAAAGCAGGAACCTTATTCTGCTGATTTTTTTACTGTAACAGAAAATGTAAATAGTCTGTCAGTTAAATCAAAAACACCCTTTAAAAAGCTCGGTACTGGTCGAGTGATAAAGACTGGTACTCCATTAAAAATATGATACTATAGATAATATGAATGAAGGGAGTAATGTATATGAGCGATGCAAAACAATTACCAAAAAGAGAAGAACTTGCAACTGAATTAACGTGGGACTTAACTGCTATTTTTAAAGATGACGAAGCTTTCGAAAAAGCATATAGTCAGCTCTCAGAGGAAATAACGAAAGCTGAACAAATAAAAGGAACGCTTGGAAATGGCAGCAAAGCGTTTTTGTCTGGTATTGAATATCTGCTGGATGTCTATAGAAAAATTGAAGTGATCTATGTGTACGCGCATTTAAAAAACGATCAGGATACTGCGAATTCAGAACAGCAGGCGTTATATTCAAGGGCTGCAACATTATATTCAAAAGTTGGTGAAGCTGTAGCTTGGTTTGAGCCGGAAGTACTTTCACTTACTGATAAAGAAATATGGGGTTATTTTGAAGAAATGCCTGAATTGAAATCATACAAACACTTCATTGAGAATATTTTAGATAGTCGCGCCCATGTATTGACTGAGGATAAGGAAGCTTTATTGGCTGGAGCAAGTGAAATTTTTGGAGCTTCAAGCAATACATTTTCCATTTTGAATAATGCTGATTTAAAATTCCCTGTGATTGAAAACGAAAAGGGTGAAAAAGTTCAATTAAGTCATGGAGTTTACGGTCAACTAATGGAGAGTACTTCCAGAAAGGTAAGAGAGGCAGCATTTAAAGGACTTTACAGTGTTTATGAACAGTTTAACAATACGTTTGCATCCACTTTGTCTTCGCACGTAAAAACACATAATTTTAAAGCGAAAATCAGAAATTACAGCTCTGCCAGAGAAGCAGCACTAAGCAATAATCATATACCGGAAAGTGTTTATGAAACACTTTTGGAAGTAGTCAATAAAAACCTGCCATTATTGCATCGCTATGTAAGCCTGAGAAAACGGCTGTTGAATCTTGAGGAGCTTCATATGTACGATATGTATACGCCAATATTGGGTGATGCACCTGTAAGATATTCCTATGAAGAAGCAAAAGATAAAGCTGTGACAGCATTGGCTCCATTGGGAGAAGAGTACCTAAATGTTGTAAAAGAGGCCTTTGATAATCGCTGGATTGATGTAGTGGAAAATCAGGGAAAGCGCAGCGGAGCATATTCGTCAGGTGCCTATGATACGTACCCATATATCTTGTTAAACTGGCATGACAGTCTTGATCAGCTGTATACACTGGTTCATGAGATGGGACATAGTGTTCACAGCTACTTTACAAGAAATAATCAGCCTTATGTATACGGAGATTATTCGATTTTCCTTGCAGAGATTGCATCAACAACGAATGAAAATATTTTGACTGAATATCTTTTGGAAACAGAGGCAGATCCTCGGGTAAGGGCCTATGTGTTAAATCACTATTTAGATGGTTTCAAAGGAACAATTTTCCGTCAGACTCAGTTTGCTGAATTTGAACAATTTATCCATGTTGAGGATGCGAAGGGAACACCCTTGACCAGTGAATATTTAAATGAAAACTATGCAGAATTGAATCAAAAATATTATGGACCGGAAGTCGCTGAGGACAAAGAGATTGCTTCAGAGTGGTCTAGAATTCCGCATTTCTACTATAACTACTATGTTTATCAATATGCAACAGGATTTTCCGCTGCTTCTGCACTTGCAGACAAGATTATTAAGCAGGAGCCTGAAGCTTTGGAAAAATATTTGAGCTATTTAAAATCCGGAAGCAGTGATTATCCGATTGAGGTGATGAAAAAAGCAGGTGTTGATATGACAAAACCGGCTTATATAGAAGATGCGATGAAAGTATTTGAATCACGCCTGGCAGAACTGGAAGAGTTGATAGAGACATTGGAAAAGAACTAGATTTTATTCAAATGAGTAGAAAAATAGTTGACTGAAGCGAAGATAATTTGTTATTGCTGCTTCTGGATTTAAAATGAGAAGAGGGTCTGCTCGGATAAAGATTATGAACAATAAAAGAAGGAAGCAGCAATTTATTCGGCTGTTTCCTTCTTTTAAAGTAAATGTAAATGTCCTTTTGGAACGGACTGTTCGTTATTGTCTGCCAACTCAAGCGAATCATGAAAATGAAGATAATTTTTTTCGGATGTTTCACACAATCGTTCGATTTGCTGAATGGATATGTCTCCCTCCACTAATACACCATAATCTCTATCACAGGCATAATTATAAATAACTGTAGATGGATGCTGAGTAACTCCCATTTCTCTTGCAATTTGCTGATCTATTTGAAATGACTCTTTAACAAAACTGGATTTACGATCATTTTTAAACATTTCTAAATCTCCGCCTGCATCAACAATCAAGGTTTCGGCTAAATCAGGTGAATAGCCAACTCCGCTTTCAGTAATCATACTTTGAAGATTCAGGAGAATATGACGGCCTTTCTTTTTTCCCTGCAGCTGTGCAGCTTTGAAATCTAATGCAGCAGAATAGGTTGTTTCAAACAGTTGATTTCTTCCTTTAATATCACTAGGGTGTATTCCATGTACTTTAAGCAGAAAGTCAATTGTTTTCATGTTCACCAAAGGGATCAAACGTAATTGAATTTTCCTATTTTCCGCCTGAGCAAATGTAAGTATCTCTCTTTCAATATCTAGACAAATACTCCCTAATGGATTCACGAACAAATAAATTTCAATCATTCATACTTCCTCCAATTCGACACTTTGACAATCTCCGCAACATGAACTAATCCTTGTAATTTAACAAAAAAACAGAATAAAAGAAACTAATCTGCTCAATTATTTTACTACCGGAGGTGCGAAGGAGCGGAAAGCATCATTCTTTGAATTTTGTTAGGACCGCTAATTTTTTCAATAGACAGAGTGTCTAACAATTCATTAAATGCTATTTTTCCAGTAACAGCATCCTCAACCTCTAATTCAAGTTCAAAATCATGGGTATCATTGTACCAACTTTCATCGAGAGCTAACAAACCTTGGGGAAGTTTTTTCTGTGCTCTTTTTGTTTTTAATTCACCAATAACTTGCAATGGACTATCAATGTTTAGTTCTTTCAGTTTTTGAAATACTTCACTTTCTTTAGGAAGTTTAAAAGCATGGATCATTTTATTCGCCTGTTCAAAACTCAGAGAATCTGTAATCTCCAGTAAGCCAACGGTATTAGGAATTTTCAGAGTTACCTCTGCTTTATCAGGCAATGTACGAATTCTTAAACCAATAGCTCTTTCTTTCAGTTGAAAGTCGAACGTATCGAAATAGGTATTCATCTGAATAAAAAAATCTGTTTCCTTAAATTTGAAGTACTCAGCAGTTCGGAAAAAGTTTTCTTTTGAGAGCAATGTTTTGTATTCAATTTCTAAATCTTTACTCATCCGAAACTCACCTTCTTCGTACTAATTTTCACACAACTTCCATAGTTTCGTCAAGAAAAGTGATTGAACTATTTGACTTTTTAGATAATTCTTATAATAGAATAAAAAATCCTATTTTTAATTGGTCTATGGTAAAATAGGCATTGGGTCAAATTCAAGGGAATTGAGGGAGAGATATGGAGAAAGATTGGAAACTTTTTCTTGCGCCATATGAACAAGCTGTTGGAGAGATGAAAGTCAAGTTGCGTGGGATACGCAAACAATTTAATGAGCTTAACAGACATACCCCCATCGAGTTTGTGACAGGTCGAGTAAAACCTGTAGACAGTATTCTCATGAAAGCCTCCTTACGAAAGATTCCGATGGATCGTTTGGAAGAAGAGATGCAGGATATTGCCGGACTGCGGATTATGTGTCAGTTCGTTGAGGATATTTATCAGGTTGTCGAAATTATTAGGAATCGTAAAGATTTGGAAATTGTACAGGAAAGAGATTATATTACGAATAAAAAAGAGAGCGGATATCGTTCATATCATTTGGTTATAGTTTATCCTGTTCAACTTGTGACTGGAGAAAAAAGGATTTTAGCAGAAATTCAGATCCGTACGCTGGCAATGAATTTTTGGGCAACGATTGAGCATTCCTTGAATTATAAGTATCAGGGAGTCTTTCCAGAAGAATTAAATGCCCGACTGCAGCGCGCCGCAGAGGCTGCGTATCAGTTGGATGGAGAAATGTCAGATATTCGGGAAGAAATTCAGGAAGCACAACACCTATTTTCTCATGGCAGAGGAAAAAATAAAAGAAGCTATTACAAAGAAGATCAGCCATAAAAAAGAATTTATAAAAAAATTTTTCAAATACTTCTTAACTATACATAGTAGAGAATTTGAAACTGTATTAATTTAAGGAGGAAGGGGGGCAGATCATGAAAGTGGCGATCGTTCATAATAATGAAGATAAATCAAAAAAGGTTGCTGAAGAGCTTTTGGTACTTTTAAAGAGGGAAAATATTGAAGTAACGAATCAAGAACCTCAACTGGTTATTTCCATCGGAGGGGATGGTACGTTGCTCTCAGCTTTCCACCGTTTCAGTCACCTGTTGAACAGTGTGAGATTTCTTGGTGTCCATACCGGACATTTAGGATTTTATACAGACTGGCGCGATTATGAACTGGAAGAGCTTGTAGAGAGTCTGCTGATGTCTCAGGAAAAAAGTATCAGCTATCCTTTATTGGATGTAAAAATCAGCTTTAGAGATGATCAGCCTGATAAGCATTTTTTAGCACTAAATGAGTCCACCATTAAACGTTCTAATCGAACAATGGTAGCAGATATCTATATTAAGGATGATCTGTTTGAGCGATTTAGAGGCGACGGGTTATCAGTTTCTACACCTACAGGTTCGACTGCCTATAACAAGAGTGTAGGCGGAGCTGTGATTCATCCAAGTATTAATGCCTTTCAGCTGGCAGAAATTGCTTCATTAAATAATCGGGTTTTTCGTACATTGGGCTCCCCTATGGTAATTGCCAGTAAAGAATGGGTGACGATTGTTTTGAAGGAACGCGGTGATTATATGATTACTGTAGATCAGTTAGATATATATCAGGAAGAGGTGGATACCATCCAATATCGCATTGCTGATGAACGGATACATTTTGCTTCCTATAAGCATACGCATTTTTGGAATAGAGTCAAGGATGCATTTATTAGCGAGGACTAGATAATTTATGGAATTTCAATGGGTTTACAAGAAGGAAGAGTCTCGGCAAATTAAGTCTTTTTTGAAAGAGCAGGGTGTTTCAAAAGGTTTGCTGGCGAAAATAAAATTTCAAGGCGGACGAATTACTGTGAATGATCGGGTGGAAAATGTTTTATTTAAGCTTTCGTTCGGTGATCAGCTGAAGATCGTTATCCCAGACGAAGGAGAGCATGAAACAATGCTTCCTTCGGAGGGGAGACTAGATATTCTATTTGAAGATGAACATTTTTTAATAGTAAATAAACCAGCTGGAATAGCATCTATTCCTTCTCAATATCATACAAGTGAAACCATGGCAAATCAGGTGAAGGGTTATTATAAGCGGATGAAGTATTCGGATCAGATCGTTCATATTGTCACCCGTTTGGATCGGGATACTTCGGGAGTCATGTTGTTTGCCAAGCATGGTTTTGCTCATGCGCTCCTTGATCAGCAGCTGCGCAAAAAGCAAGTTATTAAGATTTATTATGCTCTTGTAGGAGGAGCTGTCCATTCTTTAGCTGAACATGAAGAGATTATTGGTCCGATCAGCAGAGATACGTCCTCTTTGTTAAAAAGGATGGTATCAGAGAATGGTAAATACGCTAAAACAGAGTACTGGCTGGCTGAAAAGCTGAAAGATTCAGCTTTTGTAAAAATTCAGCTTCATACTGGAAGAACCCATCAAATCCGTGTTCATTTTGAAAGCATTGGCTGTCCGCTGCTGGGTGATGAAATGTACGGCGGTTCCATGGATTTAGGTATAAGAAGGCAGGCGCTTCATTGCAGTCAGTTGAGTTTTATTCATCCATTTACACAGGAAAAAATGAGGATTGATTCTCCAGTTGCGGAGGACATGAAAAGAATTATTGAAATAAGGTAGAACAGGAGGTTGCAGGAATGAATGAAGGACAGGAAATAGAGGAACAATTTGATAATTTGCTTACTTTCTTGGAAGAAGAGCAGATGAATGAATTTAGAGAGTTGTTTTTATCCCTTCATATCTATGAGCAGGGACAGTTCTACCAATCTCTTGAAGCGAAGCAGCGTAAACAGCTATACAATTATCTGTCTCCAAAAGAACTGGCAGACATGTTTGATGTGATAGAAGAAGATAATGAGGACATGAAAGATTATATTGCTGAGATGCGTCCAGGTTATGCAGCAGAAATGCTTTCAGAGATGTATACGGATAATGCAGTTGACCTGCTGAACATGCTGGATAAAAGTCAGAAAGCAAAATATCTAAGTTTGATGAGTACAGAAGATGCCAGTGAAATAAAGGAACTGCTGCATTATGAAGATGATACTGCCGGCTCAATAATGACCACTGAATATGTATCAATTGTTGCCAATCAAACGGTTCGATCTGCAATGTACGTTCTGAAAACACAGGCAGATGTTGCAGAAACTATTTACTATGTTTATGTAGTGGATCAGGATAACCGTCTGGTCGGAGTAATTTCTCTACGTGATTTAATTATTAATGAAGATGATACTCTAATTAGTGAGATTTTGAATGAACGGGTAATTTCTGTTCATGTAGGAGATGACCAGGAGGATGTTGCCCAAACTATTAGGGACTATGACTTTCTGGCACTACCGGTTATTGATTATGACGATCACTTGCTTGGTATTGTCACAGTTGATGATATTATTGATGTCATTGATGATGAAGCTGCCAGCGATTATTCCGGTTTGGCTGGGGTTGACGTTGAACAAGTCAGTGAAAATCCATTTAAAGCAGCTTCAAAGAGACTGCCTTGGCTGATCACATTGCTTTTTCTTGGGATGTCCACAGCGACATTAATCAGTCATTATGAAGAGCTTGTTAGTGAAGCCAGTATTTTGGCTGTATTCATTTCATTAATCACAGGAACAGCAGGGAATGCAGGGACTCAATCTTTGGCGGTGGCGGTAAGGCGTCTGGCTGTAAATGATGAGAAAGACAGCAGCTTTGGTCGTCTAATTGTGAGTGAAGTGCTGACAGGGCTTGTCACCGGAGCGATTACTGGTTTGACAATATTCATTGTTGTTGGTGTCTGGAAACAAAACTTCCCGCTTGGTTTTGTCATTGGTATGGCGATGCTTTGTGCAATTACTGTTGCAAATCTTGCAGGAAGTCTGATTCCTATGCTGATGGACAAGCTAGGCTTCGATCCTGCTGTAGCAAGCGGACCTTTCATTACGACCTTGAGTGATTTAACCAGTGTACTGATTTATTTCAATATTGCCAGTATTTTTATGTACTATTTTATTTGAAAAGATGAGAAAAGAGGCTGTTACAAAGCTTCTCCATGCGGTGAGTAACGGCAGAGGAAACGTAAACTGAATATCAATCTTAATTCAGGGTACTCCTGTGGTTACTTGTCACAGTTGCTGTATGCATCGAGTAATTGCAGATGCAAGGCAAGGCGTTCTTATGCGGCTTCCTACTTGGTGCTCTACAAATTTTCTATGATCAAGTAGATATTGTTCATCACTTATATGACTTAAACTGTGACGAGTGTCTCACGAGGAAACATCTATTTTTTAACAAAATAGTAATTCTCAACACTTTCGGCTTATTATCGAAAGTGTTGTTTTTGGAACACCGTTTATTCGATTTTAAGGGTCCGAGACATACCAATGTCTGAGACCCTTTTTTTGTATGTTCTGAAAACCCCCAGCTATGCTGGGGGTTCTTGAGAGCTTCCAGCGTGGTAGTAAAAAAGCCTCCTAAACTGATAAGATGAAGTTGGTTTCCCGACCACCACATCAAAAGT